>JAQBGV010000048.1:0-29967 GCA_032128395.1 Planctomycetota bacterium | reverse complement strand
CCCTACAGCTGTAGTCCCTACGGCGCCGACCAGTCCCGCACGCGACTCGGTCCGCACTTCCAGTACGCAAAAGATGGGTACATTTTCGTCTTCCAGGATGTGCGCGGAAAGTACATGTCCGAGGGCACCTTCGTGAACATGCGCCCGCACGTCGCCGAGAAGACCTCGAAGAAGGAGATCGACGAGAGCACCGACACCTACGACACGATCGGTTGGTTGCTCGGGCACGTCGACGGGCACAACGGGCGCGTCGGAATGTGGGGAATCTCCTATCCGGGGTTCTACACCGCGGCGGGGATGATCGACTCCCACCCGGCGCTCCAGGCGGTGTCGCCGCAGGCTCCGATCGCCGACTGGTTCTGGGACGACTTCCACCACCACGGGGCGCTCTTCCTCCCCCACGGGTTCAACTTCCTCTCGTCGTTCGGGAAGTCGCGGCCGGGGCCGACGACCGAGGGGAACGATGGCATCGATCACGGCACTCCAGACGGATATCAGTTCTTCCTCGACATGGGTCCTCTGAAGAACGCGAACGAGAAGTACCTGAAGAGCGAGGTCGCATTCTGGAACGACATCTGTGCACACCCGAACTACGACGAGTTCTGGCAGTCGCGCAACCTCTTGCCGCACCTGAAGAACATCCACTGCGCGGTCCTCACGGTCGGCGGTTGGTTCGACGCCGAGGACCTGTACGGCGCGCTGAAGATCTATCGCGACGCAGAGCGGAACAACCCCAGCACTTGGAACGCCTTGGTGATGGGTCCCTGGGCCCACGGGGGTTGGGCGAGCAGTGACGGGAGCTCGCTCGGAAACGCCCAGTTCGGCTTCAACGCCTCGGAGTGGTATCGCGAAAACGTCGAGTGGCCCTTCTTCCGACACCACCTGAAAGGGGAGAAGAACCCCGACCTGCCCGAGGCGACCGTCTTCGAGACCGGAGCGAACCGTTGGCGACAGTTCGACCACTGGCCGCCGGCGGAAGCCCAGGCGCGCACTCTGTACATCGGTGAGGATGGGGCGCTCGGCTGGAGTCCGCCGAAGACCGAGGGGTTCGACCAGTACATCAGCGATCCGAAGCACCCCGTTCCGTTCACGGAAGTGATCTCCAAGGGGATGACGCGCGAGTACATGACCGCGGACCAGCGCTTCGCCTCCCGGCGCCCCGATGTCGTGACCTACCAGACCGAGGTCCTCGACGAGGACGTGACCCTCGTCGGCCCGATCGAAGCGCACCTCTGGGTCTCCACCACCGGCTCTGCCTCCGACTGGGTGGTGAAGGTGATCGACGTCCTCCCTCCCGACACGAAGGACCCCGATCCCAATCCGACCGACCTCCGCATGGGCAACTACGAGATGATGATCCGCAGCGAGGTGATCCGCGGCCGCTTCCGGAACAGCTACGAGTTTCCCGAGCCCTTCACCCCGAACGAACCAACCTTGGTGAAACTCGAGTTGCAGGATGTCTGCCACGACTTCAAGCGGGGGCACCGGATCATGATCCAGATCCAGAGCACGTGGTTCCCCCTCGTCGATCGGAACCCGCACCGCTACGTGGAGAACATCTATCTCGGGGCGACCGAAGAGGACTTCGTCGTCGCGATGCAGCGGGTCCATCGCTCCCGTGAGCACCCGACGCAGCTCCGAGTGTCGGTGCTCCCCTCGGCGGATCGTCCCGCGGGTGGAGAACAGAGCCGCAAGTGACATCGATGGGACGAGAGGGGGCGGCACGGGGGCGACTCTCTGCTCCGCCGCGCCCCGCCTCCCCGCGACTTTTCCAGCATTGAGACTCGCACCCGCCTCCCTCCGACGTCGCGGATTTGCTCCGTTCCGCCGAGGCCCGGACCGATAGACAGAGTGTGGTCCGTCAGGGGGGGGTATGACGGGACAGAGCCGCGTGGTTCGTCCCCGATCTTCGGGTGAATGATGCCAGACCCGACCGAGTCATTGCGGCTCCTGGGCCGGTGCACGCTTCCGAGCCAGGATCCGTTCCTCGAGCGGGTGGATCGGCTCCTCGGGGCCGGTTGCCAGCTTTTCGGCTCGGCGATCGGGGTGCTCACCCGCCGCGACGGTGCCCAGTTCCGTGTCGAGGCCGCACGCGGCGCCCCCGGAACGACTCCACCCCCGGTCGGTGATACCTACTTCGGAGCGGGGACGCGCTGCGAGACGATCTGCACCGCGGGAGCGGCGATGGGGTTCACGGAGCGCGGCGACTTCGAGACCGATCCCTGCTACGGGCTGCCCAACTTCGAGGCTTCGCTCGGTGCGCCGGTCCGGGTCCGCGGGCGGATCATCGGCACGCTGAGCTTCGCGGACCTCGTACCCCGCCCCGATCCGTACTCGCCGTTCCACCTCGAGCTGCTGACCTTGATGTCGCAGTGGGTCGGCGGTGAGATCGAAAGGGACGAGACGCAGGAAGAGGTGGAGCAGAGCCACCAGCGTCGTGCGATTGCGGAACGCGCAAAGACCGAGACGGAGGCGCTCAGCAGAGCGATCCTGGACGCCGTTCCCGATGCGATCGTGACGATCGACGACGATGGTCGCATCGAAAGCGCGAACGCCGCGATCGAGACGCTGTTCGGGTACTCGGCGATCGAGGTGGTCGGGCGGGGGATCTCGGGGCTGATCCAGATCGAGGCCGGGGGTGCGCCTCCGGTCGGAGAGGCGACGACGACCGCATACCCCCATGGGTTCCTCTGCACTGGAAATCACCGCCATGGCCGGGAGTTCCCGTGCGAGTTCATGGTCGGCCCGGTCTCCGTGGCTGGTCGCGAGCGGATCACGGGGATCATCCGGGACATCACCGATCGAGTGAGAGGCGAGAACGTCCTGCGGCGAGCGAGGGCCGAGGCCGAGGCTGCGAACGAGGCGAAGAGCGAGTTCCTCGCCAACATGAGCCACGAGATCCGGACCCCGCTGACGGCGATCCTCGGGTTCGCGGAGATGCTGCAGAGCTCCGAGTCGAGCCCCGCGGGACAGAGCTCGGTCGGATCCATCCTCCGCAACGGAGAGCACCTCCTGCAGATCCTCAACGACATCCTCGACCTCTCGAAGATCGAGGCCGCCCAAGTCGAGGTGGAGAAGGTTCCGCTCTCGCTCCCCGAGCTGCTCGGGGAAGTGCATCGTCTGATGCAAGTGCGCAGCGATGCCGCAGAGATCGCGCTCGAGTTCGAGTACCGCGGCCAGGTCCCAGAAACGGTCGAGAGCGATCCGGTCCGCCTGAAACAGGTGCTCATCAACTTGCTCGGAAACGCGATCAAGTTCACCCCCAAGGGTGAGGTCCGAGTCACCACCCGACACAGCAAGGCTCACGGTCGAGGAATCCTCCGGGTCGAGGTCACCGACACGGGGATCGGAATCTCCCCCGAGGAAGCGGATCGGATCTTCCGCCCCTTCTCCCAGGCTTGCTCGAGCACGACCCGCAGCCACGGCGGGACTGGTCTGGGGCTGACGATCAGCCGTCGTCTCGCGCGGCTCCTCGGGGGAGATGTCGAGCTGGTTCGGACCACCCCCGGGCGGGGTACCACCTTCGCGGCGACATTCGACACCGGCTTGTCGAAGGACGGGCCGTTCGCGGGGACCTACTCCCTCGACCCGGCTCCGGCGACGGCTCCTTCCCCCCCCGAGGAGGGGAAGCCTCTAACGGGCCTCCGCATCCTCGTCGTGGAGGACGGACCGGACAATCGCGAGATCATCACCCACCTCATCGAGCGAGCCGGGGCCGACGTCGCGGTCGCCGAGAACGGGCAGATCGCGGTCGATATCGTACTCTCCGCAGAAGGGCCCTTCGATGTGATCCTGATGGACATGCAGATGCCGGTCCTCGATGGGTACGCAGCCACCGTCCGTCTTCGCAGCGAGGGATACCGTGCCCCGATCATCGCCCTGACCGCCAATGCGATGGACGCGGATCGGCAGAGGTCACTCGATGCCGGTTGCGACGATTTCGAGCCGAAACCGATCCGACGCCGTGAGCTCATCGAGTCGATTCGGCGGATAGTCCAGACCGAGCGGGCCTAGCAGCCCGCATCAGTCGATCCGCGTATACGTTCCTCGGTTTTTCTCGGCGAGCCTCTTGAGGAACGCCTCGAGCTCTCCCGGCTCCGGCATCGGGTAGTTCTTGTACTTGGAGCCGGGCGGCCACTCGCCCTGCCCGGAGAACCCGAAGGTGTAGACGCGGACCTTGCGGAGGCGGTTCAGGTCCGTGAGCTGTTGCTCGACGAGCGGCATCAGGACCTCCGGCTTCCCGGCCGGCGTGTGGGGGGAACCGTCGGACAACAGGACGATCGTGTCCACGCGGGGATCCTGGAACGCCGCCTCCAAGGCGAGCCCCGTGTCGGTCCCCCGGTCAGCGATCAGGTTGTTCACGAAACCGAGGGCCTTCTTCTTCTGCCCGCTGTTCGCGGGGACCAGCTGCTTCTGGAACAGATCGATCTCCTCGTTGAAGGCGATGACGTTGAAGTACGAGCCCTTCGAGAGCTCCTGGATCGCTTTCGCGAGTTGGTACTTCGTCCGAGTGATCCGCTGGCGGCTCTCCCAGGAACCTCCCCCTCCTCCGGGGTCGAACTGGACCATCGAGCCGGAGATGTCGATGACGAACGCGACCTTGTCGCTGACGATCTTCACGCCGAAGAATTCCGGCGCGTCCGGGTCGAGGAGGACGACCCCGGTCTGACCATCGCCCTCCCCGGGGTTCTTGGGATCGAAGCCATCTCGATGGCTGTCCCAGAACTTTCGCCAGTCTTCGCCGCTGTCGAAGTTTCGTCTCGTGAGGAAGATCAGGGCTTGTCGGGCCTCGTACGCGATCGAGTCCTTGTCGACCCCCCGCTCCTCGAGGAGCTCGATCAGGATCGGGATCGCCCCCTTCGAGTGCCGTTCTCTCGCACCGTCGATCGCGAGACGTGCGACGAGTCCACTTTCGTGCCGGAGTCCCGTGACCAGCCACCCTTCGGAGCGCTCATCCGGGAGCTTCGCCGCGACCACCATCACGACTCCGAGCTCCTCGGCCGACGCTTTCCGATCGGTGAAGGCCGACTCGAACTTCGGCGAGAGCTTCTCGCTGCCGAGTTTGACGAGCGCTGCGACGCCGTAGTCGAACACCTCGCTCGACTGAATCTTGAGCATCGCGACGACGATCAATTCGATCGCTCGTTCACTCGCGACCTCGGCGAGGCCATCGATCGCGGCCTCCGCCACGCTCACGTCCTGGCTCTGAATCGCACGTCCGAGTTTCTGCTCGAGCAGCTTCAAGTCGTCGGCGGGAGTGGCGCGTAGAGTCGCGAGCGACGAACCCGCGGCGAACGCGAGGAGGAGCAGCAGTCGAGAACCGATCCAGAGCCGGTTCGGAGTCTCACCATGTTCCATCGATCCAGTCTCCCTTCGACGTCATCGCTATCGATAGGCACGGACGGGGGATTGCCGCAGAGCAGGGTAGCGGAGGTGGCTTCGACACCGCAACTGAGGAGTGGACTCGGAATGGCGCCGGCATACTCCTCGCGCACGAGCGGGATCCCGATCGATTCTCGGATCCGATCGTCCCAGAGCGAGGAATTGGCTGCCGGGCTCTCGAGCGGTTCCGGGGCCCGGGGGGATCTCCCCTCTCGGTTCCAGCGCGATCCCCGAGCATCGCGCGGACCGCTCAGCGCGGGTCCGCCCTCTCGAGTTCGGCCGGGATGTTCGCGAAGTCGGGGTGATCTCCCCCGTGGCGGTACTCGTGCCGCCAGATCAGCTGCCGGTCTCGGATCGCGACGACCCCGGACATCCGTCTCGTATCTCCGACCGGCTTCCCGAGGCGGTGCCCCTTGCGCCACGCCTGGAAGCCGCTGCGCAGGGCAGCGAATCCGATGATCTGCCCGATCCGACCTCGCCCGAACGAGAACGCGTCGTAGAACCCCGCTTCGGGATCGCTGACCGCCCGCGCCTCCGCCCACTCCGCCTCGAGGAACTGGTTTCCCTCCTTGGGTGATCCGAGATGGAAGAAGAGAATGCGCGGGTACTCCGGGTTCGCTCCGTTCTCTTGCCGCAGCGCCGCCACGGCCTCGCGACAGAACACTCAGCCGAAGTGACGCAGGAAGACGAAGAGGTCGACCTCGTCCCCGAGCTGCTCCCCGAGCGTCCCTGGGGCGAGGTTCGTCCCGTCGACCGGGCGTTCCCAGATAGTTGGGTCGATCTTCATCGAGTCCGAACTCCTCATGGGAGGAGCAGCCATCGCAGGAGCGCGCCCGCTTCCGCTTCGTCGAGAGCGTCCATCAGGCCGGGCGGCATCGACGAGACCGGACTCGGCTGCCGACGGACCACCGCGCTCTTCCGGACTGTGCTGCGTTCGTAGCCGAAGGCGGTCGTGTTGATCTCGATGCGGTCTTCGTCCTCGAACAGCACTCGGCCGAGGAAGAGGTCGTCGTCGGTCTCGAGTTCGGTCCACTCGTATTGGCTCGAGATGTCGTGTGACGGGTCCGCAATTGCCCGGACCAGGTCTGAGGCGGTGTAGCGGCCCGCGGTGCCGGTGAGGTCGGGACCGATCCCACCGCCGAAGTCACCACGCCGGTGGCAATGGCGGCAGAGCGCCTTCTCGTAGGCGTTTCGGCCGCGCGCGGGGTCGTCGTCGCCGGGAGGTTTGGCGGTGAGCGCGACGAGTTGGGTCTCGGTCCATTCGCGCACGCGGTCCGGAATGGTGATCACCGGCGCCTGCACCTCCGGTGCTGCGGGCATCCCGGCCCGGGTGCGCAGCTCCGCGGTGATCCGCTCGATGTACCCCTTCAGGCTATGACCGCCGAGTTGTTGCTCGATGGTGGGCAGCGCCTGCTCGAGTCGTTCGCGCGCCATTTCTCCCCAAGGTTCATCGAGGGTCCGGAGAACGCTCGCGATGTGGAGCCCCACGGTGGGGCCGTTCTGGTCGAGCATCGCGAGAAGTCGATCGCGAAGTCCCGGTGCGCGGAGGGCGGCGAGGAGTTCGCTGAGGAGTCTGCTCTCGAGCCCGACACCTCCCGTCGAGAGAGGGAAGAGCGGGTCGAACCGGGTGAGCAACGAGAGGCGCGTGCCCGGGGCGAGACTTTCGCTGCGGGTGACGATCAGCTGGGCGATCCGCAACTCGATCATCGAGGGCCGACCCTCCTCCGGGGGTGGCAGCTCGGCGAGCTGGGTCGCGACAGCGGCGCGATCGGCATCGGTTCCCGTGCGCACGAGTGCGAGCCAGGCGAGCCTCCGCGTGCGGGAGTCGGGCGGGGCATCATCCCTGGCGGCGAGCACGCGGTCTCGAAAGAGATCGACGGGGAGTCGCTCGAGGGCGACGCGCGCGGCGTAGCGGATGGCGTGATCCTGGTGCCAGAGGCTCCCCCAGATCTCATCGAGGCGCGCCGGATCCGGGATGCGGTGGAGCGCCTCCAGGGAACGCCGGTGCTCGCGCGCCGTGGAGCCCTTTTCCGTCAGCGGAGGAGCGGGCTCTCCCTTCGATGCCAGCTCCCGATCGACGACGCGAATCCGATAGAGCCCGCTCTGGGAACCACGGCCGCCGGTCGTCAGATAGAGCGCTCCATCTCGCCCGAACTCGAGGTCGGTGATGTTGAGCGGGGTGCCGCGACAAAAGGTCTCGGACAGTCCGCGGAACGTCGCACCCTGCTCGTCGTCGAGGTGGACCGCGAGGATCCGGCCGTACGCCCAGTCGCCGATGAACAGCGCTCGCCCCCACCGGCCGGGGAAAGTGCTCCCCAGCGCGGAGGCGACGCCGGTCGGCGACGACATGCCGGTCTCGTCCACCGGCTCGACCGCGTCGGGGATCCCATCCGGCCACTTGCCGTTCCCCGAGCGCCAGCCGATCTCGGCGCCGGAGACGACGTGGATCACCCGCGGGGCGCGGTACCAGGGCGCGCCGAGGTCCCACTCCATGTCCGCGTCGTAGGTGAAGAGCTCGTTGTCGAGGTGGAACGCCAGGTCGTATGCGTTGCGAAATCCGCCGGCGACCCGTTCCCAGCGCGCACCATCGGAGCTGACTCGCACGATCTGTCCCGCCGGCGCGCGGATCCCCACCGCGTGGCCGTTCGGGTCCTCGATCCGCGGCAGCAGCGTGTCCTCGGCGAAGTTGCGGTAGGGGTCGGTCCTCGAGAGCTCGGCGGGAAGGGGGACGTGGTTCCCGATCGCGAGGTAGAGCCACCCATCGGGGCCGAGTGCGATTCCGTGCACCCCGTGTTCGTTGCGGACGCCGTAGCTGCCGTACTGCTTCTTGGTCTCGAAGAAGCCGTCGCCGTCCGTGTCTTCCAGTCGCCACAACCCGCCGCCGCGCTCCGGAGTGTCGGTGACGTGGACGAACAATGCGTCGTTCGCGAAGCAGAACCCCTGCGCGTTGCCGATCCCTTCGGCGACCGGCTCGGTGCGCACTTCCCCACCCGGCTCCTCCGGCAGAACGATGCGGAAGAGCTCCCCCGACTCCGGCGAGACGATGATGCGGCGGGGGCCCTCGACCACCATCGCAGCCCAACTTCCCTCCCCCGGGGCGGCCGAATAGAGGAGTTCTGCGGCGAACCCGGGAGGGAGCTCCCAGTCGGCCGGCTGAGGGGCGACGCGCTCTGCGAAGACATCGCCCCAGGGAGGGGTCGCTGGCCCCACGGGCCCGAGGACCTGGGCCCACCCCCACTCTCCCGCGCCCTGGACCCGCCATCGGTCGTCGGTGACGATCGTTCCGCTCGTGCCGTCCTGGTAGTCGACGACGAGGCGAAGTGCGAAGCCGGCGGGGCCGCCTTCGTTCTCGACCGTCGCGCGCAATTCGAGCTCCGAGGCGGGAGGTGCACCGATCTCGAACTGGGTCGGCTTCGACCAGTCGGTTCCTTCGGCGAGTGGTGCGCCCCCGAGAGTGAGAGTGAATCGATTGTCGCCGCTCGCCATCCCACGGATATGGCGTACCGGTTTGGGGAACCGGACATCGATTCCGAGGACGCACCGCTCTCCGTCCCCCGCCGTCTCGCTCCCCCAGATCCAACGCGGGGTCGCTTCGTCCCCGGGGAGAACGGTCGTCGGACCGCGATCGGGCTCGCGAAGTTCGGCGGGAGACGCGAGCGGCTCGAAGGGGGTGACGACGAGCGAGCGCACCTCGATCTTCATCGCTCCCCCCGCGTGCAGCTGGATCGCGAACCGACCACGGCGGCGCGCACTCTGCGATCGATCGATCACCTCGCAGGTGGGGACTCCGTTGATCTCGTGCCGGATGTAGTCGCCGATTGCGATCACTCGGATGCGCGTCCACTCCCCCGGGCGATGGGCGGCCGCGGCCTCCTTCGGATCGCCGAGTTCCGCGACCGTGGTCCCGCCCTGTTCGTTCGCGTGCGTGATCACCCCACGGCGGCCGAGGATCGCGCGCCCTCCCGCCTCGTACAGGATCCCCGAGTAGCTGTTCGCGGCGTCGAGGTCGGCCTGGGGACCGATCGCATCGCCGTCGTCGGTCGGTTCGCTGCGGTACTGGATCCCGGAGTTGCCGCCGGTGAGACGCACCTCCGCCTCGAGGGTGAAGTCCCCCGCTTCGAAGGTGTGGAAGAGGTAGCCGCTCTTCGCGATCGGTCCGCCACCCGGGCCCTCGCCGATCAGCACGCCGTTCTCGACGCGCCAGAGGGTGGGGTCGCCGGTCCAGCCGTCGAGAGAACCGCCGTCGAAGAGGGCGACCTTGTCGTCGTCGGTGAAGGCGATGGTGGAAAGTGCGAGGAGTACCGCCAGCAGGGTGGGGATGGGTGTGATGCGCATGCCGACAGGATAACAGTTCGGGACTGGCTCGCGGTATCGCCGCGGGGCCAGTCCCGAGAATGCGAAGGATCGTCAGCGGTCGCTACGGCGTCTCCGCCGCCGCCACCACCTGCGGGATCGCCCACGCCTGGAGGCTGCCGATCGACGCCAGGAGTTCCTCGGTGAGCGTCTCGCGGGCCACCAGATCGGCGAGCAGTCGTTCCTGCGCCCGACCCGCGACCAGGATGTCATCGAGGTGCAGGAACTCCGCCGTCTCGCGCTGGACCGGGGCGAGGATCGAGTCGAGGTCCTGCTCGTAGCGCGCGAGGAGATCGGTGTTTCCATCGAGCAACTCGCTCGGGACCCCGAGGTTCTCGACGAGCCCGGTCCGGATCCTCGACTGCACCTTGGATCGCTCGTCGACGAGCATCGCCTGGATGTTCATGATCACCATGTTGACCGGGGAGAGCGTGTCGAGCCGGACCCGGTTCTGGATCTTGGGAATCGCTACGATCTCGAGTTGGTCAGCCGTCAGTCGGTTCTCGACCTCGAGCATCGTGTCGCGCTTCAAGGAGAGCTCATCGAGGATCTTGGTCAGCTCCCACGTGCTCTCGCCGTAGGTCGCGTTCACCGCCGCGTACTCGGAGTCGTACGAGTTCCCGATCGCCGCGATCTGCGTCCGTTGGCGCTCCGACAGGGGGAGGCCGGCGTTCTCGAGCATCGCCGCGATGAAGTTGATCAGGTTGATCGGATGCGTGAACTCCCCGTTGACCGGCATCGGCGCGTTCGACGGGATCTTGTCGATGAGGCTGACCGCGTAACGCACCAGCTTCTGGTTCTCCACCTGGACGTCTATCTGACTCGATGCCGACACCGGCCGGCCCGCCGCGATGTCGTCGATGAGGGGAGTGACGATGTTGTTGATCGCGGTCACCGTTTCCCCGAGCGCGGTCCAGTCGGCATCGCGGATCTCGGGGAGGTTCCCCCACTCGCCGAAAGCGACCACGAGGGACGAAGATCTGACCGCAGCGGCGGCCATTTCCGGAACGGTTTCCGCCTCCGCCGCGGCGAGGGAATTCTCCGCCCGCTCGGCCCGGGAGACCAGCGTGTCTTTCTCCTTCAGGAGTGCATCGCGCTGCGCCCGGAGCTCCCGGGCGGTCTCTTTCCAGGTTCGATCTTGATCGACGAGCGCCGTGTACTCGGCCTCGGCGACGATGATCTCTCCTTCATGAGGCTCCGCCGGCGGCGCGGACGTGCGGCCGATGCCATATCCCACCGCGGCACAGATGGCGCCGGCGATGGCGGACGCGAGGAACGAATTCTTCATGACGATGATCCCTCCGAACAGGGCATGGGTTCCGATGGCAGCGAGGGAAGTTCCGGTGGCCGTCCCGGCGGCGCCGACTGCGGCGGCCGGGACGGAGCTCGATGCTCCACTCCCGAGACCACTCGCGCTCGCCGTCCCCGTCGCCGCCCCGGTCGCCGCCGCCGCCAGCCCCGCCCACGGCGCGAGCAGCGCCACCCACGCGTCGCGACCGCCGCGGGTGCGGTCGAGTCGAGCGCGCAGCTGAGCGAGGGCACGGTGTAGCCGGGTACCGACGGTCGTGACCGAGACGCCGAGACGCCGCGCGACTTGCTCCGGGGGGAGCTCCTCGTGGTAGCGCAGGAGCACCGTCGAGCGGAACGGCTCGTCGAGCTCGAGGACCGCATCCATCACCAACCGGAGGAGCTCGGCGCGTTCGACCACGGTGCCGAGGTCGGGAGTTTCCGCCTCTGGTCGGGCCACGTGCCGTTCCCGGCGCTTCCGGCGGGATGAATCGCGAAGTCCGCGAGCTGCGAGGTTCCGCACCACCCGCGCGAGCCAGCCGCCGAGGGCGGCCCGGTCGCGAGGGGGGCGCTCGAGCGCCGCCGTGCACGCCTGCTGGACCAAGTCTTCGGCAGTCGCCTCGTCATCGACGAGGCCACGGGCGAGGACGCGCATCCACCCGGTGTGCTCGAGCAGCTCCTCCGGATCGATCGAGCGAGGGGCGTTTGCCACCATCACTTTCCCTTCGGGGGGTAGGTTCCCGCCCCCCTTGCGGTTCTTCCCGGAATCCCAGGATTCCACGGAGATGGGGAGCGAGCGACGAGCAGCCCCGATTCCGACCCCGTTCCCGCAGCTCGTGGAGCCGTCCCATCTCTCTGGATTTCCAGAACTTACCCCTCCCCGCTCAAGATTCCAGCGCCGGAAGCCCGATGGAGAGACAGGGTCGGGTTGCGCCCGATCCTCGACTGGGGCGTCCACGCTCGGCCGATCCGTCCCCGTGCGGTCTCGGGGAGGCAGTGGCGAGTGTGGGTTGCCCGGGGAGAGCTCCAGGGAAGGTCCGATGCGCCGATCTGCCATGATCGAGCCCGCCTTCCTCGCCGAGGCGAGGGGGGGCGGCCGATGAGGCTGACCATCGCGATCCTCGCGGCCTCGGTGGTCCTGGGGATCTCGTCGGCGCACGTCACGCAAGCGCTTCTCACCCACAGTGCCTTCCAGCAGGCGGAGTGGGAACAGCCCGACATGTTGATGCACTTCGCCCAGATCGGAGTGCGTCGGGCCCTCATCGAGGGAGACCAAGCGGGACTCGAGCAGTTCCTCAGCACCTACGAGCGCTACCCGATCGTGGCGGGGATCCAGGTCCTCGATCCACTCCTCCGGCCGATCCACAGTTCTCCCCGCTCGTTCGAGATCGCGCCGAACCGTCTGCGTGAGATGGTGCGCGAAGGGTCGATCGAGGATTCGGATGCCCTCGGAGCCGCCGCGCCGCTGCGCGACGATGAGGGGCGACCGATCGGTCACATCTGCATGCTGTTTGACCGTGCGATCGGCGCCGCGCGCTGGCAGCACAAAATGGTCTACGCGCTCTTCCTCGGCCTGGTGATCAGCCTCCCCTTCCTGCTGATCGCGATCCGTCAGCTCCGCCAGATCCTCCAGCGCGACCGCGCCCACGTCGCGCAGCTCCAGACCAAGATCCGCGATCTCCAGCAGGAGATCGCGCTGCGGGTGCAGACCGCGGAGCGGCTGCGCATCAGCCAAGAGCGCTACGAACTCGCCGCGCGCGGCGCGAGCGGGGGCCTCTGGGACTGGAACCTGCGGACCGACGAGCTCTACTACTCCCCCCGGTGGAAGACGATGCTCGGTTACGAGGAGGACGAGATCGAGCCGACCCTCCACGCTTGGCTCGAACTGGTGCACGACGAGGACCGCGCGCGCGTCGACCGCAAACTGCGCGAGCACCTCGCGGGGAAGACCGCCCTGTTCGAGGACACCTATCGCATCCGAGCGAAGTCGGGTGAGTATCGCTGGATGCTCTGTCGCGGCCTGGCGATTCGCGATGTGTCGCGGGGGCCGCTGCGGGTGGCGGGATCGCAGACCGATGTCACCGAGATGAAGCGGGCCGAAGCTCGTTTGCGGCGCGAGGCGCTCCATGACCCGTTGACCGGTCTCCCCAACCGGAACTTCTTCCATCAGCGGATCGAGCAGGCGATCGAGCGCGCCCGCGCCGAGGAGAATTTCAGATTCGCGGTGATCTTCCTCGACCTCGACCGGTTCAAGGTCGTCAACGACTCCCTCGGTCACGCGGTCGGGGACCAGCTCCTGCGCGAGGTCGCCTCGCGCTTGCGCCAGTGCCTCCGGATCCTCCCTCAGGAGCCGCAACGGTCGCTCGACACCATCGCCCGTCTCGGCGGCGATGAGTTCGCGATCATCCTCGACAACGTCGACTCGAAGTCGTTCGTCGACAGTATCGCCCACCGATTGCAGGAGAAGGTCAAGGAGCCGTACACCATCGCGGGGAACCGGGTGTACACCTCGGCGAGTATCGGGATCACCCTCGCGATGGGGGACGAGAACAACGCCGAAGAGCTCCTCCGCGACTCCGACACTGCGATGTACCGGGCGAAGTCACGCGGACGTTCGCGCCACGAGTTCTTCGACAAGAGCATGCACTTGAACGCGATGCAGCGCCTTCGGATCGAGAACGACATCGTTCAGGCGCTCGAGGAGCGTCAGTTCGAACTGCACTACCAGCCGATCCTCGATCTGGTGAACGGGAGGTTCGTCGGCTTCGAGGCGCTCCTCCGTTGGAATCACCCCGAGCGCGGGATGCTCAACCCCGGCGAGTTCATCCCGATCGCCGAGGAGACCGGCCTGATCCTTCCCCTCGGCGAATGGCTCCTCAACGAGGCGTGTCTCCAGATCCGCAGGTGGCACGAATCGCGCTCGACCTGCGCCGCGAAGTTCGTCAGCGTGAACCTTTCGACCCGGCAGTTCGAACTCGGCAACGTCACCCAGATGATCCGCGAAGCGCTGCAGACGTCGGGACTTCCCCACGGGCTCCTCAAGGTCGAGATCACCGAGAGCGCGATCGTCGAGAACCCGGAGAAGACCGGCAAGGTGTTCGAGAAGCTGCGCAAGATGGGGGTGCAGATCTGCATCGACGACTTCGGGACCGGGTACTCATCGCTCAGCTATCTCCACCAACTGCCGATCGACATCGTCAAGATCGACCGTTCCTTCATCGGCGAGCTCGAGTGGAACGAGCAAAAGTTGACGATCGTGCGCAGCATCACCGCCTTGGTGCACGGCCTCGGTCTCGAGGTGGTCGCCGAAGGGGTCGAGACCCCCGGCCAGCTCGAACTTCTGCGCGATCTCGGGTGCAAGTACGGCCAAGGATTTCTCTTCTCCCGCCCCGTCCCGCCGGAGCAGGCCGAGGTGTTCCTGTCGGGGAACGCCGAGTTCACGGGGATCCCCTTCGACTCGAAGCGCTAGCGCCTGATCGAGTTCGGACGTCGGGTTCGGTCGGTGAGTCTCGAAGCGATTCTCCCCCCCCCCACTTCCGAGACCCGGTCCCTCGCGGAGCGTCCGCAGACGCGTTACCGTTGCCGCGCCCGTCCCCCCGGAGAGGGGTTCGGGCCCGGGAAAGGAACGCGATGCAGATCCCCATCTTCCAGGTCGATGCTTTCGCGAGCGCGCTCTTCCGCGGAAACCCCGCCGCGATCTGCCCACTCGAGGAGCCGCTTCCAGACGCTCTGATGCAATCGATCGCGCTCGAGAACCAGCTTTCGGAGACCGCGTTCCTGCTCCCGGACGAGGACGGATACCGCTTGCGCTGGTTCACCCCCGAAACGGAGGTGGACCTCTGTGGGCACGCGACGCTCGCGGCGGGGCACGTGATCCTCTCCGAGATGGCGCCTTCCCGGGACGCGGTGCGATTCGGGACGATGAGCGGAACCCTCACCGTCGAGCGTGCGGGAAAGGGGTACCGGCTCGACCTCCCCGCCCGACCCGGCGTCCTCGAGGAGAGTGACGGCGAGCTTCTGGATCGCCTCGCGGATGCTCTCGGGGGACCCCCCCAGGAGGTGCGGGTCACCGAGCGTGACATCTACGCACTCCTCGCGAACGAGGCCGAGGTGCGCGATCTGACCCCGAACTTCCGCGCGATCACCGCGCTGGGGAAAGGTGCGGTCGGGGTCGCCGCGGCGGGGAACGAAGTCGACATCGTCAGCCGCTTCTTCGCGCCGCAGTTCGGGATCGACGAGGATCCCGTGACCGGTTCGGCGCACGCGACGTGGGTCCCCTGGTTCGCGGAGCTCTCGGGGATGACGCGTCTCACCTGCCGGCAGCTCTCGCGGCGCGGGGGGGATCTGATCGCGGAGCTGTCAGGGGATCGGGTGTTCCTCGAGGGGCGGTGCGTGACCTATCTCAGGGGCTTGATCGAAGTGTAGGGGATTCGATGATCGGACTGGCTCGCGGCTCTGCCGTGATGCCTGTCCCGGACGATAGCCTTGTTGGAGAGCTGTGGATCAGCGGGCGAGCGTCCGGGACCGGCATCTGTGAGTTGCGCCGAGCCTAGCCATCCCATCGGAACGGCTCTGCCGGTAACCCATCTCCGTTCACCAAGTTCGACCGCACCGGATTGTCGCTCCACGCGTGCCGAACATGTCGGATCTCCTCGCCCTCCGGATGGTGGAGGATGATCGACTGACCGCGGATCTCCGCCTCCACCCAGTGGTACACACCGTCTTCCCCGGCGACCCCGAAGCCTCCCACCGGTCCGCCATCCCGGGTTCTCAACTCGCGCGAGTGCGAGAGAAGCACCTGCGTTCCTCCTCCGGAGTCGTCGTAGGGACGGACTCCGAGGAGGGTGGGGCCGGTGTGTTCGATCCACTTCTTGTGCACGGTCGCGAGGGCCCAGAGAGCGAGCCGACGACCGACTTCCTGTTTGTTCCGCGGGTGGATGTCGTCCGCGGCTCCGACGTCGGTGGTGATGACGAGCCCCGTCTCCGGGACGGTCAGGTGAGCATGCCGCTGTGCGTCGCGGAGAAATGCCCACGCCCCCTGGTTCGGGTCATCCGATGCAGGTCGGAACGCCGCGAGCTGCACGATCCCGAAGGGGAAGTTCCCCTGGCCCCACGCTTGACGCCAACTGGTGATCATCAGCGGCAGCAACTCGCGGTACGCGTCCGGGTCGTCGGCGTTCGACTCCCCCTGGTACCAGATCGCGCCGCGGATCGCGTACGGGATGAAGGGACGGAGCATCGCGTTGAACATCAGCCCGGGGCCACTCGAGTCCGCGTCCGGAGCTGCGGGGGGACCCGGACGCCCAGGGCCGCGGTTTCCGTCGAACGAGTTCCCGGTTCGGGCTCGCCACTCCCCGGCGAGAGAGATCGCAGCTGCGGGTGAACCGACGGGCGCGATCCGGAAGTCGGCGGGAGCTCCGCTCATCCCCCCCTCGCCGCCGGTGTCGATCACCGCGATGGTGATGGCGTGGCGGCCGGCGGTGACGGCCGAGGCCGGGATCGCGTAGCTCCGCTCTTGGTCGTGCAGGTGGGTCGTCTGGCCGACGAGCGCGCCCCCCAGCCAGGTGCGGTCCGCGTCATCGATCGGACCCAGATCGATCCGTAGCTCTTTCCCCTCCCACTTTTTCGGGATCTCGATCAGGTGGCGGTACCACATCGTTCCATCGAAGCTGGCGGTCTCCGGGATGGTGTCGCGCCAGAGTCCGGGAACCGGCATCGATGCCCACTCGGAGTCATCGAAGTCGTCCTCTACCCATCCTTCGAGGGTCCCCGGGTCATCCTTCAGCTTCTTGTCCCACCACTCCTTCATCCGCTCTTCGTAACCCTCGATGGCTCGGCGGTGGGCGGTGGCGTTGTCCACCATGTCGCGTTCGGCCCACTCCTTCCGCCGCTGCTCGAACGCCAGGACGGCGGTCTTGAAGCGGGGGTGTTTCGCGAGCGCGGCGGGATCGGTCCACGGCTCCGCCCGCGTTCCGCCCCAGTTGATCGAGAGGAGTCCGATCGGAACGTCGAGCTCTTCCTGCAGCTCGCGAGCCATGAAGGTGCCGATCGCGGTGAAGCTGCCGATCGTCTCGGGGGTGCAAACCAGCCACTTCGCGTCGGTCGACGTCATCGAGTCGGAGGAGAGTCGGTGACCGGGAGAGATCACCCGGATCCGCGGGAGGTCACCGGCGGCGATCTCGTTCTCGGCATCGATCGACCCCCGCACCGGGAACTCCATGTTCGACTGACCGCCGCACACCCAGACTTCGCCGACGAGGACATCGACGATCTCGATTCGCTCCCCTCCCGACTCGACGATCAGCGTCTGGGGCTCTGAACTCGCGGCGAGCGGTTCGAGCGTGGCGCGCCAGTCGCCGGTTCGCGTGGCGGGAGTCTCGACCGTCTGCGCTCCGAACGTCACACGCACGGTGGCCCCGGGCTTCGCCGTCCCCCAGATCGGGACCGGCATCTCCCGCTGCAAGACGCAGTGATCGGAGAAGACCGAGGCGATGGTCTGTCCCGAGACCTGCGCGCAAGAGGTGAGAAGGGCGAGCAGTGGGAGGAGGGCGAGGAACGAACGGGGACTTCGTGAATGATCCATCGGTGAGCCTCCAGTGCGAGAGTCCGGGCATCCTGCCGAGAGAGGGGCCCGATGTGCAAGAGCTGGATCGGGGGGTCGTGCTACGGCGACGCGTTCCGAGCCTACCAGACCCGGGTGCCGTACTTTCTGGGGCTGCCTCTTCGCGAAGCAACTACTCCCCGCTGAGCGCGGCCAGGCGTGCCGCGTTCTCGCGCATCGTCGCGAGCCAGTCCCCGGTCTCGGGGGCGTGCTCGCAGGTCGAGATCACGACCGAGGCGAACCCGAGCGCTCGCACCGCCACCTCGACCTCGGGTGCCGGTTCCGACTCCCACAAGATGTGCTGCGCACCATCGGGGACACCCGGGAGTTTCAGTCCCCCCTCGGGGAGAGTTTCCGGGCCGAGATCGAAGTTCGTGATCCTCCAGCCGTACCGCTCGGCGGGGTAGTCGTAGGCGGGATGGCTGGCGACGAGCGGGGGGCTGCCCCCGGGGCCGAAGGCACCCGCGAAGCGGCGGTCGAGGTCATCGAGGTCCGCGGCGACCTCCGCTGCGCGCGCGCGGAACTCGTCCGCGTGATCGGGGAAGCGTGCGGCGAACTCCCTCGCGATCTGATCGGCGTGACGCTTCGCGAGGATCGGATCCATCCACACGTGCGGGTCGGTGCCGGTGTGGCTGTGTTCTCCCTCGGGGCCGTGTTGGTGCTGTACGGTGCCTTCGAAGGTGCGCCACTCGTCTCGATACGCCTCGGCGAGGACCACCGTCTTCGATGGCGCGAGCGAAATACGGTCGCGAAAGCGTTCGAGGCCGGCGCCGTTCAGGAGCACGAGGTCGGCGGACTGCATTCTCGAGATCGCCGCGCGGTCCGGTTCCCAGAGGAGGGGATCGACGCCTGGGGGGACAAGAGAGACGACGTCGACCCGGTCGCCCCCGATGCGTGCGGCGAGGTAGCGGTTCGCTTCGATGGTGGTGATGACGGTGGGAATGGCGCCGGAACTCGCCGTGGGGATCGGTGACGGCGCTGGCGCCTCTTCCGGGGAACAGGCGGAGAGGAGGATCGCCAGGACCAGGCTGAGTCGCGTTCCGATGCGCATCGCTACAGTCCCCATCTCGAACCGATCCACTCCACCGCGATCCAGACGACACCTCCCGCGATCGCCCCCCCCGCCGCGAGGACCAGCCCGAGCTCGATCGCGGTCAATTTCACGATGATGGAGCGTCCCGCCCCGATCTTGAACAGGGTCTCCCGTTCGCGCTCGCGGATCTTCCAGTTGAGCACGATCACCAGCGCGAGGAAGAGCGCGGTCGAGGTGGTGACGAGCACGGTGTTCGCGTCGAAGAAGCGTTTCACCCGGAAAACGATCTCGAAGGTCTCATCGAGGACCACGCGCGGCACGATCGGCTGCAAGGCGTCATCCGCTTCGAGCCGCGCTCTCAGGATCGTCCCCGACTTCGCATCCCGCGGCACCACGACCACTCCGGTCACCGGCCATGCCTCGCTCCCGCCGTGGAAGTGGAAACTCTCGATGTTTTCCGGGGTGATCTCGGTGTATTCGCGGACCGCCGCGTTCGCGGTGACGGTCCCTTCCCCGCGGCGAAGCACCAGCGCCGGGTCTGCGTCCCGGCCGAGATCCTCGTGTCCGTGCCCGAGCCCTTGGACGACCCAAGCGGTGCGCAGGTCGACGAACACCGCACCGTCATCGGGCCCGCCGCTCGGCGCGAGCACGCCGGTGAGCCGCATCCGCAGTGGGTAGGTCGAGCCGATGTCGTAGAGCCGGCCCGAGTCGGAGAGGATCGAGTCGTCCGGGCCGAGATGGAGCTCGGCGGCGATCTGCGCCCCGAGGACCGCGTCACCGAGCAATTGCGGCAGCGTCCCCCGGGCGGGGGTGAGCCCGCGGAACGAGAAGTAGTCGAGGGTGGTGCCGACGAGCGGTGCGCTCTGCGCCGTGTCCAAGATCGCGAGGGGGATCGCGGTGGCGAGCCCGCTCGCACCGATCCGCTCCGCGTCGGCGAGCGAGAGTTCCCGCGGCGGGCGTCCTCGGAAGTAGAGCGCGTGCAAGAGCAGGTCGAACCGGCTCCCTGGGGCGCCGACGATCAGCGGGGTCGTGTCCGCCCGGCGGACGAGATCATCCTGGTAGCGGGTGATCAACAGCTGCACCGCGAGGGGGAGCGCCCCGACCAATGCGACACAGAGGATCAGGATCCCGGTGCGCACCTTGTGGTAGGCGAGGTATCGCCAGGCGAGGCGGAACGAACCGGTCACGCCGCCGTATCCGTCTCGAGCAGATCCCCGAGGTCGATCACCCGGTCGAGGCGGTCGAGGAGACCGTGATCGTGGGTGACCATCAACACTGTCGTGCCGTGGCGCTCGGCCTCGTGGAACATCGAGTCGAGGACCTCGCTGCCGGTGGTGGGATCGAGGTTCCCGGTCGGTTCGTCGGCGAGCAGGAGTCGCGGACCGACGACGAGGGCGCGGGCGATCGCCACGCGCTGCCGTTCGCCGTGCGAGAGCTGTCGCGGGCGTCGGTCGAGGTAGTCGCCGATCCCGAGTCGCTCGGCGAGGGGAACGAGTCGCTCGGCTCGTCCGTCGCGGGCGAGGCCCGGCTCGATCGCGAAGGGGAGTGCGATGTTCTCGCGGATGGTGAGGTGCTCGAGCAGCTCGAACTCCTGGAAGACGAGACCGATCTCTCGGATCCGGAACCGTCGCCGACCGCGTGGTGACTCGCGGGTGAGGTAGAGCCCCGCGACGCTCACCACGCCTCGATCGGGGACGAGGATGCCCGCGATGAGATGGAGGAGCGTCGTCTTCCCCGAGCCGCTCGGACCGATGATCGCGGCGCGCGCGCCGGCCTCGATCGAGAGCCGACCGAACGCGAGCGGAACGCGCTGTCCCGGGTGAGAGAAGCGGAGCTCCTCGAGTTCGATCGCGGCGCCCCGAGGTGCAGATCCGGCGGACTCGTCCCTTCTCACATCGCCGCCTCGCGGCCGTCGTCGACCCGTTGTTGGTCCAGGATCTCGACCGCGCCGATCCGCCAGCCGTCTTCCGGCGCCCACCGCACATGGTATCGCGCCGAGTACCGGTTGGTGCGCCAGTGCCCGTGCCCCCAGTGCCGCACCGTGCCGACCACTTCCCACCGGGCGACGACATCGTACGCGGGTACCTGCGGCGCAGCGGGGAGTTCGGCCTCGGCTTCGAGGATCCGCACCGAACGGATCTTGCAGGCGGCGACCTCGTCCTGCTCGAGTTGCATCCGCAGGCTTCGGTAGACCTCGCCGTAGACCGTGTCGATCAACTCCGGAGAGAGCGATCGCGCGAGGGAGTCGTAGACCTCACTCTCCTCCTTGTAGTCGAATGCGCGGTAGATGTTGCGGTGCAACGTCTCGAAGAGTGCGTTCGCATCGGTCTCGCTCGGGAGGGCCACGGCGGACTCCCCGGGCCAGCGAAACTCGACCACCCCGATCGAGCCAGAAATGTAGGCCCCGACCATGCCGAGCGTGACGACGCTGACGATCCGCGGCACCGCTACCCGACGCGAACGCATGCCGACGACCATCGCCAGGATGACCGCCAGGATCCCGACGGAGATGAGTGGCAGCCTTCCCCCCGGTGGGTTCAGCCCCGGGGCGATCTCTTCCGGGTCCACCGCGGGAGGGGTCTCGGGGCGCTGCCAGATGCGGGTCGGGTCATCCGCTCGGAAGCGGAGCACCTGGAACCCGTTCTCATCGGTCGAGAAGACCAGGTAGGCGGACTCGAGGGGGAAGGAATCCTCGGTGTCGAATCGCGTCCAGTTGAACTCGATCGTTTTCGGGCGCCCCTTCACCCCGTAGTGCGCGGTCGCCCCGACGAAATCGGTGAAGTCGTTCTCGGCGAAACCATCTTGGAGCTCGAAGTCGACGACCACCGGTCGAACGTCGATCCCGTCGATCGCGATCGGCGCGTGGGTCGTCAGGAAATCGGCGATCTGGGTACAGGTGGCCGCGTACGCGACCTCGTCGAGGTCGGGGAAGGTCCGCGCTTCGAGGGTCGTCCAGTGCCGAAACAAGTAGGCATCGACGAGGAAGAAGAGCTCGAGGGTCTCCTCGGTGAGATCGGCCTCGATATTGAGCGGCTTGGGGATGTGCTCGCGGTCGGCGAAGAGCCCGGCGGGTGCCGCGCACAGGATGATCAGCAGCAGTCCGGGGAAACGGAGATTCTGCATCGGTATCGAATTACTGGAGGGGAGCAAGAAACGCAAGGGGACTGGCTCCGCACCGCGGTGCCAGTCCCCACGCGTTTCGCGGGTTTCGGGGCAGGCTCCGCTCGACCGGAGCCTGCCCCGACGACCCGCCTAGAGGATGGTCTTTTCCTTCTTCTTCGCTTCTTCTTTCTTCTTCTCTTCCTCTGCCTTCTTCTCTTCCGGCCAGATCAGCTTCACGGAGACCTCTTTGCCGTCGCGCTTCATGATGACCGTCTTCTCCGGTCCGCCCTTCTGGATCGCTTGGACCAAGCCCTCGCGATTCTCGATGACCGTACCGTCGATCTTGAAGAAGACATCTTTCGCCTGGATCCCCGCCGCTTCCGCCGGGGAGTCGGGGGTCACCCCTTCGACCAGCAGCTCGTCGAGGAAAACACCCATGCGACGTCCGCCACCGCCGCCGAATCCGCCGCCGCCGGGCGCGCTGAGTTCGGTGCGGTCGAGAAGGCCGTCGAGGTTCGCGAGGCCGAACGCGCCGAGCGCGATCACCACGACGGAGTGCTCGAGGTACTCGGGGATCGCCAGGTCGTAGGTGTCGAACTGGGTGTGGATCCCGTGCCGCCAGTCCGCCCGCCCCTCCTGCGTCCAGAAGAAGGCGGGGACACCCTTCGGGAGGAACGACTCGTGGTCGCTGCCGATGCCGCGGGGAAGGCCTTTCTCCTGCTGCTTGAGTTCGAACGGAAGCTCGGGGTTCAGCCCGACGACCGAGGCGAACGCCTGTTCCATCTGGCTGTGCATCGCCTTGGTGGTCGGCAGGCTGGAGATCGCGTTCGGGCCGCCGTCGTAGACGAGCACCGCGGAGATCTTCTCGAGGAGCTCCGGGTTCTTCTCGACGTACGCCTTGGAGCCGAGGAGCCCCTGCTCCTCACCGCTCCACAGCATGAACCGGATAGTCCGGCGCGGCTTCGCTCCCGACGCCACGAGCAGTCGCGCGGCCTCCATGGTGGTCGCAGCGCCCATGCCGTTGTCGGTGGTGCCGGTCGCGCCGTCCCAGCTATCGATGTGACCGCCGATGATCACGTACTCGTCGGGAAAGTCGGTGCCGACGATGTCGCCGTAGACGTTGTAGAACTTCGCTGGCCCCTTCTCGAAGTGGTTCCGAATGTCGAACTGGAGTTTCACTTCTTTCCCGGCTTCGATCTGGGCCATCACCGCATCGTAGTGGTCTTTCATCATGTTGATCTGCGGAGTGGTCGGGAGCTTGTTGGGATCGATCCGCGCATTCCCGTTGGTCGTGATGTACTTGTTGCGGGTCGGGGTGATGAAACCGGCGACGCCGGCGTCCGTGAGGAAGGTCTGGACTTCCCGCTGTGCCTGACGCCGCTCCTGCATCTCGGCGCGCTGTTCCGGAGTCATCTGGCCCTGGCCGCGACCCTCTCTCCGGCCGCCGCCGCCTGCGGCGCCCAGGATCCACGCGCCGGCGTAGTCGGCGGGGTCGAGCCCTTCGATGCTCGCGGGGGGCACCATCGCGAGCCCGGTGACGACGCCGCGGGTGCCCGCGGACCAGGCCGGGGTCCCGAACTCGAGGACCATCTCCTCGGGCGCGATCATCTTTCCGGACCACGGGCCGCGGTGGAACGCCACCGGGAACTCACCCGCCGCTTCCATGACGACGTTCTGCAATCCGGCAGCCTCGAGCTGTCCCTTCGCCCACTCGCACGCGATGTGATCGTTATGGCTCGACGTCAGCCGCGGGCCGATGACGTTGACGAGGTAATGGAGTCCTTCCATCACTCGGTTGTCCTGTGCCCCGAGCTCGATCACCTTGTCTTGGACACCTTCTTCGGGAGCGACCCGCGCTTCGGCGGTGTCCCCCGCGCAGACGACGGCAGGGAACGGGATGAGCAGGGCCAGGGCCAGGATCCACGGGGTCCTCATGGGGGGTTACCTCCTTCGGGGCATCACCAGATTCCGGTCGGATCCGCACTTGGAGGCCGCCGGGGAGCGCCGGAAGAAATTCCGTGCGCTACCCGAGTCTCGACACAGGCGCAGAGATGTCAAGCGGCGAGAACGGGTGCCCACGGTACGACCGGCCGCGAGGTGGCGTTGGGGCTACTCGCCCTCCTGCCGCTTCTCGATCCGCGCCCAGGCATCGCGCAGGGGGACGATGCGGTGGAAGACCGGCTCGCCCGGTCTGGAACGCACAGGATCGGCCCGAAAATAGCCGATCCGCTCGAACTGGACCCGATCCCCAGGGGCCGCGTCCGCGAGCGAGAGCTCGAGCTGCCCGTGGACGGTTCGGCACGAGTCCGGGTTGAGGTTCGCGAGGAAGTCGCCCCCCTCGTTCGGGTCGGGGGTCCGGAACAGGTGGTCGTAGATAGTCACCTCGGCGGGGAGGGCGTGCGCGGCGCTCACCCAGTGGACGATCCCCTTCACCTTGCGGCCGTCCGAGGTGCATCCCCCCCCGCTCTCGGGGTCATAGCTGCAGCGGAGTTCGGTCACCTCTCCGGTGGCGGGGTCCTTCACGACCTCGTCACACCGGATGCAGTACGCAAAGCGCAGGCGCACTTCGCGGCCGGGGACCAGCCGGAAGAACTTTCGCGGCGCCTCCTCCCGGAAGTCGTCGCGCTCGATCCACACCTCGCGCGAGAACGGGAGTTTCCGAGTTCCCGCGGCGGGATCCTCCGGGTTGTTCACCGCGTCGACCTCCTCGACCTCGCCTTCGGGGTAGTTCGTGATGACCACCTTGATCGGATCGAGTACCGCCATGCGCCGCGGTGCGGTGCGGTTCAAGATCTCGCGCACCGCGTTCTCGAGCAGCACCATGTCGATGGTGCTGTTGAACTTCGCGACCCCGATGTCTTCGCAGAAGTTGCGGATCGCCTCGGCGGGGAAACCGCGTCGACGGATCCCTCCCAAGGTCGGCATGCGGGGGTCGGCCCACCCATCGACGAGCCCCCCGTCGACGAGCTCGCGGAGTTTCCGTTTCGCGGTGAGGGTGTAGGTCAGTTCGAGACGCGCGAACTCCCTCTGCCGCGGGCGAGCGGGGAGGTCGAGCTGGTCGAGGTACCAGTCGTAGAGCGGCCGGTGGTTCTCGAACTCGAGCGAGCAGAGGGAATGGGTGATCCCTTCGATGGCATCGCTCTGTCCGTGCGCCCAGTCGTACATCGGGTATATGCACCACTCGTTCCCGGTGCGGTGATGTTCGCGGTGCAGGATCCGGTACATCACCGGGTCGCGCAGGTTCACGTTCGGCGAGGCCATGTCGATCTTCGCACGCAGCGTGCGGGAGCCGTCGGGGAACTCGCCGGCGCGCATCTTCGCCAAGAAGTCGAGGTTTTCCTCCACGGTGCGATCGCGGAACGGACTGTTCTTCCCCGGCTTGGTCAGCGTGCCGCGATGGGCGCGGATCTCGTCTGCATCCAGGTCGCAGACGTATGCTTTCCCCTTCTCGATCAGCGCGACCGCGAACCCGTAGAGCTGCTCGAAGTAGCTCGATGCAAAGAATCGGCGGTCCCCCCAGTCGAAGCCGAGCCAGCGGATGTCCTCTTCGATCGCCTCGACGAATCGGGTCTCCTCTTTTGTGGGATTGGTATCGTCGAAGCGTAGGTTGCAGGTTCCGCCGTACTTCGCGGCGATCCCGAAATCGACGCAGATCGCCTTCGCGTGCCCGATGTGCAGGAAGCCGTTCGGTTCCGGTGGGAACCGTGTCGAGACGCGTCCCCCGTCCCGCCCCGCGGCGAGGTCCTCTTCGACGATCCTCTCGATGAAATTCTTGCGCTCGTTCATGTCTCTCCACTCTCCCGCGCATGATACCCAGCCTCCTAGCTGGATAGCTTGCGTTTCGTCGCCGATAGCTTCGCCGCTTCTTCCGCGATTCGCTTCTTCGTCGCCGCCCAGCCACAGATCGGACAGCGGGAGAGGTCGTGCCCCCTCGCGGGACAGTGTGCGCGACCGAAGTAGATCATCTGCAGGTGCAGTCGGTTCCAACGCTCCTCGGGGAACACCCGCTTCAAGTCCGCCTCGGTGCGTTCGACCGTGGTGCCGCCCGCGAGCCCCCAGCGGGCGGCGAGGCGGTGGATGTGGGTGTCGACCGGGAACGCCGGCACCCCGAACGCCTGAGCCATCACCACGCTCGCAGTCTTGTGCCCGACCCCGGGGAGTGCCTCGAGTGCCGCGAAATTCGCGGGGACCTCGCTGTCGTGCACCTCGACGAGGATCCGCGACAGGCCCGCGAGCGCACGAGCCTTCTGAGGGGCGAGCCCGACCCTACGGATTGCCTGGAGGATCTTCGCCTCGCCCAGAGCCGCGAGTTTCTCGGGCGTCCCTCCCCGGGAGAAGAGTTCGGGGGTCACCCGGTTGACCATCGCATCGGTCGATTGCGCCGAGAGGAGCACCGCGACGAGCAGGGTGAAGGGATCGCGGTGCTCGAGGGGGATCGGCGGATCCGGGTGGAGCTGGTCGAGGATCTCACGGATCCGTGCCGCCTTCTCCGCGCGTCGCATCGCTGGTCCTCCCCCGATAAGGGAACCGTCGTCGAGAGCCGTGCACCACGAGTCCAGGCACAGAGTCGAGGCACAGAGAGTCGAGGCACAGAATACGCTCTATCCGAGAGCGAGCCGCCATTTCCAGTGCGCCGCTCCGAGTCGGTGCTTGCCACCGGACTGGAGAATCTCTAGCGTCCCTCCGGGGCTCGCGGACGGAGCTCCGGTGGAACTAGGCCCGTACGGGGGTGAGAGAGGGGATCGAAATGCGGTCTATCGGGAAGTGTGCCGTCGTCTGTGCAGTTCTATTCGCCGCTGGGACGCTCGTCGCTCAGGGTCCGCCGATCGGGGGGGGAGGGAGCGGCGCACTCGGACTGACCGTCCCCGACGTCGCGGTCGAACCGGGCGAGACTTTCACTCTCTCCGTGCACCTCGATCATCCCGATCCGGTGAACTTCATGATTCTCTTCATGAACACCGACCCCGCAAACGTGCAGTTCATGTCCTGGGCGCCGGGGGAGGGACTGCAGGCGTACATCAACGCCATCGGTGTCCCGCCGCAGTGTGACGTGATGGTCGATCCGTTCTCGTTCTTCGGACTGATGATGCTCCCCGCACCGGGTTTCGACAGCTCGATCTACGGCACCGAGTTCTACGTGGTCACCTGCGTGGCGAACGGCCCCGAGGGGGCGTATCCGATCGACTTCACCGCGGACTCGCCCGTCGGAACCACGGCGGGAACCGCGACGGTGACGATCGGCGATCCTGGCACGGGCACCGGCGACCCCGAGAAGCTGATGCGGGGAGACGTCGACGACAGCGGCTCCTGCGACGTCGCCGACGCCATCAATCTGCTCGGTCACCTTTTCGGCGGTTCTTTCACCCCGAACTGCCTCGACGCCAGCGACGTCGATGATGACGGATCCGTGAACATCGCCGACGCGGTGAACCTGCTCTCCGGGCTCTTCGGCGGCGGATTCATCCTCGACGACAGCTGCGCCGAGGACACCACGGCGGATCCGCTCGGAACGTGCGATCGAGAAAACTGTATCTGATCGATCGCGATGATTCGTGCCCCGGCTGACGGGAGCGTAGGATGCGCGCATCCCCCGCTCCCGTCACCACTTTGCGGGTCCCGCAAACGTCGCGAGCGGGAGACCTCCCCCGACGCTATGATGGGGAAATGAGCCACTCGCCCGCGGAACCACCCTCGAATCGAGGCCCCAACTCTGACACGCCGGGTACGGTGCCACCGGGTTCGGTGCCGCCGGGGTCGGGACCGCCGGGGTCGGGGCCGAGTGCGGAGAGGAAGATCGTCCCGCTCTTCCCGCTCCCCGACATGGTGCTCTTTCCGGGTCAGGTCCAACCGTTCCACATCTTCGAGCCGCGCTACCGGCAGATGGTCCGCGATCTTCTCGACTCAACCGGGGAGCTCGTCGTCGGCACGGTCCTCGGCGAGGACAAGGGGCAACTCGCCGAAGTCGCCCCCGTGCAGGAGATCGCCGGACTCGGACGGATCGAGCAGTATCGTCCTCTTCCGGACGGCCGGTTCCTCGTGATCATCCTCGGCCTGCGCCGCGTTCTTGTGGCGCCGATCCGGGGGGATCACCTCTACCCGACCTGCGAGATCGAGGCGATTCCGTTCGACCAGGAGAGCATCCATGACCCCATCGCACGCGCCCGTTACGAGGAGAAACTCCGCGACGCGCTCGAGGGCCACTGGAAGGACGATGACCCGCTCCCCGAGGGCCTCCCGCTCTTCCAGCTCACGGACCTCCTGCAGATGCATCTGACGCTCTCGCCCGAACATCGGTATCAGATCTTCTCGACGAGGCCGCTCGAGCAGCGCATCGAAGAGGTGCTCGCGGCTGCTCGCTCGTAGACGCACGTGGGCAGCCTCAGCCGGAAGCTCGTTGCCAAGTGGCGGCCCCTTCCTTCTGCTCGAGGACGACCCACAAGACAATCCCGCTATCCGGCAAGCCCCAGCCGTATCAAGTTCGCACGGCAATCCGCCCGCGCGCCCTCCCCGCTTCCCGTAGGAACTTGCGAGATGTACGATCATGAACTGCGAACGCCAGCCGGGCGCGCTCGCGAGATGTAAGCAACGAGGGCGAACACGAGGGACGCTCTGGGTCCGGTCAAGATCCTGTTAGGTTGCCCCATGAGCGTGCATTGTTGGATTGCTGTCCTGCTGGTTCTTCTCTCCGGATGCGCCTCCACCACGTCCGGGGTGTACTCCACCGGCCCAGCGAAGCACGCGCACGTACTCACACTTGAACCTGGCGGCCGATACAGACTGCGTCAGGAGTTCACCGACACTCCTGAGGAGTCCGGCCGCTGGTGGCAGGTCGAAGATGCTGTCGTAGTACTGCTGCCCGATGATGTTTCAAGACGTGAGCACTTTGCCCGTGTTGCCGACCACGGGCTTCCTTGGCTTCAGCTCTCTGACGATCTTCGCGGGGCGCTCACCACCGAATAGTCAGCACCAGGAGGTGACTGCATTCGATCACTGCATTTCCATTGTCCTGTGCTTGTCGGGAACAGCCTAACAAAAGGCTTCACTGGAGCCTTCCGCTTCGCTCCAGGCCCAGTGAGCCTCGAGCCGTTGGGCGGCACCACGACCGTGAACGCCAGATTGCGAGTCTCGCTCCTGGCGTTTCTCAGCCTGAGTGTTCTGAGCGTGCTCATCTTGCGCGGCGCCAGTCTCTTCGACTGGGTGCTGTACCGTACTGAGTTCTACGAGACGCATGCCCGAAGTATCGTCGGAGCAGGCGACTATCCCGGCGCGGGCGAACCAGTTCGTGGCTGGCGTCGGGTGAAGCGAATTGGCGAGAGAGACCGCTTCGAAGAAGGCGAGCTGTGGTACGTCTCGACTGGCTTCATGTACATGCGGTCTCCCGCGGTTCCAGCAAGCGCATACAAGAGCGGCAACGTCCGTCCAACCCACTGGCCTAGTCCTGTTTCGTTTTGGCACAAGCACGGCGAGATCTTCCACCAGTTCATCCCGGACAATCTCGACCACCCGCCCTGGCATGCCGGGGTGACGGATCAGGAAAAGCCGTCCGCCCCATGGTTGCTCGAAGGCAGGTCAGCTGAGGATTGGTGGGCTCACACCAAGCACGCAGAGTGAGCGTGAATAGGGTGCCCGCCCAACAAGTCACTGCAGCGGACGCCGCCGCACTGTACCCTGTAGTTGAACCCGCTGAGCGGCGGCGCCGCTGAGCTTTCTCCGTTGGGCAGCGTATCGGAGGCAACAGTCGCAGACCGATCACTCGAGCGTCAGCAGGGGAGCGCGCGCACGATCCTCCGCGCGAATCCAGCGGCAAGTCCCGCCGTTTGGGGTCCGTTCGTCGAAAATTCTCTCGCACACCTCGCTCACGAACTGGGCATCTCGTTCCCAACCAACGACACGCACGAGAACGGGGTCTTTCCGCTAGGCATTAGGGCGGTGTACGCTAACTGTGAGTTCAGTCTTTGGTGTGACGAACCAGGTGAGATCGTCATCGCGCACGACAACCTGCAAGCGCAGCGACTCGAAGAGGTTTGCTCAGCCATGGCTTCCATCTGGGTTGCGTAGCCCGCAGGGTTCGCAGCCCAACACTGATGGCTTCTATACGAAATCGAAGCCGAAGTAGGTCCGCCCGATCGACCGAGGCCCGCTCGCGCGCCAACCCCGTCCGCTCCTCGTCGCCCATCGATTTCAGGATTGAAGTTTGTTGGACTCTGCC
>JAQBGV010000047.1:0-2597 GCA_032128395.1 Planctomycetota bacterium | reverse complement strand
TTCTTCGAGGAGGTCCTCGAGGGTCTCGAAGTCGTACATGTAGTGATGCTGGTGCTTCCAGCGGAAGGCCGAGTTCACGACATCCATCCGCGTCCCTCCGAACCGCAGGTGACTGCGCTTCAGCGTCTCCGCCTCGTCCTGGGGCAGATTCCCCATGTAGTACTGCAGGTACGTCTCGGAATCGGGCACGGTCACGCGGACGAGGCCCCCGGGGACGAGGACCCGATGGCACTCCTTGAGCAGGTTCGGCGCGTCGTGCTCGCGGTAGAAGTGCTCGAGGGTGTGCTCCGAGTAAACGGCGGTCGCGCTCCCCTCGGCGAAGGGGAGCGGCTCGCGGAGGTCGAGGGTGAGGTCACCCTTGCGGTTCATGTCGAGATTCAGCCAACCATCGACGCGCCGGCTGCCGCAGCCGAGATGCAGCTTCAGGTTCTTGCCCCGGCAGTACCGCACGTACCGGATGAGGCGATGGGGAAGGAGCACGTTGAACCAGACCCGCGCCCAGAGCTTGAGCTCCATGGCGAGGGGGGCGCGCAGTCGCCAGACCCCTCGCGGGAGCAGATAGCGTCTCACCGCTGCCATCGAGTTCCTCCCCGCCCTACGTTCATTCCGGCTGGGACGAGGCGACGAGTGTGCCCCGTTGACGATTCCGACGCGAAGCGACCACGGTCGTGCGGAATCCCACCGACACGAGACGGTCCACCAATGATTCGATCTTGTGCTCTCCGCGGTCCTCGCCCATGTCGTGGTACTCGAGCACGATCCGGTCGATCCGGCCGAGCAGCTCATCGGATGCGCTGAGGAGGATCGGGTACTCCGCCCCTTCGCAATCGAGTTTCAGGAGGTCGATCCGGTCGATCCCTTGTTCCTGGCACAGGGTCTCGAGACGGCGGATCGGCACGGAGTTGGACTTCGTCCCATCCCCCGAGAGCAGTTTGAAGAGGGAGTGACCCGCCTGGTTCACGCTCCGGTGGATCTCCGTCTCGCCGTCGTGCCCCCCGATCGCGTAGGGGGTGATCACGACGTTCGCGGTTCCCGACGACGCCAGGTTCTTCTCGAGCAGTTGCCGGTTCTCCTCGATCGGTTCACAGCAGATGACGCGCTCCGCCAACCGGGCGGCCCGCACCGCGAACAGCCCGACATGTGCACCCACATCCACGACCGTCCCCCACCGCGTGGAGCTCTGCCGGTCTTCTCGCCGTAGCTCGAGATCGTAGACATCATTTAGGAACACGTCATCGAAGACTCGGTGGTCGGTCGAACCCGCGCGAATACGACAGACCCCGCACTCGCGAACGCGCAGCGCCACCTCGGAACCCGACGGGGCCCGGCGCCGAGACGTCGCCACCTCCCAGGGGTTCTCCAGGAACTTCCGGTAGCGCCACCACTTCTCGATCTCTCTGAAGCGGATCATGCGTGTTCCCGATCCGGAGTCGCCGGAGTTCCCCCCGGGACATCGACATCGCTCCAAGGATCGACCAAGGGGGCGGGCTCTCGCCCATCCATGACGACCCCGAGGATCTCCTGTGCCATGCGGTCGAATGGATAGTTCCGGTGCACGAAGCGGTGGCCAGCGCCCGCGATCTTCACCCGCTCCCGCGGGCGCGCGAGGTAGTGCTCGATCAGCTCGTGGGCTTCGGCCGTGTCCTTGAACCAGACCAGGTGGTGGTGATTGACGAACATCTCCTCCAGGCAGGGCACGTATCGGGTGAGGAGAAAGCCCCCGCACCCGAGGACGAACCAGGTCCGGTTTGAGAAGTAGAGCTCGTACTCGTGCGTCTTGTCGATCCCGATGACGATGTGAGCGGTCGAGCAGATCCTCCGGAAGTGGGGGACATCGACATCGGGGAGCCGGGGAGTGATCCCGTGGTCCTCCCAGCCGGCACCGTACACCGCGACATCGAACTTGCCGGTGAGCGACTCGATCAGCTCGATGCGGTCCTGGTAGATCGCCTTCCCGATGAACGCGCAGTCGCTGCGGTAGAAGACCCCGGGCGGAACGATGCGATGGCGCTCCGGATCCACCCCGCTGGGGATGAACACGGCGCGCTTCACGCCCGCGGCGGTGTACTCCGCAAGCTGACCTCGCATCGTGTGGACGAAGACATCGACCTTCTTGGCCTTCTCCAGGAGGCTCCCCTCGACCGGGAAGAAGTCGTCGAGCAGCAGCATCGTCCGGTAGCGGGTGGCGCACTGGTCGAGGAGATCGGCGAAGATGTCCCCCGAAAACACGAAGATCAGGTCCGGCCGGATGAGCGCGAGATACAGGCGGACGAGGATTCTCGCCAAGGTGCGCCCGAAGTGGCTGCTCAGTCGATGGACCCGAATCGTGAAGGTCTTCGCCCCCTCGCGTTCGAGGGCACTCTGGATGTACTGCGTGTAGAGAGTCCGGCTCTTCCGCTTGGAGAAGAACGCGATCCGGACCGGTCTCCTCGCAGGTTCAGAATCTCGCACCACGAGCGGTCCCCCTGGAGTCCTGAGTCGGAAGCTCGAGCACGAATCGACGAGGCCACGACGACCTTCGCGGCGTTGCTCCTCCTTGGAGTGTCCATGAACACGCCGGCGTCGTCGCGCCTTGCGAACGCCGCCGGGTCCGCGCC
>JAQBGV010000046.1:0-82652 GCA_032128395.1 Planctomycetota bacterium | reverse complement strand
TCGAGGACGAAACGGGGTTGGTCCATCGACTCCTGATCGGGTAGCTTCTGACTCACTGGCATGGCGTATCCTTTCGCGCCCGGGTGGGCGATTTCGGTTTGTGACGAACCGAGAGGATACGCCGCCTTTTCAGCTCAGGACAGAACACAAGATTCGGTCACAACTCTTTCGACGGAAACGAACGTGAACAACCCAGGCCTCCAACGATATCGCATTCACGCTGAGGCGGGAGGAAGCCCGGGCCATGGAGAGCGAAGGCATTCTTTTTCGGCATACTGCGAATGCCAGTGACAAAAGCGGCTAATCAGTTCTGAAGCTTTGTGCGAGCGAGCCGGATTTGGCGAATTCCGGCTCGCTTCGATTTGTGTGGAGACCTCACCTTGGTGCGCCTTGGATTGCCACCGAACCCACGGACCCAAAGTTCAAACAGAATCCATGGCTGATAGAAACTATCGAACGCAGACGTGGGGGACCTGGTGTCGTCCGACGTTTGAGACTCCCACCAACGGGAGCTGCGGATTTCCATTCGCGCCTCGAACACAAGAAAACCCTCTTCGGAGGTGAGATACAGCCCATAGTCGTAGCGAGTGAGTGAACCAGCGAGCCGGAATACGGCATATGAACAAGGGTAGCTCAGAATGAGGCAGAACATTGCGCATGCAATTCGGTGCGCAATCTTGGTTCGCATGCGGCCTCCCTGAGGCTTCTCAACATCGCGTAGCCACTGAGTGTAGTTGCGCGTGGAGCTGAGAGTACTCGGTCGGTGTCGGATGCATCGGCGATTCGTTTTCAGGCACTGACGACGCCCGGAGCACGCCGCGAGAATATATCGATGTCTTCATGCAGGGATTCTGCGGTACGGGCGACCGTTTGCCCACCGCAGATTGGGGAGCCCGAACTGTCGATAGTTTTTCGAGGCGGAGGAATGAGGGGGCGTCCCCGTGCTCATCGCTCCTGCTCGGGCGGGCCAGGGACGTGCAAAGACACGATCCGAGAGACCATGTCCGGCCCATCCTCGTCCGGATCCTGCATCCCGCCATCGTCGGTGAGGTCTTCCCCGACGCACCAGACTTCTGGATCCCCCGCGAGCAGCGCAGGCAGCACCTCGTGATGGGGGGTGGTCAAGATGGGGTCAACCAGTGACCCCAGCTCTCTGCACCCCTCCAGAGAGCCATCCCCTCCCAGAGAGGCAACCCGTTTACCACTCCCGGGCCGTAGAGTTCGCCATGCGTGCACGGGGTACCCGCACACGCCCTCGCTCGCCGTCATCCGTCCTTCTGGGAAAAGGAGCACGCCCCCACCGTTTCGGGCGAGGGCGTGCATGGCTCCCCGAGTTGGATTCGAGCTTCTTGCAGTTTGGGTAACAAGAGGACGAGCGCAGTACGCAATCGCGTTGCATCAGGTCGATCCGCCATCGAAGTCGGCCCACACCATCTTCGTTCGTTTCTGCCGAGTCCTTCTCCCCCCTGAATTTGGCGCAGGTGTCGACTCAGGACACTAGCCGAGGGCTGCGCGAATCTGCGCTCGCTGCAGCTCATCGGCGACCTCGAGGGCGGTCGGCCGCGCCGACGCATCCACCGCGAGCATCCGGGCGAGGAGGCCCGCGAGCGCCCCCCCCAGCGTGGCCATCGCCAAGGGTCCCGGCGATGCGGCGCCGTCGGTGATCGCCCGTGCCGCTCCCTTGCCCCGCAGATCGCCGAGCGGATGGCTACCCTCGAGCAGTTCGCGGCTGACGATCCCCAGGCTGAAGATGTCGCTCGAGACCGCGAGAGGATCCCCGCGCGCTTGTTCCGGGGACATGTACCGGGGAGTTCCCCACGGAACTTCTCCCGCTTTCGCCGAGCCCTCTTCCGGATCGACGCGACGGGCGATCCCGAAGTCGGCGATCTTCATCGTCACCGCGATCGGCAATCGACGAAGACGATCGAGACCGTCGATCCCACGCCCTCCCGGCCCGAGGAGCTCCTCCCCCACCGCCTGCAGCGCCCGACGCGCAGCTCCCTCCCCCGCTTGGAGGTAGCACTCGCGTGCCCCATCTACCGCGGAGAAGAACCGCTCCCGCTCGTAGCGCTGCCGCGCCGCGAGGGCGCCGCGCAACGACCAACGAAATGCCTCCTCCAGTCGACCCTCGGCCCGCGCGAGGTCGGCTGCGCCGAGGTGAAGCTCGGTCGAGGCGCGACCGGTCTCGATTCGTTCACGCAAGACCGGGAGTGCGCGACGAACGCGGCGCCTCCGCTCGCCGTCGTCGAGGGCGTGATCGAGGAAGCGTCTCAACACTTCGTTTCCGAACCGGAGGCGACGCTCCTCCTCGCGATGCAAGTATCCGGTCCGCTCGGCGTGCTCGAGCAGGTAGTACAGCGTCGCGGCGTCGAACTGTGTGATCTCTGCGATCGCCTCGAAGTCGAGCCCTCCCATGACCGGAGAGAGTCGAGAAAGGAGATCCCGCACTCCCTTCTCCTCGCCCCGCCAGCGCTCGATCAAGGTCTCGCCGACGGAGCGCTCGTCGGTCGCGAGCGCCGAGGGATCGAATCGGTAGCCACTCCCGCTCGCCCGCCACGCGCCGCGGTCGAATGCCGATGAGAGCGCGGCGGCGAGGAGACCGGGGTGGCTCGCGGTCTCCCGGTCGATCGCGTCTGCGAACGCTCGCGCCGAGCGCGCATCGCGGCAGATCCGTTCCACCAGCCGAATCGTCTGACCTCGCAGGAATGGCTTGAGGAAGAGCTCGCGCACCTCGCCCCTGGCGCGCGCGGCGTCGGCGGCGCGCCGGAGCTTCTCGTCATCGGGGAAGAATGCCGGGAGCGGCGTGATCCACACACCCTCGAACCCATCAGGGGGAGGGCCCCAGTCCTCGGGAGTCGCGAGCGGGACCGAGTCGCCGTTTTCGAGAGCGCGCAGGCGCGCCTCCTCGATCAGTCGCCGCCGTCCCACCCCGCGCTCGCCGTGGAGGAGAACCCAACGACGACCTCCCCCCGCGATCTCTGCCGCAATTTCAGAGATGAACGCGAGTTCCGCCTCGCGACCGACGAACGGCAAGGGATCGAGACTGGGTTTGTCCGGAAGGCCGATCCGATCCGCGATCTCGAGGGCGAGCGCATCGTCTTCGGTCGGGGTCGGCTCGTCATCGGGGTCCTCGAGAATCCCCAGGTTCTCCTGGCGGGTGACATCGCTCCCCGCGGGGTTGCTGAGCAGCAGGTTGGCCGGCTTCAGGTCGGCGTGGACGATCCCCGCGCGGTGCGCGGCGTCGAGACCCAGCGCGGTCTGACGCAATACCTCGAGCTTCTCGATCCGCGAGAGGCTCTCTCCCCGCGTCGCGAGGTCCTGCCCTTCGACCCACTCGAGAAGCAACAGCGGATCTCCACCCCACACCCCTTCTTCGAGAACCCGCACCACATTCAGATGCTCGATCGTGCGCCCGAGCGCCGCCTCCCGCGCATGCAATCGCTGCAAGAGATCGGCGGATCGCCCGTCCCGCGCGCGCAGTCGCTTGATCGCGACCTCGGTCGCGAGGTCGCGATCCCGGGCGCGGTACACCTCGCCCATCCCACCCTTTCCGATGAGGGTCACGTCGCTCCACCTGGGAGTGTCGGTCATCGGTCCGCCGGAGGAGGGGGAATCGACTCGTCGGCGGGAAGGGATCGCAGCGGGGTGCGCAACGAATTCGCGATAGACCATTTCGACCACCCCGACCTGAACCCGGTCCCCATCTTTCAACGGTTGCGGTTCGGTCAGCTTGGTACCGTTCACTTCGGTGCCGTTGGTCGAGCCGGCGTCCCGGACCCAGTCGCGCCCCCCTTCGTGGAAGAAAATCGCATGGCGGCGGGAGACCGCAGTGGCGGAAAGGACCAGGTCCGCCTGCCCGGAACGGCCACAGAGCACCGTCCCGGCCTCGGGGATCTGCACACGTCTTTCGCGGGCGCGTTCCCCGCTCTTGCCCTCGAGTACGAGCCAACCCATGCTGCTATTGTCGGGACCGGAGCTCGGAAGCGAAAGCCCCTCTCGGGTCAGGGTTGAGAATCGGATCGACGCACGGGAACGGAAGCGAAGATGCGGCCGTGTCCGGGCCCGATGGTTGGGAACCAGAAAACACCTCGGAGGGACTCCGTGATCTACTTCTGCGTCGCCACCGTGCCCGCTGTCGCTGCCGCGGAGCTCGCCCGCCGACTCGTCGAGGAACGGCTCGCAGCGTGCGTCAACATCATCCCCAAGGTGCGCTCGATCTACCGCTGGGAGGAAGAGATTCGCGATGATGATTCCGAGGCGATCCTGTTCATCAAGACCGCCCCGCGGACCGCGGGGGGCTTCGAGCAGCGCTTCCGTGAACTCCACCCCTACGAATGCCCCGAGCTGCTGATGTTCTCGGTCGAAGAGGGGCTCAAGGAGTACTTCCAGTGGGTGGAGTCGGTCACCGGGCCGCTACCGTCGGCCGGGGGGAATCGATGATCTCGCTCGAGGAAGCACGCGCGCAGATCCTCGCACGTATCGTCCCACTCGGCCCAGTGACCGTCCCTCTCGAGGAGGCGCTCGATCGGACCCTGGCGAGCGGGATCCGCTCCCGCGATGCGATCCCGCCCTTCGACAACACCGCGATGGACGGATTCGCGGTGCGTAGCGCCGACCTCGCGGGTGCGAGCAAGGCACACCCTACGCCGCTGCCGGTGGTCGAATTGATCGAGGCAGGGCGTCCCGCCTCGCGCGCCCTCGCGGCAGGGGAGGCGATGCGGATCCTCACCGGCGCCCCGATCCCCGACGGCGCCGATGCGATCGTCCCCTTCGAACGATGTCTCTCCTACGATGATGGCTCCGTCACCTTCGGGGCGCCGGTCGCCCCCGGAACGCACATCCGCCGAGCGGGAGAAGATTTCGCCGTCGGGGACGAGGTGCTCTCCGCCGGCACGCGTCTCGGTCCCGCCGCGCTCGGAGTCCTCGCCACCGTCGGATGTGCTCACGTGCCGGTGCGCGGGCGGCCGCGTGTCGCGGTGCACTCCTCGGGGGACGAGCTGGTGCCGGTCGAGTCGACCCTCACCCCGGGGAAGATCCGAAACTCGAACCTCTATTCCTTGGTCGCGCGACTTCGCCGCTGGGGAGCGGTGCCGATCCCGCGTCCGGTCCTCAGGGACGACTGCGAGGCGATCCGCCGCGGGCTCCGAGCGACACTCGAGTTCGGTCCCGACGCGATCATCACCACCGGGGGGATCTCGGCCGGCGATCTCGACTACATCCGCGAGGTCGCGCGCGAACTCGGGGATGAGGTCCAAGTTCGGCAGGTCGACATGAAGCCCGGAAAGCCGCTCGTCGACGGGATGATCGGCGGGGTCCCCTTTTTCGGGCTCCCGGGAAACCCCGCGGCGTGCCTGGTCAGCTTCGAGATTTTCGTGCGGCCGGCCCTGGCGAAGATGGAGGGGCGCCTAGACGGTCTGCTCCCCCACCGCCGCGCGCGGGTCCTTGCGGGAAGGGTCTTCCCGCGGGTGGGGCGCCTGCAGCTCTTGCGAGGGAGAGTCGAGTACGACGAATCGCGGCAGGAGCTCGTCCTTTCCCCTCTAGGGGGGCAAGGATCGCACTTGCTGTCGAGCTTCGCGAACGCGAATTGCCTGGTTCGGGTCGGTGCCGAGGTCGACCGTCTCAACGAGGGGGACCTCGCAGACGTACTCCTCCTCGACACTCCGTGATCCACGGGGACCCAGGTCGTGGGAGACGCTCGGGTGAGAATTGGGTACGGGAGACGATGAAGAAACGTGATCCGAGAGACGACGCGCCGATCGGCCTCCCCATCCGGGTGACGATCACCGAGGAGGGGAAGAGCCGCACGATCGACTACGCGGGGCATCGTCCCCTGACGATCGGACGCGCCGACGAGAACGACATCGTGCTCCTCACCCCCCGAGCCTCCAGACGGCACGCCGAGATCATCGGCGAAGGGGGGCGTTTCACCCTCGTCGACCTCGGTTCGGGGAACGGGACCGAGGTCCGCGGTGAACGCATCGATCGGATCCCCCTCACCCGAGGGCTGAAGTTCCACATCGGAGACTGCGAGATCCGGTTCGGCGATCCATCCGCTGCCATGGAGCGAAAACCGGGGGTGCGAGCGGCTCCTTCCAGAGCGGCATCCCAGAAGATCGAGACTTCGACTCCACAGATCGCTGCCGCCCCGCTCCGACCCTCTCGACCCGAGTCCACCGGTGAAGAGTCGTCGGCGCCTCGGCCGACCGCCGCCGCCGCGCCGATCCGGCGTCGCCGCACCATCCGCCGAGTCTCCCCCGCCCAGGTCGCGACCGCCGCGGTGGTCGCGATCGTCGCGATCGCCGGAATCGTCTGGGCGGTCGACGAGATCATGAGCGATGGGAGCGGTGCGGGGCTGATCGATATCGGCGGACGGAGAGCGGCGGTCGAACGCGAGAGTCGAAACGTCGCTCCGACGAATCCGACCGGTGGGATCTCGACTCCAGAGGGCGCTTCCGCCGACTCCTTGGAGCCGGTGCGCGAGTTCCACCCTCCTCGGGCCGAGGGTGACGACAACCTGTTCAACCCCATCGATGACGAGTCGACCGTCCCAGTGCGGGAACTTCGCGCCCCCGTCGGCGACGACTGGATCGTCCCGGACACCGAGGGCGGCCCCGAGCGCGAGGACACGGCAGACGCGACCCCGGTCCCCGCTGCGGCCAATTCCGATGTCCCGTCCGATGGCGAGACCGAACAGCCGGTCGTCACCGTCGAGACGCAGAAGCCGCTCCTGCGGATCATCCCCGACGCGTGGCCTCCCGGCGCACGTACCATCGGCTACGAGTTCAACCAGAAGAACCACAGCGCACCGCCCGATTTCATCGAGAGAAAGGGCCCGGGAGTCCCCGAGCGAAACTCTGCCCATCGCGGCCGCCACTACCGGGTGATCGGCGTGGAGATCCGGCCGGATGGGCTCCCGGTCGGAGCACAGGTGCGCTTGCGTTCTCGTCAGGTGAGACGTGGCGAGAAGATTCCCCTGACCCTCACCGGAGCGCGCAGGGGGGAACGGGTCCGTCGCTACTTCGCCCTGCTCGAGCCCGAGGATCATCGGGTGGTCTTCGAACTCCTCGACAGCGACGGCTCACTGCTCGCCACCGCCGAGGAGGTCCTTCCCGAAGGAGGGCACACCACTCCGCTCGCCGCCGAAGCAATCGCGATCGAGCGCGAGCGCGCGCGCGAAGAGTGGGAGCGAGAACAGCTCGCGACGCGCAACGTGACGGTCAGTGTGTTCGACGACCTCGGGCGTCCGGTGCCGGAGGCCCGAGTGCTCCTTCTCGTCGAGGGGGGCGGACTCGCGACCTTCGAAGGGGTCACCGACGAGGCGGGGCGGTTCACCCGCGCGGTCGTCCCGGGGAGCTACACCGTTTTCGTGCACGCCGAGGTCCCCGAGCCGATCGATCCGAACGCGCCGACGATCGTCGTTCGTCTCCCTCGTTTTCTCTCGCTCTCCGGCAGGATCGGCGCCGAGGAGAACTCACTGCGGCTCGTTCCCGATCGCTCGGTCCTGGTGCGCATCCTCGATGAAGGGGAAACCACACTTCCGATCGAGCGGATCTGGGTCACCCCGGCGCCGATCGCCGAGGCGTACCGGTACGAAGCGGTGGCCCAGCAGATAGGAGTGCGCGGCCGGCTCGAATCCTCGCGTCCGGCGCGCGGCGAGTTGCGGCTCCTGCTCGGCAAACTCCCGGTCCAGCTCGGCCTGCTCGGCCGCACCGACGACGGGGAGCCGGTCCTGATCTCGGAGATGGTCACTCCCGAGCGCTCCGAGATCGAGTGGGGATTCTCCCGAGAACGCTTCGCGGTGGTCGAGTTCGATCCCGCGAAAGCGGCCGGAGGCGCGACCAGCGTGACTGGAGAGCTCTGCGCGGCGAGTCGTTACAGAGAACGCTTCCGGTTCAAGACCGAAGGTCCGTGGCGCGCCTACGTGATGCCAGGGACCTACCGGATCGAGCTCGCCGCGACCCTCGCCGGCGGAGACCGCGCAGATTTCATCCCGTACAGCGTCGATCTCCCCTCCGGTGCGCACCACCAGTTGGCGCCGCGTGCCCCGTGGTCTCTGACCCTGTATCAGAAGCGGAAGGACCGTCAGCAGCAGTTCTGGCTCGCGGTCGCGGATGCGGGGGGACGCCTGCTCGAGCGCGCCCCCGGGGAGCCGGGACGACTCGAGGGGTTCGACGGTACCGTCACCAAGCTCGACCGGGAACTGCAGTCGCTGCGCTTCCAGGAGGTCGAACGTCTCCTCGACCTCGACCTGGGCAAGCTGCGCTACGAGACTAGGATCCCGTACGGCTCGGAGTCGATCGTCGGAATCGCCACGCTCGAACAGCTCCAGGTGTTCAACGATGCGGGGTCGAGCGCGAGAGCGCCGGGGGTGTTCGAGCGGCGGATCCGCGCGCTCCTTCCGGAGGTGAAGAAGACGATCGACGGAAGCCTCGCGTCCCTCGGTCTCCCCGATGGGATGCGTCGGCTCCACATGGAATTCGACATCTTTCTCCCCCCCGGGATCGGCGGGACGGGGGGAGGAGGAGTGATCACGCTCGACAGCGCGGTGCTCCACCGCTACGCCTGCGCCGGGGATCTGCTCCCGGGAGCGTATCGCCACGAGTACGGCCACAATCTCGGCTTCGGGCACGATCCGTACATGATGCTCGCGGAGGGGGGCTCGGCGACGGATGAGACCCTGTTCGGTCCGATCGCCTACCGGCTCCTCCACGCCGCGACCTACCAGCGCACGATCGATCACCTGATCGAGGACCGCGGCGAGCTCGGCTTCGACTGGCGCCCGAACGCGGCGGTGTTTCCCGCCCTACGCGCACTCTTCGGCCCCGATGTCCACCACCGCATGATCGACGAGCGGCGCGCCTCGGAACAGACATTGACGCTGCACAACCTGAGCAGCATCGAACGAATCGCCGCACTCTACTCGCTCGCTCTCGACCGCAACGTCGCGTGGATCTTCCGCGCGCACGGTTGGCCGGTCTTCGACGATCGGGTCGATCTCGGAGGCAAGTCGGTCCTGTTCGCGAAGAGCCACCCTCGGCAGTTGAACTACGCCTTCGTCCCCGGAACGGAGATCCGCAGTTGGTGGGTGCTCGACATCGACGGAGGTGGGGACCCGCTCATCTGGCGGCGCATCAATTGGCCGACCGCGGAGATCGACCTCGCCATCGACGGCGAGCCGATCGCGAGCGCGCGCCGGTGGCTGCTCTTCCGGAGCATCGCGGTTCCCGAGGAAACCGAAGCGCGAATCCTCGTCGCGAGCGATGTGCAACTCGAAGTGCGCGTGAACGGGCAGGCGATCGGCAGACTCGACGCATCTCCCCAACAGTTCCAGCCCGCCCACGACGAACTGATGCTGAACCAGAAGCGCCCCTTCCCGGTGATCTTCCCGAAGGGAGAGAGCTTCATCGAGGTCGCGGTGAATCAGCCGCCGGGGAGCCGCGGATTCGTGCTGGCTCTCGCGACCCCCGAAGGGAAGCCGCTGCACCTCGGCTTGATCGACGAACCCCCTCCCGGCGAGGACGTCTCGTCCGGGAAGCCCTTGAAATTCACTACCAAGCCGGTGCTCAGCGGATCGTTCGAGGCCGGGTGGCAACCCGGCTGGATCGAGGGTGCGACCGAACCGCGCGGCTCGTTGCGATTCGAAGTGGCCGAAAAGTCCCCAGCGATCGGTGAGAAGTCACTTCGGGTGGAGGTTCTCCGCGCGGGGAGCGGAGCGATCATCCAGCGCATTTTCCTGCCACCGGGGAAGTCCTACCGACTCCAAGCCGCGATGCGCACCGAGGATTTCGCGGGGGAGGCATTCGTCGGACTCTTCACCGGGGAGCTCGGCGGCTGGCTCGGGCGAACGGAACCGCTCCGCAAGCCGAACACCCCGTGGAAGCCGTACACCTTCCGTTGGTCCCCGGGCCCATCCCGGGTGGTGTACGTCGCCTGCTTCGTGAAGGGAACCCGCGGCGAGGTCTGGTTCGACGGAATCCAGCTAGAAGCAGAGTGATCGAAGAGGGACTGGCTCACCGCAGGTGATGCCTGTCCCGGACACCTCGTCGGTACTCCGATGTTCCACGGCAGCTGCGAGACGGTAGAGTCGTCGGAAGAGAGAAGCGCTGCCCGGACACCTCGTCGGTACTCCGATGTTCCACGGTAGCTGCGAGACGGTAGAGTCGTCGGAAGAGAGAAGCGCTCCCATGTTGGACCATCCCTACGACAAACAGTGGCCAGAGATCCGCGAACTGGCCGAGCAGGGAGGTGTCGTCGCCGTCATCGAGTCGATCCGTGCAGACGAGAATCTCGACGACCGCCGTGGGCTCTTTTCCCTGGCCTGCGGAAAGCTCTCCCACGAGGAGTGGCCGGGGAAGAGCCTCGACGCGACGATCGAGATCGCGCGCGCGGCGATCGCCGAAGGCCTCGAACAAGCAGCGAACGAGAGCGATCCCGCCGAGGCTGCGAAGTGCCTCAATTTCTCCAACGTCCTCAGCTACAACCTCGCAGCCGACCTCGCCGACTGCTGGCCCGAGGACGACCGCACCCGCGAGCGTCACCACTTCGAGACGGGCCTCGCCGCTGCCGATGATTGCATCCGGTGGCGGAAGGAGCTCGGCAAGGGGCCGTTCCCGTTCTCGATCGCCTATTGGGCCCACGGCATGCATTCCCTGTCTCTCGGGGACACTTCGCAGGCGGTGACGAGTTTCGAACGCAGCCTCGAGGCCGCACGCGAGTTCGCGCGAGGAGAGGGCAAAACCGATGAGGCGGGCGCGAGTGCGACCTTCGGGGTGAATCTCGGGGTCGGTTACCTCGGACTGGCGCGGTGGCGTCACGGCCTCGCCGAAGGAGAGGCCGAGTACAAGAGCGCCCTCACCGCCTTCATCGCCCAGAAGCGAGCGCACCCCGACCAGGAGATCGACGCGAACTTCGGGATCGCCCAACTCCACACCGCGGCGGCGCGCACCGCGCCGTGAATCGTCCCCCGAAGATCGCGATCATCCACGAGGACGCGGACCTGACCGCGATCGACAAGCCGCCGAACCTCTCCACGGTGAGCGAGCGCTGGGATGCGAACGCCCCGACTGCGATCTCCCTCCTCTGGACCCTCTGGCGCGAGCGCGAGAAGGACCCTCCCCGCCCCCACGTCATCCACCGTCTCGACAAGGACACGTCGGGGGTCCTCCTCTTCGCTCGCCACCGCCAGGCGCAGGCGAATCTCCGCCGCCAGTTCCGAGAGCGCTCGGTCGAGAAGCACTACCTCGCCCTCACCACCGGGATCCCGACTCCTCCCGAGGGGACGATCGAGCTGTCGATCGAGAAGGACCCCGCGCGCCCCGGGCGGATGCGCGTCGCGCGCAGCCGCGGGAAGGCGTGCCGCACCGACTACCGCGTGCTCGCAGTGCATGGCTGGTTCGCCTGGATCGAAGTCCATCCGCACACCGGGCGCACCCACCAGATCCGAATCTCGCTGCGCGAAGCCGGTGCCTCGTGCGTCGTCGACTCGTACTACGGAGACGGCGCGCCGGTTCTGCTCTCCGGCGTGAAGCGAGACTACCGACCCGGTCGTGGCGAGACGGAGCGCCCCCTGCTCGACCGGCTCGGGCTCCACGCGGCGTCGATCGCCATCGACCATCCGACCACCGGGGAACGGATCACCTTCGAGGCCCCGCTGCCGAAGGACCTGCGCGCGACGCTGCGCCAGCTCGAGCGCTGGGCCTAGCAGTCTTCTTCAACGCTAGGGGCCAAGGAAGAGGGCCGCGCCCGTCGGCGCGGCCCTCGCGGCACTCCCACCCCTCGCTCGTAGTACCGCTAGATGCAGTCGTAGTCCTGGCAGTCGAGCTCATCGATGTCGAGCTCGTAGTCGCACGCAGGGAACGGCGTCGGCATCGGCGGGAGCATTCCGGTGAGATAGCCGAGGATGTAGATCGGGTCGGCGAAGTCGAGCTTGCCGTCGTCGTTCGCATCCCCCGCATCGAGGCAGGGAGGGTGAGCTCCGGTCCCCGAGAGGTAGCTCAGCATCCAGATCGCATCCCCGATGTCGACCGGCGTGGAGACTCCTCCGTTGTTCGAATTCCCGCGCTGGAAAATGCGCTCGCCGGCGAGCAGGAGTGGATGGTGATCGCGGAAGTCCGCGGTGACCACCGAGGCGCGATACTCCGAAGTCCCGAGCGTCGCATCGGGGAGCCACTGGATCGGGTTCGGCAGCACGACTCCGGCGAGGTGCAGCTTCAGGATCCCCAGCTCTTGCCACTCGGCACTCCCCTCGATGATCGAGCTGCAGGTGCTCGCGATCACGACGTGGAGCAGTGATCCTTCCTGCCGGTTCGCCGACACGGGGTCGACGAGGGTCCCCGCTGGCTCGAAGAAGGGCGAGTCGAGGGTCAGGTTCGGTGTGCCGAGATCGAGCGTGAACTCGACCCCGCGCACCGGCTCGGGGGTGAGGATCCAGAGCGGGATCTCGACGTCGCGTTCGACCGGGCCCGCCCCGATGAGGGTGAATCTCTCCGCACGCACCGAGTACGCCGGGTCGACCAGGTCGAAATCGTCCATCTCCGACCCCGGGTCCACCCCGCAATAATTCGGAGTCGGAATCTCGGCGGTGCCACCGCAGAAGAGCTGGACCCCGAGCAGGAGGAAGTCGGCGACCGTCAGGAACTCGTTGTCGTTGACGTCAGCGGCCTCCGAGGGGCCGAGATCGCACAGGGAGACCGGCTGGGGCGAACCCGTGGTGTAGGTCACCAGCCAGATGATCAGGTCCTGCACGTTGCGGATCCCGTTCGCGTCGAGGTCGCCACGGATGAAGACCGAAGCGTCGACGGCGATGAACTCCGGGTGGTGGTCTTCGAGAACGTCGTCGACGATCGTCGCGCGCCGGAAGAACGCCGCCGAGAACACCGGGACCCAGTCGAGCTGCGGTGCGAGCACGCCGGGGGCGACGTCGAACACGATCTCACCGAGCCGGTTGAGCCCGGGATGCACGTCGAGGGGAGAGAACGCTCCCTGGAGAGTGAGTCGGATCACCCCGAAAGCGACCTCGCCGATGGTGAGGGGATGCACTCCTTGGTAGCGGGGGTTCGAGAGCTCCGCGGGATCGTATTGGAAGTAGAGCTCGACTGCGCGCACTGCCGAGGGGACATTGATTCCGACTTCGAATCCGGCCGTCCTCTGCGGATTGCCTCCGGAAGTGTCGATGCCATCGAAGGGACCGAGCAGGCGCACTTTGTAGGCCGTGTCGATCACATCGAACCCGTTCGTCTGGTTCGACGGGTCAGGGCCACAAGTGGGGTACGGGGCGGGGATCGAGCCTCCCAGGAAGAGCGCCTCGGCGAGTCGGAGCGGGTCGGCGATGGTCAGGTATTCGTTGTCGTTGATGTCGGCGAGGTCGAACGTGAACGCACCACACGCGTTCACGGGGGCGAGACCACTCTCGTAGAAGTAGTTCATCAGATAGATCACGTCTTCGATCGCGACGGAACCGTTCCCGTTCGCTTCCCCTCGAATGAAGTCCTGGGCGGGAGCGGCGCTACAGATCGCCAGAGCGAGGATGAGGGCGAGCGTGCGGAGCGAAGTGAACGAGATAGGGCGAGCGACCTTCGGCGGGACCATACGCACCTACTTTCCCGACCCGAGTGGGGTCGAAGTGGAACCCCGGTGGCGACCGGCGTCCCAGAAGTCGGGAAGAAGGATGGTTGTCTCAGCCCGTACCGAAGGTACCGATCCGGCGTTCAACCGCAAGCACGAGATTCCTCGCGGGGTGAGGCGAATCGCACGCGCGCCGCCTGGGCCGCCGCAAACCACACGGGGTTCAGAGGTTCTGCCTTTTCTCGGGGAGCGTTCCGCTCGTTCCCACCCAGCTCGTCTGCTACGATCACGAGCTTCCACCGGGGGGGAGCCCAGCGTGAACGACCATCTTCTGAGCGAGGCGGTCGTGCTCGCGGGGGGCGAGGGGCGGCGTCTGGGCCGCCGGAAGGAGAGCCTCGAAATCGGGGGGCGTACCCTCCTCGCGCGGCACCTCGACCTTTGGTGCCCCCTGTTCGAACGGGTGCGAGTCTCGGCTCGGACGCCCCTCGAGATCGACCTCCCCCCCGACGTCGAGACCGTGCTCGATCCGCCGGGGGCGGCGTCATTGATCGACGTACTCGCCCACTTGATCGACCGGATCGGGAGACCGTTCTGGCTCGTCGCCGTCGATCTCCCCCTCGTCCCGCCGGAGGTCCCCCGCACCCTGTTCGCTGCTCACACGCCGGGGAAATGCGTGTTCGCCGAGCACGAGCAGGGGATCGAAGTGCTCTCTGGCATCTACGACCCCGGCTGCCGGGACACGATCGATCGACTGCGCGTCTCGGGGGAGCGGGCCCTCCACAAGATCGCCGAGACGGCTCCGTCGACGCGTCTCCCCTTCCCGGCGGCGTTCCCGACTCTCACCGGCGCAGCGTCACGGCTCGGACCGTTCTGGAACGTGAACACCCCCGAAGACCTCGAACGACTGACCACGGTGCTCGCCGAGGAGGAGCGGCGGTGAGTTCTCGCGCCCGCGAGCGCCTGATCGAGATCCAACGAAAGCTCGTCGCCGCGGCGAAGAGTGAGATCCACGAGGCGCTCGGGCCGATGACCCCCGAGCTCCGCACGTACTTCGAGGAGTACCAGGCGATGTTCCCCGGCGATGCGAAGCCGGTCACGACCGATCAGGTGGCGCGCGCGGTCGCCGAAGCCGATGTCGTCCACTTCGGCGATTACCACACCCTTCGGGAATCGCAGAAAGCACCGATTCGAATCCTGCGCGAGGTGATCGCGACCGGGCGTCGCATCATCCTGGCCACGGAGGTCGTCCAACTCGACCGCCAGGAGCACGTCGACGCGTACCTCGCAGGGAAGCTCGACGACTCGGCCTTCCTCCGAGCGATCGACTACGAGAACACCTGGGGATTCAGCTGGCGGAACTACCGCATGCACTTCGAATTTGCCCGCCAACACGGGCTGCAGGTCCTCGCCGTGAACTCGGACCCGGCGGTCGGTCGCGATGACCTAGGATTCCGCGACGCGATGGCGGCGATGCTCGTCGTCGAGGCGAGGGAGCGCGATCCCGAGGCCCTCGTCGCGGTTCTCTTCGGCGACTGGCACGTCGCCCCTCCGCACATCCCGGCTCGGGTCGAGGTCCTCGTCCACCGGCGCAAGCTGCCGCCGGTGCGTCAGGTGGTGGTCTTCCAGAACGCGGAGAAGGTGTACTGGTGGCTCGCCGAGCGCGAACTCGAGCAGAAGACCCACGCGGTCCAGATTGCCGAGGACATCTACTGCCTGATGAACTCGACTCCGCTCGTCAAGTATCAGTCGTACCTCAACTGGGAGATGAACCAGGACGAGCTCGAGGAGTCGATCGGATTCGAGGAGCCCGAGATCTCATCCAGCGTGATGACCGAACAGGTCCACGAGATCGTCCGCACGATCTGTCGCTTCCTGGAGATCCGCGACGAGGGTTTCGACGACTTCACGGTGCACACCAGCCGCGACCTCGACTTCCTCGACCAACTCGAGGAGAGCGGCGGCATCGAGGCCGAGGACCTCGCCGAGTTTCGCGAGCAGGTCGAGCGGGATGAGAGCTTCTTCCTGGTCGACGGAAGGCTGATCTACCTCGGCAATCTCTCCCTCGACCACGCGGCGGAGGAGGCGACCCACTACATCAACACGAAGCTCGCCGGTCACGTGCGCCGCCCGACGAACCGGGTTTTCGACTTCTACTACCGCACGCTGAAGGAGGCGATCGGCTTCCTCGGCTCGAAGATCATCGATCAGAAGCGCGCCTGCTATCACCGCCCAGAATTCGAGCAGGTCCTCGATGACACACGCGGGAAGCGACTCGGGAAGCGGATGCAGCAGATCCGCGAGGTCGGTCGGGATGTGCTGACCCACCTCGACTTCGAAGCGCGCCGACTCGCGGGGGAGGTGCGAGGATATCCCCGCTTCCGAAGCCTCTACGAGCGCGACCTCCCGGTGCACATCGGAACCACGCACTCGCTCGGGTACATCCTGGGCGATCGGATCTACGCGGCCCTGATGGACGACAAGGTCCGGGGGGCGGAGGTCCGGTTGCTCTTCGAGGAGCAGTTCGAGGCGAGCGAGCGCCCGAGGGAGCTCTACTTCAACTGGATGGACTACCTCGAGTAGGGGACTGGAGATCCGGTGGCGCCCGAGGCCGAGTCCCGAGATCTGGAAGGACCCCGAGTCATCCGAGGTAGAAAATCGGGCGTGTGATTGTGCTGCGAGACGCGCTGCGTGCACCCGGACTCCGGGAATCGCCTCGCCACCGTCATCGATGATGCGCCCGACGACCGTAGATTCTTCCAACAGAATCACTTCACCGATCTGCTGTTCGAGGTCGCCGCTCGGATTCACCTCCAGCTGGAGCGGCCCGAATCCGGGGTGCGCGGCGTCGAGGGTGTAAGAATCGGCGTCCGCGAGCACGTGATCGAAGCGAAACCGACCCTCCGCATCGGTCCTGCACTCCTCAGAGCACGGGCGCGGCCCCCAGCCCCACGACTGAGGCGATCCACTCCACCGATTCGCCTCGAGTCGGACTCTTGCGCCGACGATCGGTGCGCTCCCGTCGGTGATCCACCCCGAGAGGGTGGCGGAGGGGCCGAGCTCGAACTTCAGGATGAACACGTCTCCATCTTCGAGGCGCGGAGTTGCGGTCTCCGGTGCATAGCCTTCGGCTTCGACGCGGATCGCCTCGATGCGCGACGAGCTCGACGCTTTCGCCGACGCGATGCCCGGTCGACATCTTCAGAGCAAGGCCCGCCGCGAGGACGATCAGCTCGTGATCGGCGAGCGGGACTCCAGTGACTCGGAAACGACCATCTGCATCGCTCACCGTTTGGTCTATCTCGCGCCCCGCTTCGGGCTCTCGCGGGAATCCGAACGGGGCTTCCTCGAGGCAGCGAACCTGTGCTCCCTCGATGGGAAGATCATCCGGGCCGAGGACTACGCCGATGATGCTGTGGTCGTCGGGCAGGAACGGATCGGGGGAATCGGCGGTGGGCTCCGCGAGCGCTGGGACGGCGGACTCTCCGGCTGGGGGAGACGCTGGAGTCTCGGTGGCGAGAGGTTCGGGAGTCGGTTCGCGAGACGCACGGATGAACAGGGCCAACGAGATCACGAGCAGCCCGAGCACTCCGAAGAGGACCCACCGCATCGCCCACCTCCACGCACGATCCCACCATCAGGGAGGAGGTACTCCTGCTCTTCCCTGGCTCGGAAACCGCCTCGCGTGATCAGTTCTCCTTCAGCTGCTCGAGTTCCGCCTCGATCCCTTGCACGCGCTTGCGCTTCCGCTCGATCTCGTCGAGAAGCGTCCGGATCGCGGGCTCGTCGCGTGGGAGTCTCTCCTCGCCGTCATCGAGGAACCTCTTCGCGCACACCTTCCCGAGGTCTCGGCACCGGGCGTCGAGGGTGCTCCGTGCCTCTCGGAGGTCGAGCTTCAGATTGGCGACCTCCGAGAGCTTCTGGGCCCCCTTCCCCGCCGCCTGGATTCTCCCCTTCATGCGATCCATGAACGAGCTCACTTCGACCTCCTCGTGGTGGGTTCGTGCGCACCTAGTGTCCAACATGAGGCGGGGCAGGTCGAGAGGATGGTCGCTCTGTCGCGGGCCGCACCCCTCGGGTATCGTGGGGACGCCCCCCCTCAGATCGAAAGAGAACGCGCATGAAACCACCGCCGAAGGGTTGGCCGAGAATCTCCCCCTCTGTCTTCTACGAGGAAGCTGCTGTCGCCATCGATTGGCTCTGCGAAGCGTTCGGATTCGAGGTGAAGGTGAGGGTCGAGGGGGAGGGGGGTACGATCCTCCACTCCCAACTCACCCTCGGGGAGGGGATGATCATGCTCGGCCAGACGGGGCTGAACCCGGCGCGTCCCTGGTGCACCTCGCCGCGCGCACTCGCTGGCGCCAGCACCCAGGCCCTCTGCGTTTTCGTCGACGACGCCGATGCGCACTGCGAACGCGCGCGCGCGGCGGGCGCGAAGATCACCGAGGAGCCCGCGACCCAGGACTACGGCGATGACTACTGGGCCGATCGCACCTACAGCGCGGAGGACCCCGAGGGCCACCACTGGTATTTCATGCAGAGGTTGCGGGACCAGGGGGCCGAGTGATTTGCGCTCGGCCCAGCGCTCGGCCCAGCTCTCGTCGGCGCCGGGCGTCGATATCCGCAGCCTTCGCCGCGGTGACGGCAACCTCGACGACGGGCTGGACCTCGCCTTTACGGGCAGCCCGTCTCCGGGCAGTCCGATGCCATGGTCCCCGGAATCGACCCACAAGACGGGAACGGATCCGCCGGGGGTGATTGGTTCTGGAACAGGAAGCCCAAGAGGTAGATCGGGTCGCTGATGTCCACCCCGCCGTCGGAGTTCAGGTCATCCGCAATCGGACAATCGATCATCGGACTCCCCGGGGTGAACAGTTCCGCGAGCAGCCAAACCACGTCCGCGACATTGACCGAAGCATCGTTGTTGGCGTCCCCGCGGATGAACTCGAGGCCGCCCCCGACCAGGATCTCTCCCGAGATCCCGATCGGAACGACCGACCCCCCGCTCACGATGACCACCAAGTTGACGGGGGGAGATCCGATCAAGCAGAAGTCCAGCGGGGTCGGGCCCGACGGTGCTGCGGGGAAAATCAGATAATCGGCGATGGCGGGGACGAAACCCAGCGTTCCGGCGGGGAGAGAGAACAGGCCGAAGAGGCTGATGACGACCCCCTGGTTCCAGCCATTCGCAAAGAGGAGAGTCGAAGAAAAGTCGACGGGCCCCCCGCCGTTGACGGTCGCCGAGTCCGCGGGGTCGATGGATGTGGGCATCACGGCCGCGGCGTCGTTGCACAGTCCGAACGACCAGCCTTGAATGTCCGAGCCGTTGTTGTCCAGGGTGACCGGGATCGACACTGTAGTGTTGGGTGCGCCCGACCCAGTGCCGACCGTGAAGACGTAGTCCGGGTTCTGTGCGTCGGCGTCGGCCGAGAAGAACAATGCGCATGTGCTCACGAGTCCAGCGACAAAGCGTTTCATGGTCGATCCCTCCTCCTCGAGGTGTCCCGATCCCTGCCTCCGCTCGGGCGGAGCCTCCAACCGTACCGCCCCCGCCGAGTGGACACTCGGTTCCACCCTCGTTCGTGTCGGACTTCCGCTGAGTGGCCTCAGAAATACAGATACCGCCGAGGCTGATGATGGGACCGCTAGTCCCGGGGCACGAATCGTGAGGGTTTCGCCCGCGAGAACGTGGAAGAGGGCCGGCGCGACGCGCCGGCCCTCTTCCACGAGCGATCTCTTGGCCCCGTCGGCCTCAGCAGCTCCCGGTCGGATTCGTGCAGTTTACGTTGTCGCCATCCGTGTCCGGGCCGCAGTTGATGAACGGGTTCGGCGGGGCCGCTGCCCCCGAGAACAGGTACCCGAGCAACGACACAGCGTCGGCGATGTCCAGGTTTCCATCGTCGTTCACATCGCCGGCCTCGTCGCACGCCAACGCGGCGCCGCCGCTGAACAGGAACCCGAGGAGCGCGACTGCGTCCGCGATGTTCTGCAGGTCGTCGGAGTTGACGTCACCGCGGCGGAAGTTCGTCCCTCCCGATGAGGTCTGAATATCGAGCCCGAAGGTTCCCGTGCCGTTGGCTCCGACTTTCTTCACCACGATGTACAGAGGTGGCGTGCTCGCGTCGGCGGTGAAGGTGATGTTCTCGGTCAGGCCGACGTTCGTCGAGGAGAGGAAGATCACCGGCTGACCGGTCGCGGTCGGGGTGGTCTCGTAGAGATAGATGTCGCAGTCGGTGAGAGGGCCACCGTACGGGAAGCCGTTGATCGTGTAGGTGGTCCCGGGAACGATCGTCGGGAGTCTCATCGCCCAACAACGGCGTTCCCACGGGAAGTACCCGAACTCGATCGGGAGCGGGTTCTGGGTCGGGATCGAGAAGGGGAACCAGCTGGCGAGCGCCGGCGCGTCGGCGTTGATCTGACCGTACCCCTCGACGACGTCCTTGCCTCCTCGGTCGAGGGTCGGGTCGTTCCCCGACGGCGTCGTCGGCATGCTCCCGAAGTTCCACTGCATCTCTCCGGGCTGGTTGGTCTCGGTCGCGGTCATACAGATCAGCCCCTTGAGCTCCATCACCCGGGCCAGGGTCGGTTGCCACGGGTTGCCGTTCGTCTCCTGGACGTCGATGAGGATCGCAGCGAGCCCGGCGACGTGCGGCGCGGCCATGGAAGTGCCGTACCCATTGCGATGGATGTTCATCTGAGCCTGGGGGAAGTTTCCGAAGGCGTCCCCGTCGTTCGAGTCCGCGCCGGTGACCATCGACCCGCGGACGATCGAGCCGCCCGGGGCGACGACGTCGGGCTTGTTGCTCCCGAGTGCGCCGTTCGAGGAGTAGTTCGCCATCTCCTGAGCATCGTTCACCGCACCGACCGTCAGCGCGTAGGGCGAGATCCCCGGCGACGGAATGGTGAGGTTCGGGAAGTCGTTCGCGGCGGTGCACACCACCAGGATCCCGTTGTTCGCGCAGTTCTGCACCGCGGTGTTCACCGCAGGATCGGTCGTCCCCCCGAGGAGCGCGACGCTCATGTTGATGATGCGGATATTGTAGGTGTCGCGGTTCGCGACTGCCCAGTTGAGACCCGCGATCATCATCGCCGAGTTCCCGCTGCCGTCGTCGTTCAGGATCTTCACTCCGCCGAGCATCGCTTCGGGCGCGGCCCCGCTCAGGTAGTTCTGCCCGTCGAAGGGGTACGGGCCTCCGGAGACGGGGTGCACCGCGCGGACGCGATACGGGGACCAGTTGTTGTTGTTCCAGATCGACAGGTACGAGTTGTAGAAACCGCCGAGGGCGGGGGTGTGGGTGAGGATCGAGCCAGTCGGTCCGCTGCCGCTGGCGACGGTCTGCCAGTTGAAGTCGCTCAGTCCGAACGTCGCGGTCGCCCCCGCGGCGAAGTTGAAGGTCAGCGTGGTCGCTCCGGGGTTCATGATCTTGTGGAACGAGTAGTAGCTCGTCGCCCCGTCGCCGGGGTGCCAACCGTCGCTGACGGTAGTGATCGTCGGAGTGAGCGTGGTGCCGTAGGCGCTGCCGTCGCCGACCGCGATGGAAGCGACCAGGGTGCCGTGGCTGTAGAAATCTCTCGGGCTCGCGAGACCGCTCGCCGAGAAGTCGGCCCAGCAACCCGACACCACCCGCCCGGCGAGGTCCGCGTGGCTGTCATCGAACCCGGAGTCCAAGACCAGAACGGTGGTATTCGAATTCCCCCGGTACCCGCCCCCCCACGCGGCTTGGCGGATCCGGGCCTGGTACAGGGTGTCATCGAGGGTGGCTTCGGTCGCGTAGACCCGGGTGACACCGACGAGCCGGGCGCCGAGTCCGTCGCGCAGTGCTCCGAGCGCCGCCGCCGGAATATCGACGGCGAACCCGTTCAGGGCGTGGTGATACTCGTTGAGGATCGTGCCGCCGAGACTCTCGATGAGAGCACTGTCCGCGGGGCCAGGCGCACCGGCGAGGACGAGAATCACGGGGAGGCGAGAAGCCGCGTCGTTCGCGAACTCCGACGCCTCCAGGAAAAGGTCATCGCGAATCCGGTCGCCATCGGTGTCGTACGCGGAGAAGTCGGGTGCGATCGGCGCCAGAGTGTCCGCGGCACCCAGAGTCGTCGCGAGCAGCAGTCCCACCAGAGTGGTCAGGATCGGGGATTTCATGTCAGCCTCCTGGTTCAGCGGGCACCCCTCGTGCCCTTTCAACCCCTCATAGGGGGCCGATCTCGAGTTCTGACGGGAAGTCCGGCGAAATTGCCAAGATCTCCCCCCCCTCCAGATCGAGGCCGCGAAGTGCCGATGATAGGGCCAGTGCCCACCCCCGGGCTTGTCGCTTCCGGAAACCAGCGCTAGAGTCGACGGGCGATGAAGAAACTGACCGCCTACGTCCTGCTGTTCGCCTCGCTCATCCCCTCGGTCCTCTCGGGGCGGCCGGTCTACCACTGCACGGTGACCGGTACGGAGAGCTTCCTCTCGCTCTGCTGCCCCGATCCCGCCGGGCCCGCCGCACCGGCGTGTTGCCCTCGCTGCGCGAATCGCGAGCGAGCGGAGGCCGAGCGGCGAGCCGCGGACCCCTCACGCCCAGTCCCCTCATGCACGGTTCCCTCGATACGAGTCCGCGGCGATCACTCGACCGTGTGCGCTTGCTGTGAAGTCTCGACCTTCAAGATCCTGAGCGTCGATCCGCGCGAGGAACTCCCCGGGGCGGATTCGCTCCGCGCCGCCGCGCTGCAGAGCACCCTCGCCGTCGAGGTCATCGATCCGGCGCGCGCTCCCCTGCATCTCTTCCAGCACCGCGGCCACCCCATCTCCCCCCGGCAGCCGCCCCCGACCCTCTACACCGTTCTGCGCCGCTAGCCCTTCTCGATCGCACGGCTCTGCGCACCCCGATCCGGGGTGCGGGCTTTCGCATCGATCGAGAAAGGACCTCTCCGTGTCGCCCTATCATCCGATCTACGGATTCGCCCTGGTGACCCTGCTCGCCGGTTGTGGCTCGACGGATCCCCGCGATGACATCACCACGGCGTCGCTCCACGTGACCGAGCGCAGCGGGCTCGCCCCCGACTGGCTGTCGCCTCCGCCCACCGCGGCACTCCCCGACCCGCTCGACGTCGAGACCGCGACCCGGCTCGCCCTCGAGCGCCATCCGACTCTGCGCGCAGCGGTCGCGGCCGTTGCAGCGGCGCGCGCCGATCTGGTCCAGGCGGGCCTTCTGGCGAACCCGACCTTTCGGGTCGCCCTCGGGTTCCCGCTCGACGGTGGCGCCGGTTCGCCCGGAATGATCGGAGTGATGGCGCCGCTCGCCGCCCTCTGGACACGCCCCGCTCGGCTTGCCGCGGCAGATGCAGAGCTGCGTTCCGCGGTGCTCGAGCTCAGCGATCGAGCGCTCCGCACCGTCGAAGCGGTCGGCGTCGCATGTGCGACCGTGCATCACACGCGCGCTCGCAGCGGCCTCGACGCGCGCTCGGTCGCGGTCCTCACCGAGCGCCTCTCTCTCGTGACCGCGCTCTCCGACGCGGGGGAGTCCGATCGCCTCGCCGTGGATGCGGCGCGGATCGAGCTGGCGCGTGCCCGCGACCGGGAGATCCGCAGCCGTGAGGCGGTCGCCGCCGCCGAGCGCATCCTCCTCGAGCGACTGGGTGCGGTCACGGAAACCACATCCTGCCCGGTCCTCGACCCGGCGTCGCTTCCGCTCGCCGGCGCGAAGCACCTCTCCGAGGAGGAACTCATCGAGCGAGTCGCCGTGCGTCGTCTCGACGTCGCCGCCGCGCTCGCGCGCGCAGAAGCGGCGGGGGCGCGCCTCGACCTCGCCGGCCGGGAACGGTTCGGAACCGTCGCTGCGACCGTCGGCTACGAACAGAACTTCGATGAGCGCGACGGGGTGTTCCCGGGGATCGAGTTTGCGCCTCCGATCTTCGATCCGGGGCACGCGGCGGTCGCCCGCCGGAATGCCGAAGCGGAGCAGAGGGCGCGAGAGGCCGAATCGACGCTCTGGAGTGCGCTGCTCGAGACCCGCCTCGCCCACACCGCGCTCGCGAGCGCGCAAGAGCGCCTCGCCCAGATCGACGCGGAGTGGCTCCCCGCCGCCCTCGAGCGCGCGACGCTCTTCGAGGCGTGGCACTCGGTCGGAGAGGGGACGCGCACCGAGGCGCTCCTCGGCGAGAACGCCGCGCTCGCCGCCCGACGCGAGCGAAACGAAGCCGAGCTCGACGCCCGCATCGCGCTGTGTGCGCTGATCCGTGCGGTCGGCGGCTCCCTCGCACCCCTCACCGATGAAGAGAAGGCAAGGGTCGCTGCCACCCCCCGAGTCGCCGACTCGATCCTCTCTGCCGCCCGGAAGGTGGGGCGATGAACCGCCAGATCCCGCCGCCGCGTTTCCGCTTCGGGACCCGCATCGTCCTCCCGTTCCTCCTCGTCGGTGCGACCACGGCGCTGCTCATCGGCGCGGGGTGGCGCACTCTCTTCCCCGGTGTACCGGTCCGCGTGGTCCCGGTGATGGTGAAGACGGTCGAGGGGTCGGTCGGCGGGGCGAGCGTCACCGCGACCGGCTGGCTCGAACCCGATCCGTACCCCTACTACGCCACCGCGCTCGAGAGTGGAACGATCGAGGCGATCACCGTGCTTGAGGGCTCGAGGGTCGAGGCGGGGGATGTCGTCGCGCGGCTCGTCGCGGACGACGCGCGCATCGCGGTCGCCGCCGCCGACGCCGACGTCGCGGTCGCCGAGGGGGAATGCGCGCGGGCGAGAGCAGCCCTCGGAGCGGAGCGGGAGCGGTTGGAGACGCTCATCGCTCGCCGCCGGGATTCCCGAACCACCGATGCCGCCGTCGCCGAGGCGTTGGCCGAGCTCTCCCTTCTCGATCCGGAGATCGCCGCCGAGGGCGCGCGCGTCGCGGCGGTCGAGGACGAATTCGAGCGGAAGCGAAGTCTCGTCGCGTCCGGTGCGGTCTCCGCCGGTGAAGTCCGCCGACTCTCGCTCGCACTCGAAGCGGAGCGGGCTGGCCTCCGAGCGCTGCGCGCCCGCCGACCGCTGCTGGACGCGCGCATCGACCGTGCCCGCGCTGCGCAGACCGCCGCCGCCGAACAGCTCACCCGTACCATCGACGAACGCCTCGGCGTCGCGATCGCCGAAGCCGAGGTCGCCCGATCCGTCGGGCTCCTCGCCCGAGCGCATTCTCGGCGCGACGAAGCACAGCTCGCCCTCGATCGCACCCTGGTCCGCGCCCCCGTCGACGGGATCGTGATGCGGCTCCTCGTCGCGCCCGGCTCGCGCATCGCGATCGAGAGTGCGCCGCAAGCCGCCCACATCCTGCACCTGTACGACCCGGCCCACCTGCAGGTGCGCGTCGACGTCCCACTCGCCGATGCCGCCGCGGTCGGGGTCGACCAGAACGCCGAGGTGATCGTCTCGGTGCTCCCCGACCACCGGTTCCTCGGCCGCGTCTCCCGGATGCTGCACGAGGCGGACCTGCAGAAGAACACCGTCGAAGTGAAGGTCGCGATCGAGGACCCGAACCCGCTCTTGAAGCCCGAGATGCTCGCCCGCGTCCGTTTTCTCACGTCGGGATCACGGCTGGAGACCCGACAGCGTCTGCTCGTTCCGGAGCGGTGTCTCATCGAGTCGGGGGGAGCTAGTTCGGTGTGGGTCGTCGATGAGCGACTCGACGACGCCGGGGTCGCGGCGCAGCGCGCTCTCGAGCTCGGGTCGACTCGCATCGATGGGTGGCGTGAGGTCACCGCGGGTCTCCAACCGGGGGACTGGATCATCGCCGACCCTCCCGCAAACCTCGAAGCCGGGGATGCGGTGACGATCGGCGGGGAGGACGACCGATGAGCCTCGTCGAGTGCCGCGCTCTGACCCGGGTCTACCGCCGCGGCGAGAACACGATCACCCCGCTCGACGCGCTGGATCTCGAGATCGGGTCGGGGGCATTCCTCGCCTTGATGGGACCATCCGGCTCGGGGAAGACGACGCTGCTCAACTTGATCGCGGGGATCGACCGGCCGACGCAGGGCGAACTCCTGGTCGGTGGCGTCGATATCGCGCGCCTCTCCCGCGCGCGGCTCGCCGCGTGGCGTGGGCGGACGATCGGCTACATCTTCCAGCTCTACCACCTGGTCCCGGTGCTCACCGCGTACGAGAACGTCGAGTTGCCGCTCCTGATCCAGCCGCTGACCCGGAAGGAGCGACACCAGCGGGTCGCGCGGGCGCTCGAACTCTCCGGGATCGACGATCGTCACGACCACTACCCCCGGCAACTGAGCGGAGGGCAGGAGCAGCGGGTGGCGATCGCCCGGGCGATCGTCGCCGACGCGCCGATCTTGCTCGCCGATGAACCGACCGGAGATCTCGACCGCCAGTCATCCTTGGGGGTCCTCGAGCTCCTCGGTCACCTGAACGAGAATCTCGGGAAGACGATCGTCGTCGTCACCCACGATCCCGCCACCGCAGCACGGGCGCATCAGACCCTCCACCTCGAGAAGGGGCGACTGGTCGACAGCGCCGGGGAACCTGCGCCAGCGAGAGGAGACCCCCGGTGATCCCCGGTCTCCGATTCCTCCCCCTCGTGCGCCGACAGCTCGTGCGGCAGCCGCTGCGAACCGGGCTGACCTTGTCCGGGGTGGCGGTCGCGATGTTCCTCTTCTGCTCGGTCGAGGCGATGCGCGCCGGGGTCGAGCGCGCGACCCGTGTGACCTCCGAGGACACCGTGCTCGTCGTCTACCGCGAGAACCGCTACTGCCCGTTCACCAGCCGCCTCCCGCAGTACTACGGCCCGCGGATCGAAGCGATCCCCGGCGTGCTCTCGGCGATCCCGATGAAGATCGAAGTCTCGAACTGCCGGGCATCCCTCGACGTGGTGACCTTCCGAGGCGTGCCGGAGGAAGCATTCGTCACTCACTTCGTGCCAGGGTTCGAATTCGTGGCGGGATCGGTCGATGCGTGGCGAAGACGCGGAGATTCCGCGCTCGTCGGCGAGTCCCTCGCGAAGCGAAGAAGAGCCGTGGTCGGCGACCGCCTCGACGCGGCGGGGATCACGGTGACGGTCGCGGGGATCATCCGGTCGAACGAGCCCCAGGACGAGAACGTCGCCTACACCCACCTCGCGTTCCTGCAGGAGGCGAGCCGACGCGGCGGCACCGGCGGGGTGGTCACCCAGTTCCAGGTGAAGGTCGGCGCCGCGGATCGGCTCGAACCGGTCGCGGCCGCGATCGACGCCGAGTTCTCCCGCGACCCCGACCCGACGAGCACGCGACCCGAGAAGGCGTTCGTCGCCGCAGCGGCGGGGGACATCCTCGAGATCGTCCGCTTCGCCGCGTGGCTCGGGTGGGGGGCGCTCGCGGCGGTGTTCGCGCTGGTCGCCAATGCGATCGTTCTCGCGGTGCGGGATCGGGTCCGCGAACACGCGATCCTCGAGACGGTCGGGTTCGCACCGAGACAGATCGCGGCGCTGATCCTGATCGAGGGGACCGCGCTCGGCCTGTCGGGGGGGATGGTCGGAGCGATCGGCGCGATGATCCTGACCCGACAGCGACTCTCGTTGACGATGGAAGGGCTCAACATCGAGATCTCGTCGGATCCACGGGTCATCGCGGTCGGGCTGGGGCTCTCGGTCCTTCTCGGACTCGTCGCAGGTCTCCTCCCGGCGCTCCGAGCGTCGCGGAGAGAGATCGCAGAATCGTTCCGGGCGGTGTAACCATGCTCCGACTCCTCCCCCTCGACTACGCGACGCGCAACCTCGGGCGGTCCCTCCCCCGGCTCGCGCTCGGAGTCTTCGGCAGTGCACTCGTCGTGCTCCTCGTCATCGCGGCCGCCGGATTCGTCCGGGGGATGCGCGCGAGCCTCTCCCTCCCCGGCGGGGAACACAACGTGATCCTGCTCGGAGCGGGATCGGAAGAGAGTATCGAGCGCAGCGAAGTCGACGCGCGCGCCGAGGAGGTCGCCGCGAGTCTCGACGCGGTCCGCGAGCGGCTCGGCGAGCGCTACGTCTCCCCCGAAGCGCACCTCGCGCTCGCGGTGCGCACCGAAGCCGACGCAGAAGAGGGTCGCCTGACCCCCGTCCGCGGCATTCGACCGGTCGCGTACCTAGTCCACCCGCAGGTGCACGTGGTCGAGGGGCGGGCCCCGGAGCCAGGGCGCGATGAGGTGATGGTCGGCGGTCTCGTCTCGCGGCAACTCGGCGTCGACGACGTCCGCCTCGCGCCCGGGGAGTTCCTCACCATCGATGGCAGGCCGTGGGCGATCAGCGGACGCTTCCGCGCCCCCCGAACGGTGATGGACGGCGAGATCTGGATGCCGCTCAGCGATCTGCAAGTGGTCGGACAGCGCGACAACCTGTCGTGCGTCGTCCTGACCATCGACCCGGCCCGGGGCGAGTTCGCCGATGTTCAGGCCCTCGCCGCGCAACGCCTCGACCTCGAGCTCGTCGCGGTGCGTGAGGCCGACTACTACAGCGCTCTCGCGCGGTTCTACGCGCCGATCCGCGGGATGGTCCTCGCCACCGCCGCGCTGATCGCCCTCGGCGGCATTCTCGGCGGCTTGAACACCATGCTCGCCGCGTTCGCCTCGAGGGTGCGAGAAGTGGGCACGCTGCAGGTCCTCGGGTACTCCCGGACCGCGATCGTGCTCTCCCTCGTCGAGGAGTCGATCATCGTCGCCGCTACCGGGGCTCTCATCGCGGGAGTCGCGGGGCAGTACCTCCTCGATGGGGTCGCGGTGCGGTTCTCGATGGGAGCCTTCGGGCTGGTGGTCGACGCACCCGTGCTGATGATCGGGGTCGGTTCGGGGATCGCGCTCGGAGTGATCGGGGCGCTCCCCCCCGCCTGGCGCTGTATTCGCCTTCCGGTCGGCCAGGCGCTGCGGGCGTAGGGAAGATCCGCTATGCTGTCCGCCACTCCATCTCTCCGAAAGAAGGATCCCGATGACCATCCTCCAGACCGCGCGCACTCTCCTTGCTTCGATCGCGGTCATCTCTGTCTCGCTGCTCGGCTGCACTACGAAAATGGAGCCCGTCGCAAACGGCGGAGCCACTTCGGTCGGTCTCCCCGCCCACGCGATCCTCGCGAAGGCTCCCTCGGGGGCGAAGCCGCTCCCCGACGTGAAGGCCTCAGCGAAGAAGGGGGACACCGTCACCTTCACCGCGCGAATCGGCGGGCGGGATGAGCCCTTCGTCGAGGGGCGGGCGATGATGGTCGTCATCGATCCCGCGATCCCCTCCTGCGCCGACACCGAGGGAGATGGCTGCAAGACCCCGTGGGACTACTGTTGCGAGACCTCCGAGGACATCGTCCGGGGGACCGCGACCGTCCAGTTCGTCGGAGCGGACGGCAAGCCGCTGGCAGTGTCGCTCCAGGGGCAGCACGGGCTCGACCCCCTCGCCACGGTGACGGTGGTCGGCGTGGTCGCGGAGAAGGACGACGACGGGGTCTTCATCGTCAATGCGACCGGGGTGCACGTCCAGGGGTAGGGAACTGGCTCCGCACCGAGCAGGGGAGCTCGTCGGGGTGACACCACTCGTCGGGGTGAAATGCGAGCGGCTCTGCCGCGAGCACGAGGGGGCTGGGAACCAGATCCCTGACATCACCAACCCCCTGACATCAACCGCCATAGTCCCCAAGCTTTTCCCTATTTCAGCCGACATGGGAGATGGGTGGTTCCGGACCGACGGGTCCGGTCCTGGGCCGGGGATGTGCCAACCCTTGCAGCGGTCGGGACTTGGCGCAAACCTGAGACGGACTTCTAACAACGCCGTCGCCGGGAGCGACATCCACTCGGAACTCCAAGACGGTTCGGTGGGTCGAAGAGGCCTCCCTCCCTCCGAACCGACACAGACGGGTGTGGCATGACCGATCGGGAGCTTCTCCTCGCGTACGTCGATGCACGCGACGCCGAATCACTCGGCACGCTGTTCGGCCGCTACCAGGAGTCCCTCCTACGGTTCGTCGCCCGTCTCCTCGGTGATCCGAGCGCCGCGCAAGATGTGGTCCAGGAGACCTTCATCGAGGCGGCCAGACATCCGAAGCGGCTGCTCCGCGTCGACAGTTGCCACAACTGGCTCCTGCGGGTCGCGCGGAACCGCAGCGTCGACTTCATGCGCAAGGAGACCCGCCGCCGACGCCACACCGAGGCGGCGGCCTCCCTGCGTCAGGAAGCGGAGCCCGAAGCGGCGAGCCCCGCCGCAAGGGCCGAACGCGACGAGAGCTGCCGGGCGATGCGGGCGGCGATCGACCGATTGCCGCCGAGACAGATGGAGGTCCTCCTGCTGCGCGTCGAGGAGGGCAAGAGCTACCGAGAGATCGCCGGCATCACCGGATTCTCGCCGACCAACGTCGGCTACATCCTCCACCGGACGATGAAGGACCTCTCGGCGCAACTGGCCCCGCGAGAGGGGAAAGATCGATGACTGCACCCACGACCGACCCACGCCAAGACGGACACCTGCGGTACCTGCTCAGCGCGTACCTGTTTGAAAATCTGACCGACGACGGTCGCGTGAGGTCGAGCGACACCTCGCCGAGTGTGCGGAGTGTCGCGCCGAACTCGCAGAATTGCGCGAGACACTGTCGGTCGTCGAGAGTGCCCTCGCCGGCGGGAGCGGCGACTCGGAGAACGCGAACGGAGCGTACTCGTTCGAGGCGCACCGACTCGAGCGCGTGCTCGCGGCGAGTCGAGGGCGTCTCCCGATTCCCCTCCCGAGAATCCCTCGTTGGGCAGCCGTGGTGATGATCTCCATCGGGGGGATCCTGCTCATCGCGTATCTGTCGATCCAGTCGCTCCTGAATGCAAGATCTGGTTCGCGCGTCGCGCAGAAGGAATCGGGCGCGACCGCCAGCGGAGTCGACGAGGACTGGGCAGCGGATGAAACGACGATTCCGCATCGAACGCTAGCCGCGGCCGCGCCACCCGCGACCGGCTACCTTCCCGGCAAGACTGAGTACTTTGCCGCGCCGATCCGCGACGGCGAGCGGCGCAAGAGCAAGAATGAAGCGGGAGGCGTCGGCGGATTCGAGACTGTTTCCGCGATGTCCCTCGGCGAACCGTCGGAGAGCCGACTACAGAGTGACCTCCAAGATCTCACACGGCGGAACAACGACGTCGCGAACACCGGACTCGCCTCGGACTTGCGCGCCGACCGACGCGTAGCCGAAACTTTGAACGGGATGGCCGCCGCCTCGGGTGGAAGCTTGAGAGTCCGTTCATTGAAGGACGGTCCCGTCGGGCTCGAGGACAAGCTCGGGGAGCGAATCGACTTCGACGACGACGGCACTGTCGCGCCGAAGCTGGCCATGAAGAAGTCCGACCAACTTCGGTACGCCGGCGAGAAGCGCGCAGACGTAGCGGAATCTCTCGATAGATTCGAGAACAAGGAGGAGCAGGACGCGCGCGAGGGCAATACCTACTACGGGGTCGAGGAGCCCTCCCTCGCATCGGACCCCACTCGAAGGCTCGCGGGCACCCCATCGCTCCACGCACTCGGCAAGGGGAACGGAATCCGGGAGCAGGCACCGCGGGAAGAGCGCCCCGGTCCAGGGGACCAGTACGGACTTTTTTCGCCGTTCCCTACCCCCTCGGCACCCGCCGGAGCGGCGGACTACGCGCAGCAGGACAGCAAGAGGGTGATTCGGGCGGGGGTGGAACTGCGCGAAGCCGAGAAGAGCGAGGCCTCGGTCGGTGGGCTCGACTTCGGAGGCGCGGATGGCAAGCCGCAGTCGGGTGCGGGGGGCACGGGAGGGCAGTGGGGCGAGCAGCAATCGGGACAGCGCGTGCCGAACAGCCGAACTCTCGAAGGCAAGGTCCCCTCCCAGAACCTCCTCGGATCGCTGCAGGACCAAGCAGGGGTCGCTGTCCTCCTCCAGAACACGAACACCCCGCTGCCGAACATCGCCCTCGACGTCGTCGGACAAAACGACGTGACGTTCACGCCCCCCGTCATCGATGCGCGCCTCGAGTTGAACGACTACGAGCTGGCGCGGAACACGCTCGACGACGGGCGCGAGATCTTGAACGTGCGAGCGGCGCGAGTGACCGAGGCCTTCGATCCCGCGACCCTCGTCCTCTCCGTCGATCCTTTGGTACAAGATGCCCTGATCACGGCGACGATCCCGCAGGTCCTCTCCTACGGCTGGACCGTGACGCCGACCGAGACTCTCGAACTCGGCGCTCCGACCACAGGGCTCGTCATCCGCGCTCCCCGGCAGCAACTCGAGCGGATGAGTCAGGCCATCAAGGTCGCCGAGAGCTTCGACCTCGACCATGAGTCCCCCGCCGACCTCGCCGGCTACTTCGGCAGGGTCCTCTCGGGAGAACTCGAGCTCCCCCCCACCGACCTCGCCGAGCGCGCGCTCGCCCTTTCCGATGCAGAGCAGGTCCTGCGCGGCTACGAACACTACCGTCAGCACGACCCCGAACTCGACCGCGGGAGCTTCTCCGCGCGTCGGCTGCAGGTGCCGGCGCCGGTGATCGGCGACGAGGGACTCGGGCGCGAGGGATTCCGAGAGCGCTACGGCGTGAATCCGTTCGTCGAGTCCGAGCGTGATCGGTTCTCGACCTTCGCGATGGATGTCGACACCGCGAGCTACACCCGGGCGCGCACGCTGCTCGCCTCGGGGCAGCTCCCCGACCCGAAGCAGGTCCGCACCGAAGAGTTCGTGAACTCGTTCCCAGATCCCCGGGATGCCGATCCAACCCGCGCGTTCTCCGTCTTCTGCGAAGGGGGACCCTCCCCCCACGGGGATCGGGACGGAACGGTCGAGCAGGTGCAGATCACCGTGCGCGCCCGCGACCTCGCACCCGGCGAGCGCCGCCCCGCGATCCTGACCTTCGCGATCGACACCTCGGGATCGATGCTGCTGCAGTCGCGTCTCGGGGCGGTGCGTTTCGCACTCGAGACCCTGCTCTCGAGCCTCGGCCCCGACGACCGGGTCGGGATCGTCGCCTACGGGACCCAGGCTTATCTGGTGCTCCCGCACACCCCCGCCCGCGAGCGCGAGCGGATCATCGATGCACTCGACTCCCTCGCCCCGCTCGGGTCGACCAATGTCGAGGCGGGTCTCGACCTCGCCTACCGGGTCGCCGACGAAGTCGCGGCCCCGCGCGCTGTGAACCGCGTCCTGCTCTGCTCGGATGGGGTCGCGACTTCCGGTGCGCGGAGCGCCGAGGACATCCTCCAGAAAGTGCGCGTGTACGCCGACCGCGGCATCTACCTGTCGGTCGTCGGTTTCGGACAGGACCGCTACGACGACGCGTTCCTCGAGCAGCTCGCCGACCGCGGCAACGGCCAGTACGCCTACGTGCAGACCCCGGAGGACGCGGTGCGGCTGTTCCGCGACAACCTCCCCTCGGCGCTCTCGGTGCTCGCCCGCGACGCGAAGATCCAGGTCGATTTCGACCCGCAGGTCGTGCGCCAGTACCGATTGCTCGGCTACGAGAACCGCGACGTCAAGGACGAGGATTTCCGCAACGACAAGATCGATGCGGGTGAAGTCGGCCCCGGGAGCACCGTCACCGCGATCTACGAGATCGTGCGCCGCCCCGCGTCGTCGGGGAGCCTCGGTCGAGTCTTCCTCCGCTACCACGACACCACCCTCGGCCGCGTCGAAGAGCTCAACTTCCCGATTCCGCCGGGGGTCGTCGCGACGCAGATCGACCGAACGAGCGAGCGTTTTCGCCTGCTCGCGTCGGTCGCCGAACTCGCCGAATTGCTGCGCGGCAGCTACTTCGCGCGCGACGGCGCGTACTCCGACATCCTCTCCGATCTCTCCCGGCTCTCCCCTGCGACCCTCGTACGCCCCGAGGTGCGCACCTTCGTCGACATGGTGATCCAGGCTCGCGAGCTGAGCCTGGCCCATTGGTCATCCCGATAAGGAGCATCGATGACGATGCGACACTGCCCGAAGATCCTCCTCGTCGTCCTCGCCCTCTTCGCCGGGCCGGCCGCGACGCTTCCCGCGAACGCCCAAGTCGGTGCTCCCGAGGTCGCCGCCACCGGCGCCGTCCGTGAGAAGGTCTACTACGTCCCCTACGAGGAGCTCGAGAAGGTCTTCGAGACCGCTGGGCGCGGGATCTTCCTCCCCTACGACGAGTTCTTGGAGATGTGGGCGAAGGCGGAGGGTATGCCCGTCCCCGAGCGGAACGATCCCCCCGCTCCGACCGTGGTGCGCGGCGGCCACTACCGCGGCACCGTCGGTGAGCGCAGCGCGCGGCTGGAGGCGAGCTACTCGGTCGAGTCCCTCGCCGAGGGGTGGACCGAGACGCGCTTCCTGCTCGGGGACATCGCGATCGAGTCGGTCACCGTGTCCGACCCCGAGGCGCTCTTCGTCGCGCGCAACGGCGCCTACTCGCTCCTCCTCCCCCACCCCGGCACCGTCGAGCTCGATCTCGTGTTCTCGGTCCCCGTCGTCGAACAGCCGGGGAAGAAGCGGATCCAGTTCGGGATCCCGTCGGTCGCGGTGTCGCGACTCGAACTCTCGATCCCCGAGGAGGACCTACGGGTCGATGTCGAACCGGTCCTCGCCGCCACGCGCACCGAGCACGGCGATGGCACGACCGAAGTGCTCGCGTTCCTCGGCGACTCCGGGTCGGTGACGGTCGCGTGGATGCCGCCGCTCGGGCGCGCCGCCGAAGGGGGTGCGCTCGTCTCCGCATCGCAGACCGCCCGCGCCTCCCTCGACGAGCGGATCCTGAGGGTCGCGACCGAGCTCGAGTTCTCGGTCCTGCGCGGCGAGGTCGGCACCTTCCGGATCGCGCTGCCGGAAGCGATGCAGCTCATTCAGGTCAGCGGCGAGAACCTGAGAGAGTGGCGCCCCGATGGCGGCGTGCTCGAGGTCTCTCTGCACGCCGCGGTCACCGGCAAGTACGTCCTCTCGCTCGAATTCGAACGGATCCTCGACGACGTCCCGCCGCGTCTCACCATCCCCTTCCCGCGCGCCGAGGGTGTGCTCCGAGAGTCGGGCCTCGTGACGCTCGAGCACGATCCCGGCCTGCGAGTCCGGGTCGTCTCGACCGAAGGTCTGAGCCAACTCGACCCCGAGGAGATCCCCGAGCAGCTCCGCGGCGCCGACCGCACGGGGTATCGCTACCTCTCGCAACCGGTCTCCCTCGCGCTGGAGATCGAGCAGATCGAACCCCAGGTGCGTTCGGAGACGGTCTCCGTGATCAGTCTCGGCCGCACCGAGGACCACTGGATCGGCTGGGTCGATGCCACGATCACCCGCGCCGGCCTCTTCCAAATCGCTCTCCGCGTCCCGAGTGGCTGGGAGGTCGAATCGATCGGCGATCCGGCGGCGGTCGAAGAGTTCCAGGTCGAAGATGGCACCGGGGGGCGGACGATCCGTGTCAGCCTGCGCTCACGCGCACTCGGCACCTTCCGGCTCCCCTTCCGCCTGGTGCGCGAGGGAACCGCGAGAGCGGGTGAGATCGAAGTCTCCCCGCCGATCGTCCTCGGCAGCGAACAGGACCGCGGGATCCTCGGGATCAGCTCGCCGCGCTCGTTCGAGATCGTCACCCTCACCCGGAGCGAGCTCCTCGATGCCGACGTCGACGACTTGTTCCGCACCGGAATCCTCGGGCAGATGCGCGCCGATTCGTCGATCCCCCGGGCGTTCCGCTACCGCAAGCAACCCGCGTCCGCGCGGCTCGCACTGTCGGAACGGCGCACCGAGATCGACCTTCTCGCCCAGCACCTCGTCGACGTCAGCGACGGCGAGATCCGGGTCACCCACCTCCTCGACCACGAGATCCTCTACGCCGCCGTCGACGCGGTGCGCTTTCGCGCCCCGAGCTCGCTCGATGAGAGCCTGACCGTCGAAGCGAAGCAGAAGACCCAGGTGCGGAAAGTCTCGAGCGAAGGTGGGATCACCACCTGGGAGGTTGGACTGCAACCCCCAGCGCTCGGCAGTCTCACTCTGACGATCCACCACACGATCCCACTCCCCGCGTTGGTGGCGGGAGCACCCCAAGTGATCGCGATCCCGCTCGTGCGCGCAGTCGGGTCGCGGGGCACTCAGGGATTCGTCGCGATCCGCAAGGAGGGGACACTCGAAGTGGTTCCGACGGTGACCGACATGGAAGGGATCGACGCCGGGGATCTCCCCGACAAGCTGCGTCGAGGGCGGATCTACGGCGGCTTCCGCTACTTCACCGCCGAGCCGACGATCGCGCTCGAATTGACGCGCTACGACCACGAGACGCTCGCCACCGCGGTCGTCTCGCTGATGCGAGTGCGCAGCGTCCTCTCCGAAGAGCGGAAGCTGGAGTCGGAGGCGGTCCTCTGGATGCAGAACAGCGACCGCCAGTTCCTCGAGCTCGAGCTCCCCCCCGGCGCGGAAGTACTCCAGCTCTACGTGAACGGCCGCTCGCAAGCGCCAAAGCGGCGCAAGGAGGGGACCGGCACCCTGATCGAGATCCCGCGCTCCGCCGGCCCGGCGGGGACCTTCCCGGTGGAGATCCGCTACAAGCAGTCGCTCGGCTCCGGCCTGGGAGCGATCGGCAGCGTGCGAATCGACACCCCCATCGTGCTCGCGGACCTGCCGGTGAACCAGATCGAGCTCGACCTCTACCTCCCCCCCCACTACGCCTACCTCGGGTGGTCGGGGAACCTGCACCGCAGGATCGCGAACCGCCCCGGCACCTGGGAGCGCTTCAAGGGCCTCATCGGGCTCGCCGGCGAGCGCGCATCGGCGACCGTGATGGAGCGCGGCGGCGATCGCCCCACCCCGACCGCGATCACGATCGAATTGCCGATCGAGGGGAAAGAGCTGCACCGATTCGAGACCCTCGCCCCGCGCGGCGAGGTTCGCTTCCGCTACTACGGGCGCACCCTCTACGGGTTTCTCGACTTCCTGCTCTTCATCGGTGCTGCGCTGGCGACCTACATCGTCCTCGAGCATCGGGTGCGCTCGAAGCCGATCGGCGCGGTCGTGCTGCTCTTCATCGCGCTGACCTACCTGTGGTTCTCGCAAGGACCGGCCGCGGGATTCGCGGGGTCGGTGTTCGGGGGGGTGGTCGTCGTCTGCCTGTTCCTCTCGGGGCGACCGGTCGTCCGCAAGTGGCGGAGCTTCCGCGCCGAACGCGTTGCCCTCGCTCCCGATCCGTACCTCGAAGGGGTGGCAGTGGCTACTCCGGCGACACCGAAGAAGCCAGCGCCCACCCCGGCGGACGACGTCCCCCCACGAACTCCGCCCGAGTCAGCGAAGGCGGAACCCACGGGGGAGAAGCGCGCGAAGAGGGCAAAGAAGAAGAAGACGAAGAAGCCCGATGATCGTACCGGGGAGGAGAGCTAGCATGCCTCGCCCCCGTTCGAAGTGCGGGGACTGGCTCCGCACAGCGGTGCCTGTCCCATCTTCGAGGCTCTTTCGATGGGTTTCCACGGCCCTCAGCTTCCTCGTACTCCATGCCGGCATCGCAAGCGCCCAACCAGGCGATGACCCCCGAGACCCCGTCCGCCTCCGCGAGCTCTACGTCCCCTACGAAGAGTTCCAACGCCTCACCGGCGAGAACCCCGACGGGATCGTGCTCGACCTCGAGGAGTATCGCGAGCTGGTGCACTCCGCGCTCGAACGCCGCGAGGGCCCACCCCCGCCGCTGCCGCCGCTCGCGGCCGCGGTTCTCGAAGGGCGCTACCAAGGCACTCCGGTCGGGGAACGTGTGCGCATCGAAGGCGAGCTCACCGTGCTCGTGACCGGCGACGAGTGGGCGCGCTGCCCCCTCGGCCGCGCACTCCCCAATCTCGGGTCGATCACCCTCGACGACGCCCCCGGATGGATCGTGCTCGAGAACGGATTTGCATCACTCCTCATCCGCGGGGCAGGGCGCCACACCGCGCGGGTCATCTACACCCTGCCGATCGGCGAGGGAGATGAAGGCGCGACCCTCACCGGCCCCGTCGTCCCAGCCGCCGCGGGGACCTTCACGATGGAGGTACCCGGCCGGGCGACCGCGAGAGCCGTCACGGGGGTGCTCGACGTGCTCCCGTTCGTCGATGAAGCCGGCGATGCCGCGACCAGGCTCGAAGTTGCACTCGGAGGTGCGACCTCGATCGAGCTCCGCTGGCGGCGCGAGCGCACCCTCGAGGAAAATCCGCTCCTCCTGACCGCGACGCACCGCATCTCGATCCTCGCCCGCGCCGTCGATCCGCGCTTCCTCTGGGAGTCCCGGGTACACATCTCGCGGCGGCGCACCGAAACACTGCGTTTCCAGGTTCCCGCCGAGATGTCGGTAGTCGGCGCCGGGGGAGATCTCCTCCACACCTGGCAACCGATCGATGGCGGGGTCGAGGTCACGCTCCGAGAGTCGACGAGCGGCGAGGTCGTGCTCCGCTTCGACGGCCCGATGACGATCGTCGGGGACAGGATCACCTTCACCCCGCCGCGCCTCGAGAACGCGAGCAGCGACCGCGGGGTCGTGTTCCTCTTCGGACCACCGCGAGGGACGCTCCGGGTCGATGAACAAGCCGGGGTCGAACCGCTCGATCCGAGCATCGGCACCGCTCTGCGGGAATTCCCCCGTCGGTCCGGGGCGCCCGACGTCGCGACGCACGCCCCGGTCGGCCGTTTCGTGTTCAGCCGGCTCCCCGCACGTCTCGCTCTGCAGGTCATCGAAGACACGCCACAGGTCACCCTGCGCCAGAGCTACCTCGTCCTCGAGGATCTCGAGCGGCGTCGCGCCCACGGCGTGCTCCAGTGGCGAGTCCCCGCGGGGCGAGCGGTCGAACTCGCGCTCGACGTCCCCCCCGAGTGGCAGGTGGTCTCGCTCGATCGCGCAGACGGCGGCCCGGCGCTCCGCTGGGAGGAGGTCGCACGCGATGGTGCGCGGCAGATCCGCATCGTCCCGCCACGCTCCCTCGATGGAACGCACCCTCTCGTCGCGCGGATCGTCCTCGAACCGATCGAGTTCCCCGAAGCTCCGGGTCCCGAGGGACGGATCGCGCAGTTCGCGCTCCCCCGCCCGGTCGCCACCACCGGGGAGTCCGCGCTCCTCGAACGCACCGACCTCGGGATCGTGCTCTCGAACGACCTCCTCCTCGCCAGGAGCGAGCTCGATGGCTGGCGCACGCTCCCCGCGGAAGAACTCGATGCACTGGCGCAGTCCCCATCCGGGAACGGTCTCGGCGCGATCGGCGCACGCCTCGTCGCAGGGGTGACCACCGCGTCCGCCACCCCGACCGTCGCGTTCACCGCGAGGCGCCTCCCCGCGCAGGGCGAGGTCCGTTCGGTGACCCACGTTCTCGCGGCCGAGCGCACCCACGGCCCCCAGGGGACCGCGCACGCGGTGCGCATCCGCACCGACCTCCAGGTGATCGTGCTCGACCGCGCGGTCGATGTCCTCACCATCGAACATCCACCGCTCGGCGCCGATGTCGCGGTACACGTGCTCGGCGATGGCATCCGCGAAGTGGTCGCGGACTCCGCCGGCGGCCGACAAACCGTACGGTTCGTCCGACCGTGGACCGGGATGCGTCAGATCCGCGTCGAGCTGGAAGTACCCGCGATCCCCGGGACTCCGATCGCGTTCCCCGAGATCGGCCTCGGGGGTGACTTCGGCGGCGCGCGGTTCCTCGCGGTCCAGAGCCAGGGTTCGGTCGAGGTCGAGATCGCCCCGGGAACAGGACTCGCGCGGATCGAGCTCGACGATCTTCCCGACTTCGCGGAGCCATGGCTCGAGGGACGCCTCCTCGAAGCGTTCCGCCATCGCCGCCTCGGCGGCGCCGGGACCTTTACCACGATCCTCCACGCGCGCGCACCGGTCCTCACTCAGCTCGCCCGCGAGCTCGTCATCAACACCGTGCTCGGGCGCGACGGAACGAGCCGCACCGAGAGCGAGATCCTCCTCTCCTCCGCCCGAGAACAGACCCTGCGCATCGACCTCCCCGCCGATGCACGTTGTCTCGCAGTGACGATCGATGGCGAGCCGATCCGGCACGTCCGGACCGACGAAGGAGGGGTCCCCGCCGGGTTCCGGCGCATCGCGATCCCACTGCCGCCTCGCTCGCACGCGCGTCTCTCGATCACCACGGAACGACCGCGCGATGGCCGAGCTCGCGCCCTCGACGGCTACGGCACGTGGCGCGAGCAAGGACCTCGACTCGTCGGAGTCCCGGTCGGGGAGACCCGGTGGACGATCCACCACCCCGAGGGGATTCGCGTGTTCGCGGGAGAGGGGGGAAACCTGCTCCCCGCCGACCCCCGTTCCGAGGAGAGAGTGCAGTACTTCGCGAACTCTTTCTTCGGAGCGCTACTCCACGGACGGCTGCCGCGCTTCTCGATCTTCGAGGCGGCCCGCGCGGCGCGGCCATACGTCTCGGCGCCCGCTCTGACTCCGGCCGAGGCGGAGGGCGCGCTCGTGGAAGAGGCGGCCGCTTCCGGGGCCGGGCGCAGCCTCGCTCCCCGGAAGGCCGGCGACGAGATCGCCGGGGTCGGTAAGGCCCCCGCGGTGCGTCCGCCGCTCCTCGCCGCCGGGCGTCGAGTGATCCTGTCGAAATATGGCGGGAGCCCGCGGGCGGAACTCCGCTACCGAGACATCCTCGGAAGTCAGGGACGGGTGCGCTTCATCTTCGGAGCGGCCCTGATCGCCTGCTTCATCCTCGATCGCCTGCGTCGGAGTCGAGAACTTTGGCTGCTGATCGGCGTCGGGCTCTTCGTCGGCACTTTTCTCCCCCCCGCTTTCGGTTGGGAGTCGCCGTTCCTCTGGATCCCGCTCTGCGAGGGACTGGTCGTGGCGCTCGCACTCGGTGGCATTCGTCTGCTCGTGCGGGCTGCGGCCGCAGGACTCGCGAGCCGCAGACAGCGGCGCCTCGCGTTCCTCGAAGGAGCGGTCGCGGGCGCGATCCTGTTGGTCGCGACGATCGCAGGGCCGGGGACCGTCACCGCGCAAGAGGGTGAGCCGACCCGCGCGATCGAACTGCCGGCGCTCCCGACCCCGTTCGATACCGTGCTGATCCCGTACGGTCCCGATGGCCCGCCTTGGGCTTCGGGTGCCGAGTCTCCGAAGGTGTACATCTCCGAGAAGCGCTTTCGGGAGCTGTGGCGTCTCGCCCATCCGGATGAGATCCCGCTCCCAGAAGTAGCCGACACGCCGGTCCCGTACGCGGTCGGTGCCGGGAGCTACACCCTCGAACTCGAGGGGGATCGCTACCGGTTGCGCGGCACGATGCCGGTCCAAGTCCTCGAGCCCGAGAAGTGGGTGACGCTCTCCCTCCCGGTGGGCGGCGCGCGTCTCGAACGGGCGACCGTCGACGGCGCCCCGGCGGGCACGACCCCGATCGCAGGGGCGCATCAGCTGCTCCTGCGCGGACGTCGTATCCATCAACTCGAGCTCGAATGGGTCGGTGAGATCTCCCGAAACCTCGGGGTGTACTCGATCGGCACCCCGATCGTCGCGGCTGCCGCGGCACGGGTCACCGGCGTCCTCCCCACGGGCGCCGAGATCGATGCGGCGCGCTCGTCCCCCGGCCTCGCCCTCGATCCCGACACCGAGGACCACTTCGCGATCGACGTCGGTCCGACCGGCAGCTTCGCGCTCACCTGGAGTTTCCCCCGGATCGAGGGAGATCTCTCGGCGCAGGTCTCTTCGGTCTCGTACACCGAATTGCGCGCGGTCGACGACCGGCTCGACCTCGTCCGAATCGAACTCGTCGGTGCCAGTGGTCGTCCCGTCGAACGGGCGCGCTACCGGATCGAAGGGGGATGGGAGGTCGTCGCGATCGACGGGACGCAGGTTTCGGAGTGGAGCGTGCTCACCGAGAACGGCAGATCGTTCCTCGAGGTGAGTTTTCGGGTCCCGGTCGAAGCGGTTCGCTTCCGCATCCTCGGGTTCGCCGACGCTCGCACCACTGTTCTCCCCACCCTGACCCTCGAGGGCGCGGTGCGACAGGAGACCTTCGTCGGTCTGAGTCATGGCGAAGGGTGGCGCTTCTCCCCCGACGCGCTCTCCGATCTCGCCCGCGCCTCGATCACGGAGGCCGGGGAGGCGGTGCGCATCGACGGGATCCGCGCCGACCGGGTCCACCACGGACATGGCAGCGCCGCCGGCTCGTCGCTCTCGCTCGTTCCCGCTCCATCGCGAGCGAATCTCGAAACCGAAGCGGTCGCCCGCATCGCCGCCGACCGACTGCAGGTCTTCGTGCGCACTCGTTTCACCCAAGTCGAGCGAGGGCCGCTCCGCCTGCGCGTCGCGCTCCCCGACGGATGGACCGTGCCGAACGTGGAGACCGCAAAGCTGAGGCGTTTCGAGGTCGTCCCCGCAGGAACCGGACGTGAGTTGATCCTCGACCTCGGCGCGCGCGCCGCGGTCGGCGATGCGATCGTCTGGTCCGCCGAGCTCGAATTCACCGGCGAGACTCCGACCGCGCTCTCACTCCCAGCGCTGCGCACGCTCGCCGACGCGGGGACGCGGCTCGAGGAGACCGTCACCTGGACGATCGCCTCGGAGGAGGGGATCGATCTCGCCAGCGCAGGTGGTTCGACGTGGGAGGCGGTTCCGGTCGAGCGCGCGGCCCCGTGGATGTCGCTGGCGCCGCGCGATCGGACCCGCTTCGCGTTCCGAACGGTGCGCGCCGAGGCGCCTCTCGCCATCACGGTTCATCCGCGCGCGAGTCGACTCCGCGCGACCGTCGTCTCCTTCGCGCACCTCGGCGAGGAAGAGCTCACCGTCCACTCACGCATAGTACCGGAGGTGCGCTTCTCCGGTCGGGACACCTTCGTCCTCCGAATCCCCCCCGGTGCCGAACTGGTCGACCTGACGGTGCGCGACGAACGCAGCCGCGTCGTGCGACGCGGTGACGCCGGCACCGAGGTCGTCATCCAACTCCTCTCGCCGGTGACCGGAATCGTCGAGATCGACCTCCTCCACCGAATTCCGCGCGGCTCCGAGGGAGATGATGCGACCCCGATCGTGCTCGCCCCCGTCGTCGTCATCGACGGAGGCCAGCCGCTCGAGGAGACCGAGGTGTACGTCGGCGTCGTCCAGCCGGAGCGCTCGCTCACCCTCGCCCTCACCCCGACCGGACTGACCCCGATCGAACGGGAGCGCGTACCGTTCCTCCCCGCCGGGGTCCGCGCCGAGAGCATCCGCGCGACCTTCACCGCGGGCGCGGTCGATTGGAAGCTCACTCTCGCCGAGGAGGAGATCGAAGTCGCCGAGGGGCTCGCGGCGGTGATCCCGCTCGTCGACATCACGACCCGCCTCGGCCGCGACGGCACGATGCGGAGCGAGGCGGCGATCACCCTCCTCAACGAGCGGCTGCAGTTCCTCACGGTCGACCTCCCGTTGGGTGCGACGTTGTGGGGCGTCACCGTCGACGGGATCCCGGTCGCGGTCGCGAGCGAGCCAGGCGCCACCGGCCGCGCCAACCCCGCTCGGCTGCGGATCCCAGTCGACCCCGCGGTCGGGTCGCAACTCGCCCGCGAGATCGTCCTGACCTACGCCGAGCGCGACGTCGATCTCCCATCGCTCCGAGCACACGCCGAGCTCGAGGCCCCCACGGTCGTGAACGATGCCGTACAGGTGGTCGAGACGATCTGGACAGTGCGCTTCCCCGAGGGCTACGCCGTGACCGAGAGCGGCGGTCGCATGCAACAGGCACCACCGAGCGCCCGCCATGCCGAACGCCTGCGGCAGCTGATGGAACAGCAAGCGACGGTGCTCGATGCATCTCAAGGGATGCAGTCCCGTCGTGGCCGTGAGCGTGCGGCGCAACAGCTCGCGAAGATCGAGCAGCAGCTCGGCGATTCTCTCGCCGGTCTCTCGGAGCTGAACCGCAGCGCTGGGGAGATGTCGCAGCTGGGGATCTTCGGCGAGAAGAATCTCGAACAACAGTGGCGCGACAACGACCAGGTGATTCAGAGGACCCAGCAGGCGCAGCAGCAGATCCGCCAAGCCCTCGAAGCGGAGGCCGGGCGCGAAGCCGGCGCCGCCCCCGACGAGGAGGCGTTCCAGGACCGCGCGCAGTTCCTCCACGGAAAGGGGTGGCGCGGCGGCAGCCGCGCGGACTCCCCCGCCGCTGGGGGAGAAGAACCGCAACAGACGGGGACCGGACCCGGAGCCGAGTCACTCCTCTCGCCGCATCCGTACCCGGGATGGCGGGCGCTGTCCCCGCTCCCGGCGACCTCTGCGGCAGAAGCTGCGAAGCCGCGACCGATCGACCCGAGCGGCGGCCTCACCCCGCTGCCGGACACCGCGAGGCTGCGCGCAGCTGCAGGCTTTCCCCCGGCGACCCCGGAGGCGGGCGCGGTGACGTACACTTTCCGTCGCAGCGACGCGGACGCGAGCTTGAACCTGCGTCTGACGAAGGACGGCGCGACGCTGCAGCTACTCTCCTGGGTGATGCTCCTGGTGGCGGCGGCGTGGGTGGTGTGGCGGCAGCGGTCGCTCCAACACCCCACAGGAATGGGCTAGGAGGCGCGATCACGTCCGCGATGTCGATGACTCCGTCATCGTTCGCATCGCAGGCGCTGCTTGCTCCGAGGCATGCTGTCGCTCCGCTCGCGAGGTCCTGGTTCGGAAAATCATGGGCACTTCTGCGCCGCGCATTGTGAACTCGGTTGGGTGATTGCGCCACGATGGTTCGATCCGGGACAGTTGGCGGTGGAGCCCTTGTTGCGGGTCTCTCCCGTCTCACCCCTCAAGGGACTCGGCCCGCCATCCGATACACCGGTAGGATCCCCCTCTGGAGGAACTCATGCCTACCCGATTCCTTGCCACTCTCGCTCTCGCGTTCCTCTGCTCGTCCTGCGTGACGACGAACGAGGCCAATCTCCAGGAGTACTTGCAGACCAGTCGCATGCGGGTGAGCCAGGACGAAGCCCCCGAAGGGTCGCGCCCACTGGAGGTCATCTCCTACTACAAGTCCGGCTTCTATCTCTTCGGGGTCATCCCGCTCGCCCCCGTCGAGCTCGACGACGCGGTCGAATGGCTGACCAGCACCGCGGAACAGCTCGGGGCGGACGGCATTGCGCACCTGAGCTTCCAGTACAGCCCCGCATCGTTCTGGAAGTTCACGATCTTCCCCATCCCCGACTGGACGTCGTGGATCCACGTCTCGGGGATGGCGTACGAGCTGCCGGACCAGGATGCGGACGAGAGCCCGGCCTCGACCGCGGCGATCCACGGAGGGTCTCCCTCCCCCGCCGCGAACCACGCACCGACAGGGGACCACTAGGCGGCCCCGACCGCGCGAAAAGGGCGTCGGAGATTCCCTGATGAGGCTGATCCGCCGGAATGGGAGCGTTCCCTCGACCCCGCGGAGCGTGTGTCGTCCATCGGTGCTCCCATCCTGCTAGCGGATACTCCCCTCTTGTCTGCTCTTCGAGCCGACCCACTCACGAAACTTGAAGTCGCTTGGTCCTCTCCACCGGGAATCGTCGCTCCTAGAGAGTAGGGGCACACGACCCCCGCAGGCACGATCGATCGCTGGTAGCGTCATCGATCGCCGATGGGCAAGAACGGGAGAGGAGACGAACCATGAAGAGCCAGGAGAGAGCGACCTCGAGCGGCAGGGAAGAGCGTGCCGCCACCCGGATTCCACTGTCGATCGCTTGCCTGATCCTCGCCACGCAGCTGCTGATTCCGGGGTGCAACCCGGAGGGGAACCGCGGTGGTGGCTGCACCCCGAAAGTGGGGAGCCCTGGATCGCAGAGTTCTACACCTATCGGGGAAGTCCCACCTACGGGGCTCAGCTACACCTCGCCGCCGCCGTTCCACCTCGGCGCCGCAATTGTGCCATTGGTACCGAGCTACACCTCCGGGGGTTTCCTTGCGAGTCATTCCGTCCAACCGGGCATGCCCCCCGGCTTGACCCTCTCGACTTCCAACGGTCGTATCACTGGGACGCCGACTCAACTGTCCCCGCTGACCACTTACACAGTGACCGCCTCGAACTCTGGTGGAAGCGACAGCGCGGAGCTGAGCATTCAGGTCCTTGCTCCCTTGCCACTCTCGGGCGGTGACCCTGGGCCGCTCTCGGCGACCGAACCACCTCCGATGGAGTCGGCTGAGTCTGGATCTCCGGGACCACCCGAGAACCTGATCTACTCGCAGGTGGCTTGGGAGTTCACCGTCGGCGTGGAAATCGACTCGCTCGTGCCGACCTACTCCGGCGGAGTGATCGTGCTCTATGCGGTCGTCCCCAGCCTTCCCGTCGGTCTCTCCATCGATCCGATCGGAGGCAAGATTTCCGGAATTCCGCGTGAAGTCGCTGCGCCTCGCACCTACACCGTTGCTGGAAGTTCCCCGACAGGAGTGACCTCGACCACGGTCAGGATTTCAGTGATCGGGAGTTGAATCTCGTCGCGTCCAGGAACGCCGAAGTTCGGGCGCAGGGCGAGTCCGCACGTGCGACCTCGTCCTCTCGAGGGGCCGCGGGCGCTCGGCCTGTCGTTCCGGATGGCTCAATTCGGGGTCCCGCCCTCCTCTCCAACCCGCGCGCTGCGACCCGTCCCGCGGGTACAATGGCGCCGGGCTTGAATCCCTCAGTCCGGTAGAGAACCCGCTGGCGCCCTTCCGATCCGCTCGAGTCGGGGAGTCGCGCCCCGCCCGGGGCTCGGGAGCGAGCATGAGCTGGAGGTGTGCATTGCGGTGTCTCTTGATCCGTGCGGCCCTCGCACTGCTGTTCCTCGCTCTCGGTGCGCCGCCGTCGCTCGTCGAGGGACAGGACTTCACCTTCCGGCGTGGAGATATCAACGGCGACGACGCGCGCGACATCTCCGACCCGGTCGCGCTCCTCATCGCGCTGTTCGTGCCCGGCCAACCGCCGCTCCCCTGCGAGAAGGCGGCGGATGCGAACGACGACGGCGTCCTCGACCTCGCCGACGTGATCACCCTGCTCGCGCTCCTCTTCCAGAGCGCGGCGCCGCTGCCACCCCCCGACCTCTGCGGCGTCGACCCGACGCCGGACCCCCTGACCTGCGTCTCGAGCCCCACCGGCTGCCCTCCTGACCTGTCGATCTACCAGGCGCTCCTCGAGCCGCCATCGCCGCCGCCCGCCGCACCGTGCGGGTGTTTCTACGAAGATGGGGGGGTGAACTCAGCGGCGCACATGATCCTCCGTCACTCCGGCGAGGTCACCCACGTGGAGACCGATCTGTTCCTGCGCGGACGCGGCATCGATTTCGCGTTCACGAGGACGTATCGCTCGCGCCTCGGCGAGTCGACCGCGATGGGTCACCGCTGGACGCACTCCTACGACCTCCGGGTCACTTCGACGAGCGCGGGGGTGGTGCTCCGCGACGGGCACGGCCGCGTCGACCTGCTCACACTCCAGACAGACGGCACCTACGGGGCGCCGGGGCACTTCACGTCGGGGAGCTTCGACGCGTTCGACCGATTCGTGCTGGCGTTCGGCGACGGCGGGAGCTGGCAGTTCCACCCGGCGCAGGGCCTGCCGCAGTCGGGAAAGATCGATCAGATCGCCGACCGCCACGGGAACGCGCTCGTCTTCGCGTACGACCCCGCCGGCCGACTCTCGGCGATCACCGACACCCTCGGGCACGTCCACACCCTCGCGTACGACGCGCCGGGGCGCATCGCTTCGCTCACCGACTTCGACGGACGGACGGTCACGTACTCGTACTACGGCCCGGGGGACCCGAGCGGCAGCGAGGGAGACCTCGCCGCGATGACGAGCCCCGCAGTCGTCGGGACGCCGACCCTGAACGACTTCCCCGCCGGGAAGACGACGGCATACACCTACTCGACGGGGTTCGCCGATGATCGGTTGAACCACGATCTGCTCTCGATCACCGATCCGAAGGGGCAGAAGTGGATCGAGTTCGGTTACTCGACCTCGTGTCCCTCGTGTTTCCCCTTCGGTCGCATGCTGTTCAGCTCCTGGCAGGGAGGCGCCGCGCGGATCGACCTCGACTACGCGACGGTCGTCCCCGACCCGGGGAACCACGGCGCGGTGCTCCGCGTGATCGAGAACGACCGCCGCGGCGCAGTCGACGAGTACTACTACGATGCGCAAAACCGCCTCGTGCTGCTCCGCGAGTTCACTGGCTTCGCCGACCCGATGCTTCCGACCACGGAGACGGAGAACCGCCCGACCGGCAAGCTCCGCTCCACCGACCCCGATTTCTACGAGACGCGCCCCAGCTACGATCCGGACCACCTCGTGACAGAGGTCGTCCATGCGACCGGCGCGATCACGCAACACCTCTACGAGTCGGCGCTCATCCCGGGGGGCCCCCGCGTCTCGCGCGGCAACCTGCGCCAGCTGACGCGCCTCGCCGGATCGCACCTGCCGATCGGCTCGCAGGACATCCTCGTCACGACCCTCGAATACGAGCCGGGGTACGGTGGCTGCTGCGCCGAGGACTTCCTCACGGCGGAGATCGACCCGGCGGGACGGACCACAGAGCACGTCTTCGACGCCGCGGGGAATCGGATCCAGACCATCCACCCCGACCCGTCAGTGGTCGAGGACTTCGCCTACGATTCCTTCGGCGAGCTCGTCCTCCACGTGCTCCCCGACAACGGCGCGGGGGTGCGCCGGAACGACGTCTACGTCTACGGCACCGTCGGGAGCTCGCTCGGCCGGCTGGTGAGCGAGACCGCCGACTCACTCGGCACCCCTCTTACCACGCAGTACGAGCACGACTCTCGCGGGAACGTCGTCGCGCTGACCGACCCCGCGGGAGCGACGAACGCGAACCTCTACAACGAGCTCGACCAGCGCGTCCTCGAGCTCTCCCCGGTGATCGACCCCACTGCGACGGTGCCGATCGTGCGGACCTTCTACTACGACGCGAACGACAACCTGGTCCGCACTTGCACCGAGAATCGCGACGAGAACGGAGCCCTCGACCCGACGAATTCCTACCTGACGACTCTCTACGAGTACGACTCGCTCGACCGGCGCGTTCGGACCTGCGAGGAGTCGGGGAGCTTCGACGTGCCGATCTCCCCCCCGCAACTCGACTGTCAAGGGCTGCCCTCCTCCGAATTCGTCACGACGGAGTACGAGTACGATCCATCCGGGAATCGGACTCGTGTGCTCCTCGGGGAGGCGACCCGCGGCGCGCAGCCCGGGAACACCATCGAATTCGTCCATGACGAGCTCGATCGCCTCTACCTCCGCTCGCGGCAGAACGGCAGCGTCATCCAAGCCGACTACGACTACACCGAGGTCCGCCGTCTTCGCGACGGGGTGGTCGCCCCGCGCACCTGGCTCTTCACGTACGACCCGTTCGAGCGCCTCGTGTCGGCCCGTGACCCGATGGGGAACCTGACGAGCTACCTGCACGACCCGTCACGAAACGTCGTCCACGAACAGACCGACGGCGAGCGCCTCGATCTCCCCGGCCAGGCCGGCAACGTGCGCCTGCGCGAAGTGACCACCGCCTTCGGCGATCTCTCCCGCCCCGGCGGCGGCCAGTTCCTGCACTTCGACCCGGCGACCCAGGCGCCCCTCACGGACGGCGCATCGAGCTGGTCGAGCGGGTACGCGCCGATCTCGCGGATCACCTCGCTCACCGACGACGACGGCGCCGTGACGACCTACGAGTACGACTCGCACGGGCGGCTCGTGCGCGCGGTCGACGCGATGGGGAACGAGGATCTCTTTTCCTACGACCCTCGGGGCAGTGTCGTCGCGCGGACCGAGATCGATCTCTCGACCGATCCGACCGTGCCCGCCGAGACGTACATCACCGCCTTCGCGTACGACGACCTCGGCCGTCTCATCTCGGTGACCGATCCGGCGGGGGGAGTCGAGACCTTCGCCTACGACTCGCGGAACAACCGCGTCCGCCGTGTCGACGCACGCGGCAATGTCACACGCTCCACGTACGATTCCCTCGACCGCCTCGTGGCCGAGGTGTTCGACCTGACCAACACCGGCGACGGGACGGGGACGGTGGTCGCCACTGCGACCACGCAGTATCAGTGGGACGCCTCATCGCGTCTCGTCGCAGTCACCGACCCGAACGGGAACACGACGACCTTCGCGTACGACGAGAGCGACCGACGGGTACTCGCGACCTCCGCGAACGGGGTGGAGCACACCCTCGTCTGGAACTCTTTCGATGACCTCGTCTCCGCGACCGATCCGAACGGGACGGTGGTCCAAACCACCTACGACAACCTCGGACGGCCGACGCTGCGCACCATACTCCCCGGCCCCGGGGTGTCGCCGGCGACCACGTTCGAGGAGTACGCCTACGACGGCCTGTCGAGGCTCGTCCGCGCCGCGGATGACGACTCGGAAGTGCTCCGGAACTTCGACTCGCTCGGGAACCTGATGTCGGAGGTGCAGAATGGTCGCGTGGTCACCTACCTTCACTCGGGGAGCGGGAACCGACTCTCCATGACCTATCCGGGGGGGCGTGGGCTCGACTTCGCCTACGATGCGCTCGCCCGGCCGACGACGATCACCGACCCGACGACGGGGCCGATTATCACCACCACCGAGTACATCGGGGATCGTCTGCTCCGGCAGACCGATGCCACGGACACGACCTCAGACCATCACTACGACCGCCAGCGACGGGTCGAATTCATCGGACACAGCCAAGGGGCAACCGCCGGCCCTCCGGTGCAGATCGATGCGCGCGGATACGCCTGGGATCCCGTGAGCAACAAGATTGCGCGCGACCGGACCGGACCCGGCAGCCCCATCTTCAGCTCGCTCACCTACGACTCGCTCGACCGGTTGGTCCGCACGCTCGTCACCGACGATGCCGGTCTGCCGGTGCGCGACACCCAGTACACCCTCGACCTGTCGGGGAACCGCCTCGAAGTGACCTCGGGGAGCTGCACGGGTCCCTATCTGCTCGACCCCGCGGCGGGAGGCTCGGTGCATCAGTACGCGCAGACCGGGTGCGACCTGCGGAGCTACGACCTGGCGGGAAACCTGCTCTCGCGCACCCCCTTCGGCGCGCCGGGCGCGCAGTTCAGCTACGACGATCGCGACCGAATGGTCGGGGCGGTCGATCCCTTCAGCGGAACGTACACCTACGAGCACGATGCGCTCGGTCGGCGGATCGCGAGCACGCACACGCTCGTGGCCGGCAGCTCGCGCACCGAGTACCTGTACGACGGCCCGCACGTCATCGAGGAGCGGGACGCCGTCGGGGCGATTCTCGCGACCTACGTCCTCAGCAACCCTCCGGACGACAATCGAATCCAGATGCGCCGCGACCTCGGCGCGGGACCGGAGGACTTCTACCTGCGATCGGAAGACCTCGGGTCCGTCGTGGTGCTCTGCGATGCGGCGGGAGCGCCGGTCGAGCGCTATGAGTACGACGACTACGGAGCGCCGAGTTTCTCGGACGCGGCCGGGATCCCGCTCCCCGGGTCACTCGTCGGGAACCCGTACCTCTTCCACGGCCTGCGCTACCGCGCGGAGTCCGGTGGGTACGAGGCGGATGGGCGTTCCCTCGACCCGCTCGCGGGGCGGTTCGTGGACGTGCGGACTCCGTGGCCGGACCCGTATCTGCAGGACGGGACTGCCTCGTCGATGACCGGCTACGACTTCGCCGGGAACAACCCTTGGAGTCGCGGCGATGCGACGAGCGATGGGCAGTTGTTGCGCGGGGCCGTGGTGGGCTTCGAGTCCGGGCACGAGACTGGATTCGAGTCCGTCGCCGTGAGCGGTTACGACCTCACTCACCGCCTGACGCGAGGGCGGAAGTCGAAGACATGGCAGAACCAGAGCGACAGCGATGGGGCGAGGAGCGTCGGGCCCGCAGCCGCCTCGGCGGTCTCATCGCTCCGCGGCCTCCCCGGGAGACTCGCGACCGCTGGCGGTGTGATCCCCGGCGGAGCCGTGATCTCATCCGCTCTCCCGAGGAGCAGTTCCAGCCGCGTCCTCCTGAACGGCCCACCGCTCGAGTACCGCGCCGAATTCCCCGAGCCGCCGCCGTGGTGGCGTCTGCAGATCGGAGAGGTGAGCGCGGGGCCGCCGACGACCGGGCGGCTGCTCGCCGCGTCGAACGGCTGGCCGGTCCGCTGGGAGGGTCCGGAACTCACGCGGAAGCGCCCCGGGCGGACGAAGTACTCGAACATCACCCTGAAGCGGAGCAGCCACGGGCACGAGCCGGGGACGCTGAAAGGCGCAGCGCTGACCGAGAACTCGAACATTTTGCTGAGGCGGGGCAACCACGGGCACGAAGCGGGGACGCTGAAGCGCCCGGGACGGACGAAGTACTCGAACATCACCCTGAAGCGAGGGTACGTCCATGACGGGCTGTCGCTGTTCCTCGAGCTCGGGCCGCGACTCCAGAGCGCCGGTGGGATGTTCAACACGATTTCGAACATGCAGAAGGCGAGGCACGACGCGATGATGGCGACGATCCAGAACGCCCGGTAACCGGGAGCGCATCAGGGACAGCCGGCGCCCCGAGTCAGGGCATCGAGACGCTCGGTCACGCCCCCCGCTCGAGCTCGAACCGGATCACCCCCGGCTCCGACCCTTCCTCCACAGCGCGGACGAAGCCGAGTTTCTCGAGCACTCCGATCGACGGGATCAGTTCGGGGAGAGTCTCCGCGATCACTCGGCGGACAGCCGGGCGCGCGAACGCGTGCGCGATCAGCGCGCGGGTCGCCTCGGTCGCGTAGCCGCGCCGCTGGTGATCGGCGACGATCCCGTATCCCACCTCGACGGTCCCGTCCTTCGGCGGACCCTTGTAGCCCGCAGTGCCGATCAGTTTGGCAGGGACACCTTCGAGCACGACGAAGTGCAGCCACCACCCCGCTTGCTCCGGCCCCTCGGCGAGCCGATCCAAAGTGTAGATGAGCGCCCGCTCGTCGATGTATTCGGGGGGCCAGGTGTCGGGGACGCGGGCCCCCAGCAGGGCGCCGAGCGCGTCATCGCTCTCGAGAGCCACCTCGATGTGCGCGCGGGTGGCGGGGATGAGGCGGAGGCGGTCGGTCGGGATCACGTTCGAGGTCCCGCGGTTTCTTCGGAGGCGCCCGCGAGTCCGAGCGTGTTGCCGAAATGCATCGGAGATCTCCGGTCATCGAGAGGAAGGCGAACCGGGCGGGCCCGTATCGGAGCCGATCGGCCGTCGATTGTCCACCAGTCCGCATCGCGGCCGAAGGAGTGGAACCGTCCCCATGTTCGCCAGCGGCGGTCGCTGGAGCATCTCTCCGCCCTCGACTCGAGGCTGGTCACCATGCCGCGAGGCGGTAACAATGCAAGGATCTCCCTTCGGGCAAGCTCGACGAACAGGAGGAGCGTCATGACTATTCCAGTGCGAGTGATGCTGATCGGAATCGCGGTTGCGCTGGCGAGCTGCGACTCGAAGCCCGCCCCCGCGGAGTCCGCCGCCGAACGGGATGCCGCAGTCGGGGAAGCATTCCTCAACACCACCGGTGGTGAACCCGTCGTCGACCCGGCGATCCACCGAGAAGTCGCTACGTTCTTCACCGCTCTCGGGAAAGCGTTCCTTCATGGGGACGTGTCCACGATCAGGCGCCACTTCTCGAGCGAGAAGTTGATCGAGTCCGCCGAAGCGCGGGGCCTGATCGACATCCCCGGGGGCAGTCGGCGATCCGAGTTCCTTCGAGGGTTCGACGTCGGGTTCCAACAATCGATGGGGCAGTGGAGTGAGGCGATGGGTTGGCACCAGCAGGAGATCCGCAAGATCGCCCGTCTCGACACCGATACCCTCCTCGTTTACGCACGATTCTGGGATGACGAACTCGAGGTCCACACCAAGTCCCGGTGGTGGCTTTCCCGAATCGATGGAGAGTGGCGGGCATTCGACTGGGAGGACTTCGACCAGAACATGCGGGTCTCGACACTGATGGGATCGATGTTTGGCGCGGTGACCAGCAAGGCGGCGTGGTTGAGTTCGTTCCAGGCGATGATGCAGGCATATTCGGCGGCGAACGCGACGGGCGACATGGTGAGCGCTCTCACCGACATTCAGCCCAAGATCGATCAACTCCTCACCCACCGAAACCTCCCGATGGCGATCGAGACCATGGCTCGGACCCTCCGGTCGGGAGGGTTCGTCGTCATGGAGGAGTTCGAGAAAGCCCTCGTGGAACTCGACCGCATCGAGAAACTGGACGGCGGCAACCCGCTGGTCCACTACCAGAGAGGAGTGGCCCGGAGCGGCCTCGAACAGTGGGACCTGGCGATCGAGAGCTTCGAGAAATATGCGGAGACCCTCGGCTGGGACGCGGACGTCCACGAGCTGGTCTCCGATGCCTACTACGGAAAGGGGGATGTGCCCCAGGCGATCTCCCACGCCGAGAAGGGATTGGCAGACCAACCCAACTCATGGGGGTGTCTCTCATCCATCGCGATCGCCCTCCCCCTCGATCGGCTGGAAGAGCTCGTCCCGCACTTCAGCAAACTCGAGGACGCGGAGAGCGCGTATCTGACCGTGATCGACTACGCCGTCGCCTCCGAGGACGAAACCAAGGCACGCGCCCTACTGCAGCAGTTCGAGAGAGCGTACGCGCAGAGTGAGTACCTCGAGGAGTGCCGGGACATGGTCGAATCGCTCCGAACGGGAGAGACGGACGACAAGAACCCCTGAGCCGTCGAGATCGATCTCGAACACGGGACTCGCGGCCGAGTTTCCGGGCGTATCATCCCAAGAGTGCCGACTGGGACGAGCGCACCAGCCAGAGAGGGCAGGGGATGGAATCGAGAAGCACCCGGTTCGTCGGGATCGCCGTTTGGATCGCCGTCGGGATCCTAATACTGGCACCGACGATCGCGTTCGCACAGAGTTATTCATTCTCGCTCCCCGCGACCTCGGGGGGCGCCGGGGGTGGGGTCACGCTCTCGCTCTCACTCGACTCGTCGAGCGGGAACGGAATCACCGGATTCAGGGCCTCGATCTGCCACGACCCGCTCGTGCTCGTCCCGGTCGCGATCGATCCCGGGGTCGCCATCGCGACCATCCAGGGCGGAGGCCCCCCCGAGCTCTTCAGCGTGACAGTCGATGTCGACGGGATCTCCTGCTTCGTCATCTTCGCTCCGCCACTCGCGATCACCGTGCTCCCTCCGGGCCCCGCGCACGAGTTGATCGATTGGACCTACATGATCCAACCCGCGGCCGTTGTGGGCAGCGTCACCACGCTGACCTACTGTTCGCTCGGGACCGGGATAGGCAACGTCGTGTTCGCCAGTGGCAGCTTCATCCCCATGGTGCTGATCGACGGCTCGGTCGATATTCTGCCGGCGGTCTCACCCACGACATTCGTCCGGGGTGATGTCGATCAGAACGGCGTAACTTCGGTGACGGATGCGGTGATCCTCCTCGAGCACTTGTTCCTCGGCGTTCCCACCGGGCACTGCCCGCGGACCGCGGATGTCAACCAGGACGACGGGTTGAACATCGCGGATGCGATTGCGCTCCTCAACGGCCTCATCTTCTCGGCCCAGCCGATCCCCCCGCCGTGGCCGAGTTGTGATGTAGACCTGGTCCCGAGTCCGATCCCCTGCCTCCCCTATCCGTCCTGCCCCTGAGCAGAGGAGACGTCGATGCCCAGACCGATTCTCTCGATCCTGCTCGTCGCCACCGCATCCCTGTTGCTCGCTTCGATCGCGCCCCGAGCGCTCGTCGGCCAGACCGCCTCGTACACACTCATCGCACCGGACTTCGTGATCGAGCCGGGGAGCCCCGACTTCGAAGCGCGGTTCATCCTCGACTCGAGCCAAGGGAACGCGGTCTACGCGGCGACCTTCGGGGTGTGTTCCGACGAGTCGGTGATCGTCCCCAGCACGATCTCGCAGGGGGTAGACATGCAAGCGCTCCGAAACGGCGCCGGCCCCTCCTTCTTCGCCGGCACAGTGACCCCGCCGGGGGGATTCACGATCGCGTGGATCGCCGACTTCCTCGCGATCGATCTGGTCCCACCCACCGCGGACTTCGAGATGGTCGTGGCCACCTACACACCGGTCGGGGCCAACGGGGACAGGTCTTCTCTCGTGTTCTGTTCTGGGCTCGGCAACCCTTCGGTCAGTGTAAGGCTCTACTTGACCTCCACGCTGACTGCACCCGTGAGCCAACACCGGGGATCGGCGCTCATCACCTTCGGGGAGTTCGCGCTGCTCGCCCCACCCGTTCTCGTCGTGGGAACACCGTTCGGCGCGACGGTCACGCTCCACGCACCGAACCCGGTCGAGGGATTTCGCTTTGGGCTCGGTCACGATTCCGGATTGGTCGATCCGGTGTCGGTCGATCCGAGCGCGTTCCTCGACACGACCCATGGTGGTACCGGCCCCGAACTGTTCATCGTCGATCTGACTCCCGCGGGAGGAGACGGCTTGACCGTCGAGTGTGAAGTCAGCATCGCACCGCCGTTCGAGACCCTCCCCGCGGGGCTCACTGAGATCGTCGACATCGGCTACGACGCGATCGGACCGGTCGGAGGGGGTTGCACCACTGCTGTCTTCACATTCCGCGGCGATCTCGGATCACCTCCGGTGCCCCTCGAAGTCCTGGTCGCGGGAGTGCCCCTGCCCGGGTCGGAGACCCCCACCGAATCGTCGATCGAGAGGGTTCTCCCCCCACCGACCGGTGGAGTGACCCTCGAAGTCGCGAGCCGCAGCGGGCTACCGGGAACCGAGGTGGCGGTCCCGGTCCTCCTCGACACCGACTGCCCGGTCCAGGCCTTCTCGTTCAGTGTGGTGCACGACTCCCCCGAGTTCGTCCTGACCTCGATCGAGCCGGGCTCCGCCGTCGCCGGGCTCACGTGCAGCGGCTTCGGGCCGGGCTACTTCGAGAGCGTCATCCCCCCCGGTGGAACCGAAGGCGGTTCCGTGTTGGCGCTGCTCGACTTCGTCCCGATCGGCACTGCCACTGTCCTCTCCCCCGCTGCCGGGCAGGAAGTGGTGCTCCTTCACTACCAGGTGCCGATCTCCCCTTCGACGGGCGGGACGACGATCTCGTTCACGGACCAGTTCGGCAACCCACCCCTCGCGATCGAGGTGACGGTGAACTCGCTGCCGGTGACGCCCGTGACGCTCTCGGGAGAACTGTCGATCGGAGTGCCCTTCGTCCGCGGTCGGTGCAATTCCGATGCGGCGGTGAACATCGCAGATCCCATCCACTTCCTCGGTTTCCTCTTCCCCCTCCCTGGATCCCCGCCGTCGATCCTCGGCTGCGCCGACGCGTGCGATGCGAACGACGATGGCACCCTGAACATCGCGGATGCGGTCGCATTTCTCGCTGCGCTATTCGCTCCGGTGACTCCGCTTCCACCCCCCTCGATGTGCGGCTCTGATCCGACGAGCTCCGGCGATCCGCTCGGGTGCGATTTCTCGAGTTGTCCGTAGCCGCCCGGTGAAGAGTCAGTCCTGCCTGGGGTCTCACGATCTTCGTCGCGTTCCTGAACCTCCTGGGGCGCGGCGAGGCGGGGGCGTCGTTCTGGCTGATGTGGGGATGCGGCATCGCGACGGACCTGGACGTGATGCTGATCACGCTGCTCCTCAAGCGATGGGAGCACGATGTGCCGACTTCGTGGCATGCGCTGCGCCTGCGGCGTGGGCACGAGTTGAAGAGGAACCGATGGTTCGACTAGAATCCGCGATCGAGCTCAGGAACGCACCGGCGAGCCCATCACACCGGCACACACATCTGCTCGTAGTAGGCTCGGAATCTCGGCTCGTCGCGGATCGGCTCGAAGAGGGGATCGGACGGAAGCCAGAAGAAGTAGCACCCCTCCCGTCTCCCAGCTTCGAACAGCGCTGCCGCGCGTTCCAGCTCGCCGAGACCGAGGTACACCCAGGCGAGGTAGAGCGGCGCGATGTACTCCCGGTCACTCCGACGCTCGAGTTCCTCCGCGATCGTGCGCGCTTCGTCGCGTCTCCCTGCCGCCCCGAGTGCTGCTCCCAGACTCGAGAGATGGAATCCACCGCGATTCGTCAGATTCACGAGGCGATCGAATGGGCAGATCGCCTTCGCGAAGTCCCCATTCGACATGTGGATCGTCCCCTCCGTCCACAGGGTTGTCGGATGCTCGGGGTCGAGCTCCAGCCCCTTCCCGCACTGCTCGCTCGCGTCTGCCAGTTGACCACACCAGTACAGCGTCAAGGCCGTGGTCGTGTGCACTAGCGGCGCGAGAGGCTCCAGCTCCTGGGAGCGTTTCGCGGCCGCCGTCGCCTCCGCGGTGTTCCCGAGGAGCGCTGAGGCCATGCCGAACCACGCATGCGAGATCGAATCGTTCGGCTTGAGCTCGATGGCGCGTCGGAACTGGGTCAGGGCGCCCGCGTAGTCCGGGTGGACTCCGAACAGGGACATGCCGAGCGATACGTGGGCCTCCGCGAGGTTGTCATCGATTTCGACCGCCCGTTGCGCGGCGGATCGTGCTCGCGAGATCGCCTCCTCTACGGGGAAGTAGGCATAGAGACCGAGGATCAGATAGGAATCAGCCAGACCGGCATACGCGAGCGCGTACTCCGGTTCGAGTTCGATCGCGTGGTGGAAGCACTCGATTCCCTTCTGCAACAGGCCCTCGAATCGCTTGTTCCAGAAGTAGCGCCCTCTGAGGTAGAGCTGATACGCCTCGATGTCATCGGTGTATCTCTTGATCAGCGGTGCACGGGTTTCCCCCACGACCGTGATCTTCAGGGTATCGACGATCGTGCGTGCGATCTCATCCTGGACGGCGAACACGTCCTCGAGGACGCGATCGTATCGCTCCGACCACAGATGGTAGCCATCGGACACGTCGATCAGCTGAGCCATGATCCTCAGTCGATTCCCCGATTTCCGGACACTTCCTTCGAGAACCGTCGCCACATTGAGTTCACGCCCGATGGCTCGTACATCGAGGGACCTCCCCTTGTACGCGAAGGCAGACGTTCGAGATGCCACCTGGAGTTCTTTGATCCTCGTCAAGGAGTTGATCAGCTCCTCCGCGAGACCATCGGTGAAGTACTCGTTCTCGGCGTCCGGGCTCATGTTGACGAAGGGAAGGACCGCGATGGACTTGGGGCGTGCCCTTGGTGCCACCGGTGGAAGCACTGTGCCTGAACTCCAGAGCCGGTGGGCCTCGCGCAGGTCAGCCAAGGCCAACTCGCTCGAGGCGTAGCGATCATCTGCACTCTTGGCGAGCAGCTTCTCCGCGATCGCGTCGAGAGCCAGTGGCGAGCCGGGATGGACTTCGGAGATGCGACGGGGGGAGTCGCTCATGATCGCGACGAGTGTGTCCGCGGTCGAAGATCTCCGGAACGGAGACTTTCCCGTCGCCAACTCGTACAAGATCGAGCCGAACGCGAAGAGATCCGATCGCGCATCCACCGGAAGTCCTCGTGCCTGTTCGGGGGACATGTGAGTGACCGTTCCGAGCAGCTCGCCATCTCTCGTCAGGTCGAAAGAATCCCGCTCGGTCTCTTCCTGGCGCGCCGAAATGGTCTTGGCCAAGCCAAAATCGAGGATCTTCACCCTCCCGCAGTCGCTCATCATGATGTTCGCCGGTTTGAGGTCTCGATGGACGACCTCGTGCTGATGCGCCTCCCTCATCCCCTCGAGGATTTGGACGGCGATCGATACGAGTTCATCGAAGGGCACGGGGCCACGCCCCGCGAGCTCGACCTGCAGCGTCCTCCCGACGACGTACTCCATGGCGATGAAGATCAGGTCCCCACTCTGTCCGAGATCGTAGACCATCGCGATGTTCGGGTGACAGAGCCGGGCGGCGGTTCTCGCCTCCCTCTCGAATCGCATCTGCCACAACTGATCGCCAGTGCGCAGGAGTGGAAGCAGTTTGAGAGCGACCCGACGATCGAGCGTCGTGTCCTCGGCCAGGTACACGATCCCCATGCCGCCCCGCCCGATCTCGCGGATGATTCGATATCTTCCGACCTGCTCTGGTACCCCGGCGGGGAGAATCACGTCCCGTGAGCTCGAGATCGGCTCGAGCGAACCGCTCTCCAGCGCTTGCGTCTCCCCGGGGATCGTCGGGGGTAGAGAGTCCGCGAAGAGCCCGCGGAGATCTGCGGCGCAGTTCGGGTACTTCGAGCAAAACTCTTCGATGCTGAGATCCGGGTCGACGACACGTCGTGCGAGGAACTCCTCGAACAACCTCTTCGCAGAGAGCGACGGGCGATCTCTCGGTTGCTCGTCCCGACTCACCAGAGGATTCCTCTCATCGCGGGGAGGGTGAACACTCACGCCCGGGCAGGCCAGCCACTCGTAGTGCGCCGTGATCCCAGCAAATGGACCAATTCGGCTGGATCGTCCCCTCCATGCTCGCGCTGAACCCTAGGCGGAACAGTGGGTTACGTCAATCAACAACGTCGTATCCCCGCGTGGGGCGGGTTCGACCGGCGCGAAGGAGTCGATTCAAAGCGAGCCAGGATCAGCCCTTGTGGGGACTCCGGTCCGGATCGGGTGCCACCTCGGTTCCGCGGCTGGCGCCGCGCCTCACCGAAGTGAGAGTGATCACGCGCGGCCGGAACCGCTCCCCCGCTCCGACGAGTGCGAGACAGATCGCCACCTCACACCGGCGTGAAGACGAAATTGTTCCCATAGCCTCTCGGTCTGCGAGTCCCCCGAAATGGCCGTTGATGTCGGGCTACGTCGAACTCGGCCAGCGGAGCGGGACCTCCGTCCAAGAAGAACTCCCCCCAGTAGCCCAACTCGCAGATCTCACGAAGTCGGTCAGCGATCGGTTCTTCGATGTGCCGCTGCTCAACTTCGATCCAGAGCACGGGGCGATGCTCGGCGATCAGGCGACGGGCTCCCCGCAGTACTTCCATCTCGTGCCCCTCGACGTCGATCTTCACGAACCCGACCGGTGGCAGCTCTTCGTCATCGAGGCGTCGGAGCTCAATCGTGATCTCCTGGATCTCACTGAACTCGGAGACCGCAACGGGCTCGACGCTCGCCCGACCTGCATCCACGGCACCGCCGATCACGGGCACGAGGAGCGTCGAAGTGGCGCGGCGGTCCGACAAGCCACAGGACACGACTGTGACATTCTTGGCTGCCGTCGCCTCTAGAAACTGAAAGAGCTCCGGATTCGGTTCATAGGCGTAGACCTTCGAGCAATGGCGGGAAAGTGCGTAGGCGAAAACGCCCTGATTCGCACCGACGTCGATGCTCGCTCGAGTCGGGTCGACGTACCGAGACAACCACCGGACCTCGGGCTCGACCAGAAAGCGATGATTCAGTGCGGCCAGACGGAGCACGAGGCCCCTGGGCAGCGCAGACTTCAAGAAGCGCCTTGTGCGAGGGATCATCACTTCCTCATGATCGTGGGTCAGCACCGCAAGCTCAGGTCTTGACGTGGACCGCTTCCTCTGGAGGGACGGCTGACGTCGAGGCGCGTTCCGAAGCGATCCCGAACGCTTCGTCGAGCGCTCGGAAGGCTCGGTCGCGGAGAAGCTCGTTCACCGGGACGTCGGGGTAGGGCTCCCGGCAGCGTTCGAGGGCAGCGAGAAAGTCCTGTGGCGATCCTGCGCGCACGGGAAGGCAGATCGGTCGAACCTCCTCGGGGAGTCGGCGATAGATCCTTGGGGTCATCAGCACGTAAGCCCGCGCGTAGAACGCGTCCAGAATCTTCGTCTTGAACCCGCGCCCTCGATCGGAGAGGAGGGCCATCGCGCGGGAGCGATGCAGCTCCTCGAATGGAGAGTCGAGCAGGCCAACGGCCTCCACCCGACCGGGGATGCTCGCGGCAGGATCGACCTCGCCCGTGAGAGAGAAGCTCCAGTCCAGCGCCTCGTCACCGAGCTTCTCGACGAGCCGAAGAAAGTTGGTGGCCGCCTCATCGATCATCGGAGTGCGCGCGGTAGAACCGAGCGAGACGCAGCGTAGCTCCTTCTCGACTGTGCACCCCGTTGGCACCTGATATTCCCGGGGAATAAAATAGGGAACACACATCGCCTTTTCTCGTGGCGCAAATCTCCGCCAGTAGTGATCCGTGTCGTGATCCGAGATCGAGATGACTCGATCGGCGTAGTACGAGGTGGCGATGTCCTTGAATCCGTTGGTGATGGCGCGACGAAAGTACCGGGCCTTGTCGCGTAGGCGCCGGGCCGAACGCATCCAATCCCACCTGTGAAGGAATTCACTGTTGTGCGATCGGAAGATCAGCACCGCCTCGGGAGCTGCGGCGCGCAGGAATCGAAAGACGCCCGGGTACGAGTTCCCCGGGATATCGAGCATGATCCCTCCGTACTCCGCGAGCGGCTTCCCGTAGAGGGCCTCGAGGACCGCTGTCTCGCCGCGCCCTGTCACCAGCTCGTCGACCTCCAGATCACGCTCGGCGAAGTACTCGGTGCGACCGCGAATGTCCTTCGTGCTGCCGTGAAATCGCAGTGCCGGATCGACCACACTCTCCGGGACGATGAAGAGAATGCGCGGCCGTAGAATCTTGGTATTGAGCCGTTTTCGGATTCGACGTGCGCGGAGTGCTCGCCGGCACTTGATGCCGAACCAAGCAAAGATCCCGAACCAGCGTGTCCAGCGATACTCACGCACCAGCCGCGCGTGTCCTTTCGCGTAGAAGGACGATGTCGCTGAGGTCTCGACCCTCTGGGTACGAATCTGCTCCTGCAGGCGCTCGACAACACCTCTTTCGATGAATGGCGGATGGCCGCCGCAAGACTGCAGGTACGCGCGAAGATGATCGTTCCCCTCCCACGGCCCGCCGGCAGCCTCTTTCTGGGACAGCTTGCTGAATCGGGGGCTCTGGCGCAGCAGAACCATCCACGCTTGGAGCGATCGACGAAACTGCAGCTCGGGGTCTTCGGCATGACGTGGGTCCATCGAAGAACGCAACAGTGCGGTGAGGTGCGAGATCGTCGGGTGGGAAGGGTGGATCTCATCCTGGAAGATGCGTCCGATCTGCCGGTCGATCGTGTCATCGAGACTTGTGGTCTCTTCGGTCATTCGGCGCGTGCGAGTCGTCCCTTCCACACAGCGGATCCCACCGAAGAGTTGGATTTCGGTGACCAGGATCCGATCCGGGAGAAGTTCATCCCGCAAGATTCCACATCGCTCGAGGCTGGCGAGCCGGAACAGTCCGTATACCACGTCTCCCGCTCCGAGTGGGGAAGTGCCGATGCCCGCCGATGCTTCGAGGCGTGCCCAGCGGTCCATTTCTGACGAATCGAAGGTGTCCGGCGTGTGGTCGATGGGCTCTCCGGACGGCAAGATGCGTCGAGCCGGTGCGTATGCACAGACCAAGTCCTCCCGGTCTCGGAGCGCGGTGCTGAGCTTCTCTAGCCAATCTGTATCGACGAGATCGTGGTCGCTGTACCAACCAAAGAAGGTTGGCTGGTACTGATCGCGAGCGATCTCCGCGGTGGTTCTCCACGCCTGGATCAAGCCGGTCCGTGTCGGCTCGGTCACCACGTGGATGCGGGGATCCTTGTCCGCGTACTCTTGAAGAATCTGTGGCGAGCGATCGGTCGAGCCGTCATCGAGCGCGACGATTTGGAAGTCTCGGTGAGTCTGGGAGAGGAGAGCGTCGAGCGCCTCGGCCAGATACGGCTCGGCGTTGTGAACGGGAAGACCGATCACGACTTCGACCATCTTCGGCGCCCCGTTGCCCATGGCGGCCGGTCAGTCCCGTTTTCGGAGGGCGATAAAGGCGAAAGTGTATCGGCGATCGACCCGCTCCCAGTGGATCACGCGGTCCTCGGTCTCGAGTTCGAGCGGGGCGCACAGTTCGAACCCATGGTCGGGAGCCATCCTCGCCAGCTCCTCGAGTTCCTCCGGACGGAATACCCTCATCTCAGGCATTGTCGGCCCGTAGGGGAAGATCCCGGAGCAGTCGACCGGCTCGGACCAGTAGTCGGTGGAAGTGAGCAGAACACCCCCCGGCTTGAGGAGCCTCGACATTTCGGTCAGGTAGCGATCGAACTGAACCCCATGTTCGATCACGGAAATCGACGTGATCGCCTCGAAAAAATGGTCCTCGTAGTTGGTCGCGCAGAGGTCTTGGACGCTGAACCGAATCCCCGACGATCCATGTTCGAGCTTCTCGTCGAGATTGCAGGCGTACAGATTCTCGAAGCCCACGGCTTTCAGCCAGAGAAGGATCGGGCTCTTGGGGCTCCCCCCGACGTCGAGCACCGGGCCACCGGGATCGCTCGCCCCGAGGACATACCGAAAGCACTTCAGCGTGTCCCAGTTCTTCTGCGGATCGTGATGCGAACTCAGTCCGAGGAGATCGACGAGACGTGATGCGGCCTCGGCCTCCTTTGTCGTCCGCAGCGCGTTGCAACGGGGTAGATCGCCCATGAACGCGAGGAGCCCGGGGATCTGGGCGCATTCGAGCGCCGAACGTCGGCGTTTGAACTTCACGTCGACCACTACTCCATCCCTCCAGGAATGCTTCGACTCGAGTCTCGGAAGCCCACACAAATTCTTGGCCGGGAGGAGGCCCGAGGAACCGTTTCATTCCTCCAGGACCGCCGCCATTCGTGTCTCGGCAGGATACACGAACTCTCGGCCTCGCAGGATGCCGTCACAGATCAAATCGAGCCCATCGTCTCTTCCGGGCTCGAGGTCCTTCAGACTGGAGATCGAGACACCGAAGGGAGCCGCGCCCTCTCGAGGCTCGATGCTGGAGACCGGGATCATTCGTCGCAAGAAGAAGTGGAAGGCGTACTTTCTGGCTTCGCGGGCGATCTCGGCATCGAGCCGCCCATCGGCGAGCGGCAGTCCGGCCAGGATGGAGAAGTACTCCTCCTCGCTCGAGACATCAGTGGTCAATCCCTTGCCCCGAATCCATGCCTCGCCCGCAACGATTACGGGAATTCCCATGCTGGTCAGCTCGACCCCGGTCTTGGTGCCATAGATGATCGTCGTGTTGCACCGCGACATCGCGGCGTAGGTGTTCACGTTGCTCTCGGGCGGAATGACGAAGACGTTCGGGGGCAAAGTGGGAAACACCTTTGCGATCTCGTCGACGACGAATTGGCGAGACGGCTGGAGGCCGCGAAGCTCCGCGGGATGCACACGAATCAGCAACTGAAGGTCGGGGCGTGTTGCGAAGTATTCGACCGTCTTCAGGATCCAATCGAGCATGTTTGGGAATGCGTTCGCTCGGTAGTGCAGCTGGGCGTCCCACATCACGTTCGTAAGCATGCCGATGATGGGCTTCGACAGGTCGATCCCGGTCTCCTCGACGAGGGTCGCGACATCATCGTCGGGGGTGTCGTGGAAGTAGATCCAATCCTGCGAACCGTGCCAGCGACTCGCGAGGTACTTTCGGATCACCTCATCGTGGGTGTCGGTGAACTCCATGTCCCGCCAGGTGGAGACCGGCTCGTCGAGCATTGTGTGGTGGTAGGTGTCCCCGTGGGAGAAGATGAAGCAGCGCTTCCGATACGCGACGTTCCAGGTCACGACCCGCACGTCGCGGGAGCGGCAGACCTCGCTCACGATGCCCTGAGGGACGTAGATTCCATGGTGGAAACATGCGGCCGTGAAATTGTGAACGCCGAGGATCTTCTCCATGACGCGAGCGGAGACCAGGGAAGCCTGGAAGTACTTCCGCAGCACCCCGTCCGAATGCGGCTGCTCATCCAGGTTTCCCGTGCTGAAATAACGGAGGCAACCCGCGAGGGCGTGTTCCCCGATCGCTTGCCCATCGAGTTGAAACGCGGGGATCTCATCGACCGGAGTTTCCGCGACGATCGCGGCGATCTCCTCGCGGTCCGTGAGGGTCAGCTGTTCGCTGAAGAGGTGGACCTCGACCCCGAGCTGGGTAAAGGCCTGACCCATTTCGACACAACGGTCGCAAATACGATTTCGGAACGAGCCGTCGATGACCGCGTCCGGAGGCGAGTTCGAGAACTTCGTCTTCAGGCAGGCGGGGAGGACTCGATCGCACTGGACGACGTGCACCTGGACGCCTCGCACCGTGAGTGCGGCAGCCAAGAGACTCTCGAAGATCGTGCTCGGGTAGAAGCCCGCCACATTGTTCGCAATGAGCACCTTCGGACCGTCCTCCGCCCGACGAAGGCAGTCCCGCCAATACTTGGGTTCGCGGGCGATCAGCTCGGACCAGGCCGGGAGGAGAGCGGCGAGGTCGCCTCCGAAACGTGGTCCCGCGCCCGTCGCTCCGAGCACGCGTCCACCGAGATCGCGGATCTTGCGAAATAGTGACTTCATCGATCTCCGTACCACTCACGAGCGAGTTTCCCGGGTCGGTACAGGCCTCGGAACCGAGGATCGTCATCCTCGACGAACCGGCGGGCGCGATCGGAGCGGACCTCCGCCACGACCCTCTCGAGATCGGTCGGGACGGGGACTTCGAGCCCCGTCAGGATCTTCTGGAGTTCTCCACGCGGAGAACGGACGAACGCCTCGTAGGAGGTGGAGGTCGCGAGTGGGAAGAGCTCGAGCGCCCGCAACGCCCGATCGTTGTACTCCTCCCAGAGGCCGATGTAGTGCTGGAATCTGAGCTGCATCGATTCGAGCGACGGGTGGGAGCCTGCATCGTAGCGCTTCTCATCGCGGACGATGAGACTGCGCGCCACATCGCGTGGGTCCCGGTGCAGGAACGCGATCCGCGCCCGCGGGAAGATCCGCGCGAAGAGGGGGAGCGTCAGACAGGTACGCGGATCCTTCCACCCCCAGAGCTGCCTGGCTAGAGGATCGATCGGAGATCCGAAGTGCTCGCGGAGGAGCTCGGACAAGAGCCGCTCGCGTATCTTCCGGACGAGAGCGGAGAAATCGTCCCGGAACAGATCGAAGGGAGGCAGTGCGGCGGTCTCGGCCCAGCTGCAGCCGAGCAGGTCGAGGAGGTCCCGATCGAGCGACTGGAAGAACACCGACTCGTGATTCCCGGTCAGGGGACACCCCTGGAACACCCCACATCGTTCGAGCAGTCGAGCGAGCAAGGAAGTCCCGGACCGATGCATGCCGAGGATCACCAGAGGACGGTCATCGATCTCGAGAGTGGCACAAACAGAAATCATCTTGTTGTCCACGCTGGGTCCGCTTCTCGATGTGGGATGGCTGCGTCCAGAGAACCGCGAAGTATAGGTAGGCGGTGCCACCCGCTCAACCGCATCGGGGCGCCGGGAGCGGTTTCTCGTAGAGTTGACAGTCTCCCGGCGATGGCCGATAAGGTTGCCGGTCTTCCGGTGGAAGATCCGACGGCGAGAGTCGCGCAGCTCGTGCCTCCGCCTCGCGGGCCGCCTCCGACGATCCAGCTGCCGACGAACGTACGGGACACGATGCCGAACGCCTCGAACCCGACGCTCCCAGAAGACCCCCCCCGCAGCCCTTCCCCCGGCGACTCGTCCCATCACGGGATCATCGGCCACCACGATGAGACCGTGATCCGCCCGCCCGGATTCTTCTCTTCGATCGATCTCGTCGAGCTGCTGCGCTATCGAGGAGTCCTCGGTCGAAAGGTGAAGCAGCGGATTCTCGTCGAGTACGACCGGATGTGGCTCGGCTTCCTCTGGGCGGTGGCGCGTCCGCTCCTCATGGTCCTGGTCTTCTGGACGATCCGAGGTCTCGCCGAGGCGAAGACCGGGGTGCTGATCTCCTACCCGCTCTATGTCTACACCGGACTGGTGTGTTGGTTCTACTTCACGGCGGCGGTCAGCGCGGTCGCGCTCAGCCTGCAGCGCGACGCGGGGCAGATTCAGAAAGTGTACTTTCCGCGGTTGATCAGTCCGCTCTCACACCTCTTCGCCGAGACCTACAACCTGACCATGGCGGCCCTTCCGCTGGTGATCCTGATGGCCGTGTTCGGCGAGTATCCCGACGCCCGTCTGCTCCTCCTTCCGGTGGTCATCCTTCAGATCATGCTTCTCGCCCTGGGAGTGGGGTTGATTTTCTGCTCCCTCGTGCTCATCAGTCGCGATTGGGAGCGCTTCCTCAAGCTCTGCCTGTACGTCGGATTCTGGACCTCGCCGGTGATCTACTCCCTCGACATGATCCCCGCCGACTTCAAGTTCGTGTACCTCGCGAATCCGATGGGGGGGAGCCTGCTCGCGGTGCGGGCCTCGCTCTTCGCAGGGTTCGAATTCGACTGGGGGTCGTGGTTCTACTCGGTCGGATTCACGGGATTGGTCTTGGTGATCGGATTGCTCTCCTTCCAGCGGACTGAACGAACGTTGGCGGACCGGATATGACGGAACCAACCGATCCCGCGGTCCCCCGCGAAGTCGCGATCCGATGCCGCGACCTGACGAAGGAATACCGACTCGACTCCGTCGGTGCGAAGAAGCGTCGCGGGCGGGCCCTGCGGGCGCTCGGCCGACTGGTGCGAGGTCGCGGCTCGGAACCGGTCCCTCGCTTCCTGGCGCTCGATGGAATCTCGTTCTCCGTGGAACGAGGGGAGCGAGTCGCGATCATCGGGAGCAACGGTGCGGGCAAGAGCACCCTCCTCAAGCTGCTGTCGCGGATCGTGTATCCCACGCGCGGGGAGGCGATCCTTCGCGGGCGGCTCACGTCGCTCCTCGAGGTCGGAACCGGGTTCAACAGCGCGCTCTCCGGGCGAGAGAACGTCTATGTGAACGCGAGCATCCACGGGTTGACCAAGCGAGAGACGACCGATCGCCTCCCAGAGATCATCGAGTTCTCCGGGATCGATCCCCGCTTCATCGACATGCGAGTGAAACACTATTCGAGCGGGATGAGGATGCGCCTCGCGTTCAGCGTGGCCGCGCATCTCGATCCGGACATCCTGCTGCTCGACGAGGTGCTGGCCGTCGGCGATATGGCGTTCCAGGAGAAGTGTCTCGCTCGAGTCGAGGGGATGATGGAGCACCGGCGCACCGTCCTGTTCGTCTCCCACGACCTGAGTTCGGTGGTGCGCTTCTGCCAGCGCGCGCTCTGGCTCGAGTCCGGCCGACTCGTCATGGACGGCGATGCGAAGGAGGTCGTGAGTGCGTACACGGCGCGGGCGCGCGAGGCACTCTCCGGCCGAAGAGGGCGCAGCCGTCTGGAGGACGTCGAAGCAGAAGAGACATCACCGGGGACCGAAGAACCGCGGATCGGAGCCGGCGGAAAACTCGTCGAGAGTCCGGCGGCCAAGTTCCACTCGGTGAGCCTCATCGACCTGGAGGGGCGCGAGCTCTCGAGCGCCAGCGTCGAACACCCCATTTGCATCGAGTTCGACTACGAGGTCCTCGAGGGAGGCCAGTCGATCCTCCCCGTGGCGCGGTTCTACTCGAAGGAGGAGATCCTCCTGTTCACTGCGGTGTACACCGAAGCGGAATACATGCAGCGACCGAAGTCCACCGGTCGTTACATCTCCGTGCTTCAGATCCCCCCGCACTTCTTCAATCCGGGCCCCATCGAGGTCTCGGTGAGTCTGACCAGTCCGGTGAGCGGGAAGCTCAAGCGGCACGTGGTGATCGAGAAGGCGCTCGGCTTCGACGTCCACGAGGCCCCCTTCGGGGTCACTTCCGCGCGCGGATGCTATCGGAGCTTGAAGGGAGCCGTGCGCCCGCTGTTCGAGTGGCGCACCGAAGTCATCTCCTGACGGCGGGCGCTCAGGGTTCGAGACCGGTGAGCAAGTACGTGGGTCGGATCGCGCGCGAGCCGGTCTGCCGAGTCCAACGGGTCACCCCGGTGACGATCAACGCCGAGTCGAGTCCGCAGTTCTGCGCCCCCGCGATGTCGGTCTCGAGCTGGTCCCCGATCATCAGCGTCGGCCCGCTCCCCACGATGCGCATCGCGCACTCGAAGATCGGCGGGTGCGGCTTCCCGAGGCGGACGAAGCCCAGATCATCGCGACCTGGGTAGCGACGCTGCAGCGCTTCCTCGAGGAGCGTGGCGAGCGCCCCGCTCGCGAAGCCGAAGTTTCCTCCCCCCGCGGGATAGACCAGGTCGGGATTCGGCAGCAGGAGGTGGACCCGATCCCCTCGGTCGAAGTGCCGATAGAGCGTCGACAGGGTGGCCTCGAGCACATCGAGGAGCGGGAAGCCCCGACTGCTCCCCACGACCACGACGGCGATCGGCTGGTCGGTGTCCGGGGAGACGACCGAGGCCCCGGCCCGGGCCACGTGACCCTCGACCGCGGGGGAGCCGACCACCAGGGTGGGCGCGCCGCGGAGCTGGTTGGTTGCGAAGTACTCTTCGAGGAGCAACCCCGAGGTCACGATCCGATCGCGCGGGATCTCCATCCCGTGCTCCCCGAGGAACGACTCCCACTCCGCAGGGCTGCGGGTCATGTCGTTCGTCACCACCGCGAACGGCCGCCCGCTCTCGGTGAGGTGACGGATGAAGGCCTGGCTTCCGGGGAGTGCTCCGGCGTGATCGACGATCACCCCGTAGGCGTCGAGAAGGATGGCGGAATAGCGCTCGAGGAGGGAACGAATCGGCACCGGCTCCAGATCGGGAAGGCCGTGCTCCATCTCGGAGAACCTCGCCACTTTCGCGGTCACGCCCGCTCGAGCGCACCGAGGACGGTGCGGCAGAGGCTCTCCGCATCGAGACCGTGCGCGGCGAGCACTTCCCGATTGGTGCCGCAGCGGGGAATCTCTCGGACTCCGAGAGGAACCACCGTGCCGGTCCACCGACTCTGCCCGGCGATCGCCGCCGCGAGCATCGCGCCCTGGCCCCCCGCGAGATACTGGTCATCGAGCGTGAAGAGCAAGTCGCACCCCGCGAGAGTACCGATGAGCCACTCGAGGTCTACTTGATTCAGCCAGGGGAGATTCACCACGCGGAGACCGAGCCCCTGCTCCTCGAGCAGCTCCGCCGCTCGATACGCCTCGCTCAACATCACCGGACCCGCGGCGATCAGCACCGCGTCGGAACCCTGGTGCACGGTGGTCCCACGACCCGGAACGACTCGGTGGTCGTCGGGGAGCTCGAACGGGACGTCGCAAGGGATGCTCACCAGCCGCAGGTACGAGCTGCGGTCGGTCCCGTGCACACAGTAGTCGAGGAGTGCGGCGGTCTCGGACTCGGTCGCGGGTTGGACCAGGCAGAGCCCCGGAACTCCTCCGAGGGCGGAGACATCGCGCACCGATTGATGGGAGTGCCCGGGGCCGCCGGGGAGCAGTCCGGCCAGCGAGCCGACGTAGATGATCTTCGTCCTCTCGGTGGCGTTGGTGTAGATCTGCTCGTTCGGTCGAGTGCTGAGGAAACATGCGAACGAGTGGACGACCGGCAGCAGTCCGCGGAGGGCCATCCCTCCCGCCTGGGAGACCATGTCCATCTCGGCGATCCCGCACTCGAAGAATCGCTCGGGAAACTTCTGCGAGAAGGACGTAAGGCCGGTGTCGAGGACCAGATCGGCGTCGAGGGCGACCAGGTCGGGGCGCCGCTCGGCCTGCTCGACGAGCGCGCGACCGTAGGCTGCGACCAGCCTCTGGGGCGCCGTCGCGGGAGGAGGGGACGCGGTCGAGGAAGGCGCGGTCGGGAGTGGGGCGGTGTCGAATTCGATGGCTTCGATTCCGAGCGCGAGGAGCGCGCAGCGGATCGACGACACGAGCTCGTCCGCGGCTTCGAGGTAGTGCTCCTGGCTCGGGGCGCCGCTGTGGAACGGGTAGAATTTCACGTCCCGCTCGAAGGCGACCGACTCCATGAAGGAGACCCCCGAACCCTTGACGGTGTCCGCGATCACCATGTGAGGAGCATCGCCGGGAGTCCCCGGTCGCCCAAGAACCGCATCGATCGCCTCGAGGTCGTGACCGGGTACCCGCGAGACGCGCCAACCGAACGCTCGGAGCTTGCCTTCGAGATCCCCGAGGTCGCTCACCCGCTCCACCCACGTGTCGGACTGCATCTTGTTGTGATCGATCACCACGGTCAGCTCGTGGAGTCCGCGGTTCACCGTGGGTTGCAACGACTCCCAGAATTGACCCTCCTGGAGTTCCCCGTCGCCGGTGAGCACGAACGCGCGAGTGTCCTTCGACTGGAGGCGATCGGCGAGGATCATCCCGCGCGCCTTCGAGATCCCCATCCCCAGCGAACCGGTGTTGGTCAAGATGTGAGGGGTGTTCACGTCGGGGTGACCGGGGAGCCCGCCGAGCCGACGCAGTCGATGCAGGAGCTTTTCCTCGAGAAGCCCGAGCCCGATCAGCACTGCGTAGAGCGCCGGCGCGTCGTGCCCCTTCGAGGAGAAGTAGATGTCTTCGAATCCCCGCTCGGGCGGGGACTGCCGCCGGAGCCCCTCCAGGTGGATCCACGTGACCAATTCGAGGCTGCTGAAGCTGCTCCCGATGTGGCCGGAGCCGGCCTCTTTGATCATCGAGAGCGTATTCAGCCGTGCGAGCGCGGCGAAGGCGCGGGTTCGATCGATGCTCGGATCGCAGGCGAGCACGCGTTCGAAGACACGTCGCGGCGCGAAGGTCAGTTCGAGAACGGTCATCCGTGGGTCATTTCCTCAGGTGGAGCGCACTCGAGTCTCGGGAGTTCAATGCGACCCTCGGCGACGAGGCGCTCGGCGCGCTCGAAGTCCTCGGGGTCGTTGATGTCAAAACCCTCCCACTGTTCGGTGAGGAAGGGAAGGATCACTTCGCCGGCGATGGTGTGTCGATCGAGAGCGACGCGGCACCAGGACATCTCGAGGCTCGCGTTCTGGACGAAAACGGCGGGGAGCGACTGGGTCGCGCTACTGTGCCACGGCTGCTCCTCAGGACCGAACGGGAGCAGCGGCAGCAGTCGGTCGTTGCGGATCACCCACATCTTCCCGGGGTGCTGTGTGCACTTCTCGACCGCGCGGAGCGAATCGAGGGATGGGTCCTCGCCGAAGAGCCGCCAGGCACGCTTGATCGTCCGGGCGCTGCGAAACGGACTGGTGGGTCGGAGAATCGAATAGGCGTCGTAGCTCCTCCCGTGCGCCGCCAGCTCGCGAAGCGCGTGTTCGACCCACTCGATGTCGGGGGAGTGGTCGGCGGCGAGCATCTCGGGGCGGAGAAAGGGAACTTCGGCCCCGTAGTGCTTCGCGACCGCGGCGATCGCGGGAGAGTCGGTCGAGACCACGACTGCGGCGAACACCTCGCTCGCGATCGCGGCCGCGATCGTCCGGGAGATGAGAGGGTGCCCACCGAGGGTACGCGTGTTCTTGTCGGGGACGCGCTTCGAGCCGCTGCGAGCGGGGATCAGTGCGACGACGGTCGGTGCACTCATCCCTGGACGTCGGACCGTCGGATCGGCTCGTCCCGGTTCAGCGAGCGCACGAGCCGCTTGCCGACGATGTTCGAGTACTCATAGGGGTGCTCGCCCCCCCCGGGACTGCGAATCGCGATGTGCGATGGGTCGAGGAGGAGGCCTTCCTCGAGGGGGCCGGCCGCGACGATCTGCTTGCCCATCTTCGTGACAGCGGGCGCTTCCGACGGGTGGATCTTCTTCTCTCCATCGCCGAGGGCGACGCGCGTGCGCCTCAAGTCGCGGACCATCTTCTGCATGCCGAGTGGCTCGAGGCTGAAGGCGTGGTCGGTCCCCTTGTTCGCCCGATTGAGGGTGAAGTGTTTCTCGACGATCCGGGCTCCGACGACGTAGGCCGCGACCGCCATCGCGATCCCGTTGTCGTGGGCGGAGAGTCCGACCACCGTGTTCGGGAACCGATCGCGGTAGGTCCGGATCACGTTCAGGTCGAGCTCCTCGAAGCGCGCCGGGTAGCCCGCGGTGCACTGGAGGAGCGCGACGTTCGGGTTGATCTCGAGCACGGTGTCGAGGGCGCGGCGGACGTCTTCCATCGTCGCGGCGCCGGTGCTGATGATCATCGGTCGCCCGATCCGGGCGACATGCGCGAGGAGCGGAGTGTTGCGGATGTCTCCGGAGGCGATCTTGTAGGCGGGCATGTGGAGTTCCGCCAGGAAGTTCGCGCTGGGGATGTCGAAAGCGGTCGCGAAGAAATCGATTCCGATCTCCCGCGCGTATTCGATCAGCGCTTCGTACTCGTTCTTCCCGAACTCGAGGAATTCTCGGTGCTCGCCGTACGTCAGCCCGAAGCTGTTCGGGTTGTCGTAGGGTTTCGCGAACTGCTCGGCGGTGAAGAGGGACCGGTTGTCCCGCTTCTGCAGCTTGACGGCGTCCGCGCCGGCGAGCTTGGCGGCCTTGAGCAGCTCGATGGCCTGCTCGAGGTCACCCTGGTGGTTGTGACCGACCTCCGCGATCACGTAGCACGCACTGGAATCGTCGATCATGGACTCGTTGATCTTCAGCGATCTCGCCACAGCACCCCCCACTCTCCCCAGCCTAGTCGGCTCAGTCGCCCCATCATGGTGGTCGTTCTCAACTACTTCCGCGCGCGATCGAAATCGGAGTTGATGTAGACCGTCTGCAGCTCCGAGTACACGTCGAGGGCCTCGCTGCCCGCCTCGCGCGTGCCATTGCCGGAACTCCGCAACCCTCCGAAGGGCAGGTGAGGCTCACTCCCGTACGTGGAGCCGTTCACGACCGCGACCCCGGCGCGACTCCGCTCGATGAACACGAGGGCACGATCGACATCTTGTGTGTAGATCGCGGACGTGAGCCCGAACGGGGAGTCGTTGCAGAGCTGCAGAGCCTCCTCGAACCCCCGCACCCGGTACACGCAGGTGATCGGACCGAACAATTCCTCGCGCGAGATCTTGGCCTCGGGGTTCACGCCGGTGAGGATGGTCGGCGACATGTAATAGCCGCTCGCGCGCTGCGGGTCGTCGAGGCGCCCGCCCCCCAGAGCGATCTGCGCTCCCTCGGCCACTGCGTTCTCGACCGCACGCAACATGCCCGTGAGCTGCGGTTCGTTGATGACAGGGCCGAGATCATCGTCGTCGGAGGGTCCGAGTCGAAGCCGAGAACTCGCCGCCACGAAGCGCTCGAGGAACGAGTCGTAGATCTTCTCGAAGACGACGATGCGGCTCGCCGAAGCGCACCGCTGACCCGCGTTCGAGAAGGCCCCGAGGACCGCCCCTTCGACCGCGCGGTCGAGACCCGCATCGTCGCAGACGACCAGGGGGTTCTTGCCACCGAGCTCGGTGCACACCTTGGCGAGTCGCTTCCCCGCGGTCTCCGCGATCCACCGCCCCACGGCACATGAGCCGGTGAAGCTGACGAGATCGATCGAAGAGTGCTCGACCAGTGGGGCCCCGGCCTCTTCGCCGAGACCCTGGACCACATTGAACACGCCGTCCGGTACGTTCGATTCGCGGCAGATCCGGGCGAAGAGCAGGGCGGTCTCGGGCGTGTCCTCGGAGGCCTTCATCACCGCCGTGTTCCCGCAGAGCAGCGCAGGAAACGCCTTCCACGCGACGTTCGCGATCGGCGTGTTGGCGGCGATGATGAGAGCCGCGCAACCGACCGGTTGCCGGCGGACCAGAGCGAACTTCCCCGGGGTCGCGCTGGTCGTCGTCTTTCCGTAGAAGCGTCGGCCTTCCCCCGCGACGAAGTAACCCATTTCGATGGCTGCCCCGGTCTCGCCGAGCGCGTCGCGAAACGACTTCCCGGTCTCCCGGGCCACCGTGCTGGCGATCTCTTCGCGATGGCGTTCCATCCCCTGGGCGACCCGGCGAAGAATCTCGCCGCGCGCGACCGGTGTGGTCCGGGACCAGCCGTCGAAGGCACGCTCCGCCGCGGCCACCGCTCGAGCGACGTCATCGCGATCCGAGCGAGCGAGTCGGCTCTGGACCTCTCCCGTGGCCGGATCGAACTTGTCGACCCATCGCCCGGTCGCGGCGTCGACCTCGCCGTTGTCGATCCAGTTGCCGATCGTCTTCACCATGCGGTGTAGCCTCCATCCACGAGCAAGCTCTGTCCCGTCATGTAGCTGGACGCGCGGCTCGCGAGGAAGAGCAGCGGCCCCTCGAGATCCTCTGCCGTGGCCATCCGACCGAGGGGGACCCGGTCACAGAACTTCCGGCGGAATTCGTCGTCCTGATTCGCCAAGACTCCTCCGGGGACGAGCGAGTTTACCCGAATTCCTTCGGGCGCGAGGTGAGCCGCGAGGTACCGGGTCAGCGCCGCGACACCCGCCTTCGAGGCGCCGTACATCGGCGGCTTGAGGAACGGCGGATCGACGGGAAGGTGGGTGTAGAAGCGCGGATCGGGAGACACTTCGCCGTAGAGCGATCCGAGGTTGATGATCGAAGCCTCGCCCGCTCGCCTGAGGGAAGGGAGGAACACCTGCGTGGTCAGGAAGAGCCCGACCAGATTCACGTGGAGGATCTGCCCGCAGACCTCCTCGGGAATCTCTTCGAGGAGGCAGCTGGCGACCCGGCCGCTCGGTGGCTGGTCGATCCCGGCATTGTTCACGAGGACGGACACCGGTCCGAACTCCGCCTCGACCGCGTCACGGGCCTTCTCGAGGGATGCGCGCTCGGTCACATCGGCGGCGAGGAGCCGACATCGGTCGGGATGGCGCTCGAAGAGATCGACGAGAGCCGGGGAGGGTTCGACGCCGGGAAGATCGAGAGCGGCCACTCGGGCGCCTGCCTCGAGCAGAGCGCCGACCCAGATCGACCCCAGCTGACCACACCCCCCGGTCACGACGGCGATCCGATCGTCGAGGCGGAAGAGATGCACAGCCGTCCTCACCGTGTTCGCATCTGTCGGGACCGAAGAGCGCCGCGATTTTTCTCGGCGACGCCGCTCTTCTCGGCGACGCCGTTCTTCTCAGCGACGCAGTGCTTTTCAGCGACGCAGTACGCTGCGGAGCGTTTCGGCCCAGACTCCACCGATACTCGCCGATGATGGACCGTGTCGTGAGAGCGCGAGAGTAGGTCTAGCTAGGGCGGCCCGACCTGTGAAAAGCGCCGTACGCGCCTCACTAGACCCGGGGTTCCCCCGGTGCGTCAAGCACTTTGTCACTCGAAACTTGGCGCATTCGGTGGCACTGTGTACTCCCCTCCGAGCTGCCGGGCGCGTCGCCCCTGCGACCCGATTCGCCACGCTCGGCGTCCATTTGCTCCGTTGCGCCCGGAAGTAGAAGACCTTGCGGGAAAGACTGAAGAGAAGCCGCCTCCTGAGGCGCTGCGTGCGGTGGTTCCGCCGGAAGACGGTCGCGTATCCCGACTGGTCGCGGTTACTCGGCGCGGATCTCCCCCGCTGGCACGAGACGGTACGGGCGGCCCAGGCGACTCCCCCGGGCTCCGGTCCCCCGCGCGTCCTCCTCGCCACCAGTCTCGGGGGATACTGGGCCGGCGCCACCCTCGACAGCGTCCTCGCGGTCGCCCTGTCCCTGCGGGGTGCCCGAGTGGATGCACTGCTCTGCGATTCCGTGCTCCCCGCTTGCCAGATCTGCGAGCTTCGCCACTTCTCGAGCGCGGAACGGTTCGCCGAGCGAGGTCCGCGATCGGAACTCTGTCGCGGATGCTCTGGAACCGCGTTGCAGTTCTTCGAAGGCCTGCGGATCGCGGTCCATCGTTACAGTGCGCACCTCACCGACGCCGATCGAATGGAGTGCGCCGAGCTCGCGCGCACGGTGCCTCGGGAACAGATCCCCGCGTTTCGCGACGGCGAAATCTCCGTGGGCGAGCACGCCGTCGCCGGGGCGCTCCGGTTCTTCGCCCGCGGCGATCTCGAAGGAGAGCCGAGCGGAGAGGCGATCCTTCGCCGGTACCTCGAGGCGGCGCTCCTGACCGCTCGCGCCGCCGCCCGACTCCTCGATGAGAACGACTATTCGTGCGTCGTCCTGCACCACGCGATCTACGTGCCGCAGGGGGTCATCGCTTCGGTCGCGCGGGCGCGGGGGGTCCGGGTGGTCAGCTGGAACCCGGCGTACCGCAAGCACGCCTTCATCTTCAGTCACGACGACTCCTACCACCACACCATGCTCTCGGAACCCACGTCGAGTTGGGAGCAGATGTCTTGGACCCCCCGCCACGAGACCGAGTTGATGGAATACCTGGAGAGTCGGCGACAGGGGACGCAGGACTGGATCTGGTTCCACGAGAGCCCGCGCGAGGAGTGGCAGCACATCGCGGGCACGATCGGCTTGCGTCCGGACCTCCCCGTGATCGGACTCCTGACCAATGTGATCTGGGATGCGCAGCTCCACTACCCCGCGAGCGCGTTCGAGAGTATGCGGGACTGGCTCTTCACGACCGTGCGCGCCTTCGGGGAGCGACCCGACCTCCAGCTGGTGATCCGGGTCCATCCGGCGGAGATCCGAGGGACGATTCCCTCGCGCCAGCGGGTGGTCGATGAGCTCTCCCGCGAATTCCCGCAACTCCCTGCGAACGTGTTCGTCGTGCCTCCGGGGAGCCCGATCAGCACCTACGCCCTCCTCGATCGATGCAACGCCGCCCTGATCTACGGGACCAAGACCGGAGTGGAGCTGGTCGCCCGCGGCCTCCCCGTGATCGTGGCCGGAGAGGCCTGGGTGCGGCAGAAGGGGATCACCCTCGATGCATCGAGCGCGACCGAGTACGCCGAGCTGCTCGCGCGGCTCCCACTCTCCCCGCTCTCCCCCGAGGGGCGAGATCGCGCGCGGCGGTACGCCTACCACTTCTTCTTCCGCCGCATGATTCCGCTCGAGTTCTTCGAACCGATCCAGGGCGACCCACCCTTTCGTCTCCGTCTCGACGGGCTCGACCTACTGCAGTCCGGTCGAAGCGCCGGACTCGATGTGATCTGCGACGGGATCCTTTCCGGTCGCGACTTCATCTATCCAGCGGAACGAACGGGTTGGATGCCGAACTCCACCCTCGCGGAAGCGCGCTGAGATCACCTACGCCTCCGAGGTGGCGTACGCCTCCGCCTCGGCGAGGAGCGGCGCCCGCGCATCCCTTTCGGAGAGGATCGGCGCGCCATCGAACGGCCACTGAATCCCGATCGCCGGGTCGTCGTAGCGGATCACGCGCTCGTTCGCCGGATCGTAGAAGCCGGTCGACTTGTACAGCACTTCGGTCTCGTCCGTGAGGTTGAGAAAACCGTGGGCGAACCCGGCGGGGACCCATATCTGCAAGTGGTTCTTCGCCGAGAGCCTGGCCCCGACCCAGCGCCCGAAGGTCGGCGAACCGCGGCGAACATCGACGGCGACATCGAAGACCTCGCCGTGCGTCACTCGGATCAACTTCGCCTGCGCTTCGCGTCCGATCTGGTAGTGGAGGCCTCGGAGGACCCCTCGCGCCGAGCACGAGTGGTTGTCCTGGACGAACTCCGGGGTCAGCCCGGTCGCCTGTTCGAAGGTCCGCCGCTGGAAGCTCTCGAAGAAGTACCCCCGCTCGTCCCCGAACACCTTCGGTTCGATGATCAGCACTTCCGGGATCCCGGTCTCGGTCACCTTCATCGCAGGTCCCCCGCGAGGAGACGCTCGAGGTACTCTCGATACGGAGAAGCAGGAAAGCCCGCGACCAACTCACCGAGCTGGGTGTGATCGATGTATCCCGCGTGGTACGCGACCTCCTCGAGGCACGCGATCTTGAGCCCCTGCCGCGCCTCGAGAGTACCTATGAACTGGCTCGCCTCGAGCAGACTGACGTGGGTGCCGGTGTCGAGCCAGGCGACGCCCCGACCGACTCGCTCGACGAACAGCTCCTCGCGCGCGAGGTAGGCGAGGTTGAGGTCGGTGATCTCGAGTTCGCCGCGCGCCGACGGTGTCAGCGCTCTCGTCCGCTCGACCACTTGCTCGTCGTAGATGTAGATCCCGGGCACGGCGTAGTGACTGCGCGGCTCCGTCGGTTTTTCCTCGATCCCGATCGCCTTCCCGCTCGCATCGAACTCGACCACCCCATACCGCTCGGGATCGGTGACGGGAAATGCGAAGATGCGCGCCCCGTGGTCGAAGTCGGCGAGGATCTTGTCGAGACCCAGTTTCCCGTAGAAGAGATTGTCGCCGAGGATCAGGCAGACGGGTTCGCCGGCGATGAATCGCTCGCCGATGAGGAATGCCTGCGCGATCCCGTGCGGCTCCGGCTGCTCCGCGTACTCGATCGAGATCCCCCACTGCGCCCCGTCGCCGAGGAGCGACTCGAAACGCGGGATGTCCTCGGGGGTCGAGATCAGCAGGATCTCGCGGATCCCCGCGACCATCAGGGTCGAGAGTGGGTAGTAGATCATCGGCTTGTCGTAGACGGGCTGGAGCTGCTTGCTCGCGACGCGCGTCAACGGATAGAGACGCGATCCCGCCCCCCCGGCGAGAACGATCCCCTTGCGAACCCCGCTGTCGAGATTTCCACTCATGCCCGCTCTCCCCGCACGCGCTCTTCGCGACTGCCGACCATCGCCCCGTCATCAGCCAGAGCACTCGCGTATGCCGTTCGCCACGGCCGAGGGATCCCTCGTCCCCCGAGTACCCCCACCAACTTGTCGAGCGACAGGGTCGAGCAGCTGGGGCGACGAGCGGGCCGAGGAGAGGCGGAGGTGGGGACCGGGCGGATCTCTCGCACGGTCACCGGGGCCCCGCGCGCTCGCAACTCCTCGACGATCGCGACGGCGAAATCGTACCAAGTGCACTCGCCGCGGCCAGCGACATGGTAGATCCCGGGGTCTCCCGCGGGGGCTCCGTCGAATCTGACGAGTGCGATCAGCGCATCCGCGAGGTCGCTGGTGAGAGTCGGAGCTCCGCGCTGGTCATCGACCACCGTCAGCTCCTCGCGTTCGACCGCGAGACGGGCGATCGTCCGCGGAAAACACGCCCCGCGGGGTCCGTAGAGCCAGCTGGTACGAAGGATCCACGCCGACTCGAGGCCGCTCTCCGCGATGGCCCGTTCGCCTGCGAGCTTCGAGGCACCGTAGACGTTGATCGGGGCGGTCGGGTCATCTTCGGAGTAGGGGTCGCACTGCTCCCCGGAGAAGACGTAGTCGGTCGAGATGTGGATCAGCTTCGCGCCGTTTGCGCTGGCCGCGCAGGCGAGATCACCGACCGCGGTGCCGTTCACCGCGAACGCGAGCGCGGACTTGGACTCGGCTCGATCGACGTCGGTGTAGGCCGCGGCGTTGATGATCCACTCCGGCTGCAACTTGGCTATGGCCCGATCGAGCGAGCCTCGATCGGTGATGTCGAGTCGAGCGTGATCGAAGGCTAGCACTTCGACGGAGTCGGGGAGGCGTCGGATCAGCTCCGACCCGAACATCCCCGCGCTCCCGATCACCATCACCTGGGATCGTTTGCGCATCACGAGCAGTTCCCGGAGAGACGACCGCAGAACTTGCGATAGCTGCCGTCAGCGATCGCCTCGACCCACTCATCGTTTGCGAAGTACCACTCGACGGTCCGGCGGATCCCCTCGTCGAAATCGACCGTGGGGCTCCACCCCAGCTCCGTGGAGATCTTCTCGGTGTCGATGGCGTACCGGCGGTCGTGCCCCGGTCGGTCCGGGACGAAAGTGATCAGATCGCGGCGCGGTCGCGCGCCGGGAGCAGCGAACTCGTCGACCAGATCGCAGATCGTCTCGACCACCTCGAGGTTCTGCCTCTCACAGTTTCCGCCGACGCAATAGGTCCCACCGATCGCTCCCCGCGCAAGTACCTCGAGGATCGCCGTGCAGTGGTCGGTGACGAAGAGCCAGTCGCGGACGTTGCGACCGTCACCGTAGACGGGGATCTCACGGCCCTCGCGGGCGTTCCGGATCACCAGCGGGACCAACTTCTCGGGGAACTGGTAGGGGCCGTAGTTGTTCGAGCAGTGGGTGATCAGGGTCGGCAGTCCGTAGGTGTGGTGCGCGGCTCGGACCAGGTGGTCCGCCGCCGCCTTGCTCGCCGAGTAGGGAGAACGGGGATCGTAGGGGGTGTTCTCGTCGAAGCGGCCGGTCTCGCCGAGCGATCCGAACACTTCGTCGGTGCTCACCTGGAGGAATCGAACTCCATCCCGACACTTCCCCTTCCCGCCGGTCCAGTGCCTGCGGGCCGCATCGGTGAGGGTCTGAGTGCCGAGCACATTGGTCCGGACGAACCCCCCGGGCTCGAGGATGCTGCGGTCGACGTGGGTCTCGGCCGCGAAGTGGACGACGGTGTCGAAGTCTTCTTCGGCAAAGAGAGCGTCGAGCAGCGACGCATCCAGAATGTCACCCCGCACGAATCGGAGCTTCTCGTCGGTGTCGCTCCCCGCGTCGAGGTCGGCGAGATTCATGAGATTGCCCGCGTACGTCAGCTTGTCGAAATTCACGAGTCGCACCGAGGGGAGAGCCGTACGGACGGCGCGAACGAAGTTCGAGCCGATGAAACCGCAGCCACCGGTGATCAGGATCGAGCGCATGGGAGAGCCTCCACACCGAGTGACACAACGGGCGACCCGGGTTTTCCGCGGCGGAGCCCCGCGGCCTCGAGACTGCCCGTCCACTATCCCGAAGTGGCGAATTCTGAGGCCTGCGGAGGTCTGTCGCCAGGAGAACCGGTTCCGCGCCCCGGAATGACGAGGTCCTGGGCTCTTCCCATTCGATTCTGAACCCGAGCCGAGCACTCCGTTTCGCTCGGTGCTCCTCACTCCCGTAGGAGGTCGAGTGCCTCGAGTAGGGACCCGCCGTGGTGCTCCATCCGTACTACACATCCGGGCCAGGAAACCTCGTGCCCTCCCGCGGAAAGAACACCGTCGCTGCGTCCGGGTACCCGGCACAACCCTTCGGTCGAACGATCTCGTGAGCGAGATCAAGTTCCTCCCTCGCCCCGCCGATACATCCGGGGAGCCACAGATTGCATCGGGACTAGCCCTGTGCTAGCGTCGAAATCGTCACGTGAATTACCAGCGAGTTTGCTGTCGCTGCGAAGCTGCCACGCCGCGAAGGAGTAAATCAGAATGGTCAGAGTGCGCCCCTGCGGTACCTCGCTCCGGTTTGCGGAGCGGGCCGGGAGTTCACTCGCGCTCGTGGCGCTCGCGGCGCTATCGCTCCTCCCACCCGGAGATCTCACGATCTGCCTCGGGGGCGATGGTCACGTCGCCCTGTCGGTTGGTAATCGGGTACCGGTCGGCCCATCGGACGTCCCAGTGTCGGTGCACTGCCCTTGCGATGGTCGAGTCGAGCCTCTCGAAGTCGCTCCTCTGGCCGGGGAGCTCGCGGCCCATGATGACGCCAGCCATTCTCCCTGCGATGATGTCCCCTTCGAAGGATCCGGGGTAATGGGTTCCCTCCGCGATCTGGAGAGCTGCGGCCCGGGGGCGGCTCGCGTGTCCCGGATGATTCTCGAGTCCGCTACCCTCGTCGCACGCACCGATATCCCATCGCATACATGTGATCCGTCTCGCGACATGTGCGAGTCGAACCGTGTGTCGGATCATCACCGCTCCGTCGCCCCCGCCCAGTCAGCGCGTCTACGCGTCTAGCCCTCGGCTCCAACGCTTCCTCCCCCCCTCACGCTCAGACCTCGCTCATCCTTCTTCGGCGCGCAGGCTGCTTGCGGCCTCGGACCCCACGAGGCCCCAAACTGCC
>JAQBGV010000045.1:0-2549 GCA_032128395.1 Planctomycetota bacterium | reverse complement strand
ATGACGACGACGGTCGGGGCGCTGGGGTCGGCGTGACGAGTGTCGGTGACCGCGATCTGGACCTCGGTCGGGGACTCCGGTGCTCCGATCGTTCCCAGCACGACCACTTCCTGGTCGGGACGGATCTTCGGTCGGTAGGGGGAGATCACGCGCACCGCATGGCTCGCCCCGAGCAGGACGAGGTAGATGAGCAGGAGTGTTCGCAGTCGGGGGATCCGCCGGCGGCGGGGTGTCTCTTCCTGAATTCGCTCCGGCAGGCTCATCGCTGATTCGGGCTATCGCTCGAGCTCGAGGCGCTGGACGCGCACCACCGGAAGCTCGCCGTGGAGCTCGAGCGACCCGGTCGCGGTCACCTCGAGCGCGGCCCACTCGAGGTCGAATTGGAGCGGTTCGCCTTCCCCTCCGGCGAGGAGGAACACGGTGGCCCCGCCGGTTCCGTCGCGCACGAGGAGCCCCGGAGGGACCCCGCCCGAGAGGCAGCGGATGGCGCACGCCCGGTGGACCTTTCCCGTCGCCGGGCGCATCACGCCGAAGTAGCACTTCGTGTCCACCAGCTCTCCGGTGAGGGTCACTGCGCCGAGGACCTGTGCTCGCTCGCCGGGACGGGAGGGGGAGGGATCGAGGACCTCGAACGACTCCGGATCGTTCATCTCGATCATCGAGAGCTTTCCTTGCACGACGAGCGAACCGCGGAACCGGACTCTCTGGCCGTGGTGACCGCGGGCGAAATCCGGGAGCCCGGCCTTTCCGAACCCCACTAGGAGGAGGCGCCCGTCGGAGCCTTCGGCGGTCATGCGCAGCATCGGGAGCGGCGTCTCGAAGAGGATCCCCTCGAAGTCGCGGTACGTGCCGAATTCGAACAGGCCGGGGGCGCGCGCCACTTGCGATGCCGCGAGGGAGGCTGCCGCCAACCCTGCGAGGAGGGCGGCGCCGATCACTGCTCGTCGGACCCGTCGCGCGAGTCCGACCGGGGCCGTGGGGAGATATCCGACGTAGAACTCGTCGCTCATGCGGATCCTCCGATCATCGCACCGGGGCATTCGCTGCCCAGTTCGTTCTGCACCGGGAGCACGAACACCGAGCCGTCCACGACCCGCGTGGGATACGTCGCGATGACCTCCTCGAACGGAGGCGGACTCTTCCCCGTTCCAGGGGTGTACTGCCACCCGTGCCAGGGGCACGTGATGCATCCATCGAGGATGCGCCCCTCGCCGATCGGCCCTCCCTGGTGGCGACAAGTGTTCGAGAGGGTGTGGATCTTGTCGCCGTCCCGAAAGACCGCGATCCGCTCCTCACCTGCTCGGAGCGCCTTCCCTCCGCCGTCGGGGATCTCATCGACCGAACAGATCCGAACGTAGCCATCTTCGAGGAGGGGCGTGACGACCCGGTCGACCCGCGCTTCCTGCCGCTGCGCTGCGACATGGAGCCCAGTGATCACCAGAAAGGCCGCCCCGAGCAGAGCGGGGGGCCACGAACTCCGCTCCGACTGCAGGACCCCGAACGCGACGTGGAGCAGAATGGAACCGTAGGCGACGTAGACCGAGATGTGGAGAAGCTTCCAGACCGATGCCCCGAGGTTCCTGAGCCAGAAGTCGTGACTCGTCGCCGCCAAAAGGAACAGGATCGTGAGGGCGAGCGCCCCGAACGGTTCGAACGGCAGATGCGAGATTCGGGAGAGATCGGAGATCAGCGCGTAGTCCCCCGAGTACGCGGTGAACACGCTGACCAGCGGGTTCACGTCGCCAAATGCGTGGAACTGGAGGATCGCGAGGGATGTGTGGATCAGCCCGAGCAGGAAGATCGTGACTCCGAGATGCCGCCGGTTGTAGAGGAGGGGGATGAACCGGCGGTCGAGACGCGCGAGGGGGCCGATCGCGAGCAAGAAGTGGAGCAGGATCAGCGCAGAGATCGCGGTGCCGCGGATCATCAACGTCTCCGCGGTGAGTTCTGGTCGGAGCGCAGCCGTCACGAGGGCGAACGCTCCGATGACGAGCAAGAGGCCCGCGACGAGGGTCCGGTCGTAGATCTTCTTCTGCCGGTTCCAGTGGACCCCGTGGTAGTGGACTGTCACTACTCACCCTTCCAGGGGATCTTCGCGGTGTCGATGACCTCACCGCGCGCGATCGAGAAAAGGACGAGTTCCCCATCCCCGCTGACCGCGGTGGGCAGAGGGTAGCGCCGGATCCCCGGGCCCCAGACGGTTCCGATGAGAATCGCTCCAGACCCAAGGCCGGATTCGTCATGGCTGCCGGCGGGAGACCAGTAGAGGGCGAGGGTGGGGATCAGAAGATCTCGCGCGACCGACAGTTCCAGCTGCCGTTTCCCCCCCGCATCGCGACGGAGTACGCCGCCGATTTCCAAGTCTCCGAACAAGTCGCCGAGTTCCGAGGCGACCCCCGCGATGGGGGGCGGATCCGCGGGGAGTGGAAGGTCGTCGCCCCGGCCGCTCAGAGGTGGACAGCAAAACAGAATTGGAAATTTATTTTTGGAATTTATCAGCTTTCAAAAATTTGGCGTGGACGCCATCAGGACTAATCGCAGGTTACAAC
>JAQBGV010000044.1:0-15827 GCA_032128395.1 Planctomycetota bacterium | reverse complement strand
CGGCGAGGCCGCGGGCGATGGGGGACGGCAGCAAGAGACTTCGGCTCAGCGTCATTTCAAGTTCCTCAGGGCGATTGGGGCACAGCGGCTGCTGGCGAAGGCGCTCGCCTCCGCCCGCTGGGGGGACCGAGGTGATTTTCGCCCGGATTGCAGCAGCATTGCAACAAAAAAGTGAGCAGAATCACAATTTATTGCGATGGCTGAACAACTTACCCAACTTACCGACCGGTCGGTCAGACAAGTCGGGGCGAAACTAATTCCGCCAATACTGTAGGAGGAAGAGCCTCCCCTCCGGCGACCGGAACGGGAGGCTCCAACTCGAGCCGGTCTGGGACGGTTCTCTAGTGCGTGGCGCTCAGCACCCGGATGCTGCCGAACTCGTCGCCGGCATTCAGCGGCTGCGAGCACGAGGTGTGGAACTCGATCGATTGCCGCAGCGCCCCTCCCTGGGAATCAAATATGTGGACGTACGTAGGGAGTCTTGGATCGGATGTAATCGCCCACGGGGTCGTAACCGGTCTCGACCTCGAGGACGGCCACGTTGAGATCCCGCATCCTCTTCATCTGCGCCTCGGACAGATGCGGGGAGAGGTTGCTCCGCACCTCTTCGGACAATGCGATCATCCTGGCCAGGTAGGTCTGATCGCTGTTCGGGACGTGATCGGAAAAGATGCGCCCGATGAACTTCGGCAGCGCGTCCTGTTCTCCGCTTCGGATCTTCGTTGCGAGGTCGTCGAGCAAGTTGCCTCCATCCGAGCGCTCAGTAGTCAGGAGGGCGTAGACGTCATCGCGCGCGTCGTCGAAGATCGCCATGGCGGTTTCGCTCTGCGCATCCGTGAGGTCGAGCTCCACCGCCAATTCGTCGATGGGAGCCTTCCACTCCCCCCCCATGTTGCGGTTCCGCTGGCGCGAGGCCAGGCGCTCGAGCTGGGCCTCCATCTGTCCCTGCACGCTCTCGGCGACCCTTGCGGCGAGCGCTTCGGTGTTCTCCTCCATCGCGCTAGCGCTGCCGATGCCACCCGCGCCGCCGATCGACAGAGCCTCCCGAGTGGCGAGCTGTTGCTCGATCGCAGCGAGGCGTCGATCCAGCTGCTCACCGAGCTGCGTGATCTCGCTGCGGAGCCCAGCGATGGCCTGCGCCGTCCCATCGTCTGCGGCAGGGCTTTCCGAGACGGAGCGGAGGTCCGCCCGCTCTTCCGTAGCGGTCGACATCGAAAATGCGACGTAGGCGGTCGCTCCGAGCGACAGCGTGACCAATCCGATGAGCGCTCCGTTGCTGCTCATGACTCACCTCGTCTCTCCACCGGAAGGAGCATCTGCACTTCTCCCCATCTCTGTCCAGGCACCTTCTTTCAGGTGCGAATTCACCGCCGATGCGTATTCTGAGCCCTCCGAACCTCGGAAGACAGCCTTTCGCGCGTCGCGGCACTCGACGAGACTACCGACCAGCAATCGCCCCTTCGGGCAGAAAAGGTGATCATGGAAGACTTGCGACGAGCCACTCGAAGAGGCGCGAGTGCGATCGCGCTTCTTGTTTGGCTCCTCCCCGGCTGCGTGGTCTTCAGCACGGACTACCAGGGCAATCCGATCGAGCGGGACGTCGTCGCACAGATCCAGGTCGGTCGGACGACCCGTGCCGAGGTGCTCGAATTGCTGGGCGCACCCCTGGCGATCGAACGGGTCGATGTGACGGGCCTCACCGAGCGTCTCCTCGCACGCTTCGAGGGCGAAGAGCTCACGGTCAAACTTGACCCGGCGTTGTTCGACGAGCTGTACGTCTATCAGCGCACCCAGACCGAGCGCTTCGTGCTCCTCCTCATCTTCTACAATCGCGTCAAGACGGACCAGCGCTCGGACCGCCTCACGGTGCTGTTCGATCCGGCCGGCGTCGTTCTCGGAGTGGGGTGGACGCCGGGGACGGACGACCTTTGAGGACCATCGCGCGGTTGCTCCTCCCGATGCTCGCACTCTCCGGCTGTTTCACCCTTGCGGACAGTTCGAGCGAGCGGTTCCTGGACCCGGCCGAGATCGATGCGCTCGAGCCCGGGCGGACGACCATGCCCGACGCCCTTCGTGCGCTCGGTTCCCCTCTCGAGGTCCACTCGCACACCGATGGAACCCTGTTCGTCTACGCTCACGCCGAACGGAAGACCTTCCAGATGGTGATCGGGCCCTCCGGAGCGTTGAGGCTGATCGATGTCACGCAGGTCGTCGCCGAACTGCTCGGCAATCTCAGCTACACGTATGAGCGGGTCTACTCCGACGAGGACCGACTTGTGCTCCTCTTCGATCGAGAGCGCGTGCTGCAGGCCGTCGGCGTGACCAGGGCACCCGAATGATCTCGCGAGCGCCGATTTCGATCACGGCCCGGGCTGGGGCACTCGCAATCATGGTCGTCGCCGTCGTGCTCAGCGGGTGCACCATTCGTCGAGAGTTCATCGGCAATCGCCTGACCCAAGAAGACCTGGAAGCGCTGCCCACGCTCGAGACCAAGGGTGAAGTCCTCGAGACGATCGGGCCGCCTAGCAAGATCGAGCTGCGGATGGATGGAAGCGCGTTCGTCTATCGCTACGAACTGCAGCGGGGGAGCGGCCTGGCGATCTCTGCCTTTCAGGCGACCTTCGACAATTCTACGAGCGATCGTCGCGCTGACCTTGTCATCGTCTATTTCGACAAGCAGGGGCGAGTCGAACGGTACGGCTTTGCCCGCTCCGGGTTTTCCGACGAAGAGTGAAATGCCGCGGATCCGAACGGAGCGTCGAGGCCCTCCTTGCGGGGTCTCCGTGTCGACGCCGACTCCGGCCGTCTCATCCGCGAAGAAGATCGCGAACTCGGTGTGCTATGCTCGACCTTGACGGAACCCACAGACTCTCCGTTGATGGAGAGCTCTCGGCTCGTCGGCTCCCTCGCGGCATCGATACCGACATCGACATAGGATCACGCTACGCTGGATGTTTGTACACTCCGTGATCGACGTGACGATCCCCATCGGACGCCGGACTCTCTAGCGCTAGGAATCGGCGAGAGAAAAAGCATCCCCGACAGGATTTGAACCTGTGGCCTTCGGATTAGGAATCCGACGCTCTATCCAACTGAGCTACGGGGACACCGTGGATGCTTCGTGTGATACCAAGAGGGTTCGGGGAGTGCCAGCGTTCGCCCGAATCGGCCGCCGAAATCGGCGGTGGGGCGGCGCCGATTCGGCCGGATGCCTTGGGATGGGCTGCTCTCGTCGCGGTCGGAGTCCTGGTGTTCGAGCACACCTCGACGGTCCCCTCCCGCTGCCCGAGGCGGGCAGTGTGCAGGAGGCGTCCGATGGATTTTTCAGACGAGACCGCAGGGCTGCAGACTTGGCGATCCACAACCGATTCACAACGTGGAGACGAGTGGAGATAATGGTCTGCAGATGACTTCGTTGGATTTCAAGGACGAGCCGGAGATCCTCAGGAGGAACATTCAAATGAGTACCGAAGTAGGCGTGTGGGTGGATCACAGGAGAGCTCTGGTGGTTCGCTATTCGGCGAAAGAAACGAGCTCCGAGACTATCCTGTCGAACATCGAGAAGTCTGCGAGCACCTCTGGGGGTTCGACTTCGCACGCACCAAAAGGGCCACGACACATCTCGGAGGAGACTAGGGATCGGAAGTTCGATCAGTCTCTGGATCAGTTCTACGAGAGAGTGTCGATGGTGGTCCGCGGCGCGTCCTCGATCTTGATCACGGGTCCAGGTGAGGCGAAGAATGAGCTGAAGAAGCACCTCGAGAAATCGAAACAGAAGCCGCGACCGGACATCCTGATCGAAACTGCAGACAAGATGACGGACCCACAATTCATCGCGAAGGTCAAACAACACTATTCGCGCTGAAGCTCTTTCGTCGGACTGCGAGGGGTGACTTTGAGTCTTCGGGCGGAGAGGTAGGATGGGCAGCGCGCCGATGGACAGCGAGCGAATTGCACACGAGATCGAGCGCTTGCGCCGACGGTGGGAGTTCCTCGCCGAGGGAGGGGCCGGCCGGGTCCCCAGCGTCTGGGAGCTGGTGCAGGATTCCCTGCGCTGGCACGTCGTTCTCGGGGAGGTCCTCGAACCCGATCTGGACGTCGAAGTGCGCGAGGAAGTGCTGGTCGTGCGTGCCCTCGAGCGGCGCACGGTGCGCGTTTGCGTCCTGCCGGTCCCGGCGCCCTGGCGGCCGACGAGTGCGCACATCCTTTTTCGCGACGGTGTTCTCGAGATCGTCATCGAGGCGGTCGATGGATAGGGATCTCTACGCCATCCTCGGGGTGAAGAAAGACTCACCGACGGAGGAGATCAAGAGCGCCTATCGCAAGCTCGCGCTTCGATACCATCCGGACAAGAATCCCGGAGACAAGGGGGCGGAAGAGAAGTTCAAGGAGGTCTCGCTCGCCTACGAGATCCTCACCGATCCCGAGAAACGGAAGGAATACGACCAGCCGGCGGTAGGGGGAGCGCACGGTGGCGGGATGCCCTTCGACTTCGATACCGGGGGGGTCTCCGTCGAGGAGATCCTCAACCGGCATCCCGACCTCTTCGGCTCGCTCTTCGGCCGAGAGTTCCACGCCAGGCGGCCGGTAGCGAAGCGCGGACACGACCTCGAGGCGACGCTCGAGATCGACTTTCGCACCGCCGCACGCGGCGGGAAGGTGCAGATGTCGATCGATGGTTCGTCACCCTGTTCCGCCTGCGGGGGATCGGGGACGCTGGGCGAACAGACGTCCGGCTGCCCCGCCTGCGGCGGCCACGGGCAGGTGACGCGCCAAGCCCCCGGGCGCGGTCAGTTCTTCTCGATCACCGCCGACTGTCCCGACTGCGGCGGATCGGGTCTGGATCCGAGCGCAGTCTGCCCGCGCTGCTCCGGCAGTGGCGTGGAGCGGGGACGGCGCCGGATCACCGTGACCGTGCCCGAAGGGACACTGGACGGGGCGACCCTGCGCTTGCGTGGGCAAGGCGCCGCCGGTACGCGGGGCGGTCCCGCGGGGAATCTCCTCCTGCATCTGGTGGTGAAACCCGACCCGATTTTCCGTCGCAAGGGGGACGACATCCATGCCGATCTGGACGTGGCGGCACCCCTCGCCGTGCTCGGTGGCGCAGTGGAAGTGGAGACGCTCAAGGGGTGCGCGTCGCTCCGGGTCCCTCCCCGCACCGTCGCCGGCGCCGCCCTCCGCCTGAGGGGTCAGGGCATCCGCTCCGGTGATCACATTGTGCACGTCCGGATCACCGTTCCTGCGCAGCCCACCGAGGAAGAGATCGACCTCTATCGTCGCCTGCGCGGTGGTGAATAGCGGACGCGCGCGTCGAAGAGGGCGCCTGGACTGGGCATGCGACGGGATGCTGCGGGAAGAGCGGCGATCGCGAAACCTCTCCTCGGTGTGTGAGCTCCGCGTCGCGGGTTCGACATCTGCGTAGAAGCGACTTGGCCTGCCCCGGTGTCGGGATTACCATCGCTGGCTCACTTCGGAACACCCGGGACCCGCGCCCTCACTTCACCGGATCGAGGATCTTCATGCTGCACGCCCCTCTCCCCGTGCTTGCGGGCCTCAGGACGATCGCCCTCCTCGGTCTCTTCTGCTGGGCGCCCACCGACTCGGATGCCCAGTGCACCCCTGCATGGGACACCAGTTTCGCAGCGCCCGGTCCCAACGGGCCGGTGTTCGCCGTCGAGACCTACAACGATGGCACCGGCCCCGCGCTCTACGTCGGAGGGTCGTTCACGGCGGTCGGTGGGGTCGCCGTCACCAGCAACTTGGCGAAGTGGGATGGAACGACCTGGAGTGCGGTCGGCAACGGCGTCATCGACTTCGGACCGGTGCGCGCGCTGAAGGTGCACAACGACGGCAGCGGACCGCGGCTGTTCGTCGGCGGCCAGTTCTTCGGTACCCCCGGGGTCTTCATCGGACTGGTCGCGGCCTACGACGGGGCGACGTGGGACGATCTCGGCGGCGGGATGGAAGGGGTGATCGTCACTTCGTTCGAGGAGTTCGGGAGCCAACTCTACGCGGCGGGGACCTTCATCAGCGCCGGCGGAAATTCCATCGATGGGATCGCGCGCTGGAACGGCTCGACATGGAGCCCCCTCGGGACGGGGATCACCGGTGACGTCTACTCGCTCGCGACGCACGACGACGGTTCGGGAACCGCGCTCTACGTCGGCGGATTCTTCTTCTCCGCCGGGGGGATAGGGACACAGCACGTCGCACGGTGGGACGGTGTCGCGTTCACTTCGCTCCTCGGAGGGATGAACAATGCCGTATGGGCTCTCGAGAGCTTCGCCGGCGGGTTGGTGGCCGGTGGCGACTTCACTGTGGCGGGGGGGATTCCGATCGATCGAATCGCCACCTGGGATGGGGTCGGGTTCCTCGACATCGGCGGCGCGAACTCGAACCCATGGACGATGGATGTCGTGGACATCTCCGGCACCCCCCAGTTGGTCGTCGGGGGAGCGTTCACGACGATCGGCGGAGTCACGGCGAACCACATCGCCTCGTGGGATGGGCTCTCTTTCGCCCCGCTCGCGGGTGGCGCCGACTCCGACGTGCGCGCGCTCGCGGCTCACAGCGCGCCCGGGGGACTTCCTTCCGGGCTGTTCGTCGGCGGGTTGTTCTCGGCGGTCGATGGCAGCGCCGCAGAGGGAGTGGCCCGGTACGACACCTGTGCCACCGTTGGAGCGGGACCGCTCTTCCAACGTGCCGACATCAACTCGGACGGTTCGGTGAATATCGCCGACGCGGTCCATGCGCTCAATTTTCTCTTCGGCCCCGGGATCACTCTCGACTGCGATGAGTCTGCGGACGTGAACGACGACAGCACCGTGAACATCGCAGATCCGATCTACTTGCTCGGCTATCTCTTCACTCCGCCGTCCCCTGCGCCGCCGGCCCCGTTCGGGGGGTGCGCGGAAGACACGGATGGGGATCCGGTGACCTGCCTGGTGACGTCTACGGGGTGTTGATCGTCGAGGGGGCGCAGTCGGGCTCGACCGACGCTCCCGCATCGGGACTCGCGAATCCGCGACCGATGCGATCCGCGCTGGAACGCAGGCTCGCGAGGAGCTTGCGAACCGATGCGGTGGTCTCGTCCCCGCGGATCGGGAGGCCGAGTTCGAGTTCGCGAGTCGCTCCCCGAAGTTTCAGGAGGATCCTGCCCGGGGCGAGACTGGCGTCGACGCCGACCAGGCGCGCGAGTGGAAAACGTACCCGCGCTAGGCGTCGGCCGAGGATCCGGCGCGAGACCTCGATCCCCTCGGTGCGCACCTCGAGCTCCAGGTGGACGAGGCGATCATCGAGGATCGACTTCACGAGCGTGCCGAGGATCACGAGGATCAGCGCGACGACGGCCAGGGCACCGATCGGAAACGAGGCGGTCATCCCGATCAGCCACGGGATGGGCCAGAGGAGGAGTGCGACGAGCCCCGCGGCGAACACCATCCCGATGCCGTGCCGCGGACGAAGGGGCTCAGGGGCGAAACGGAAACGCTCCTCGGGGACCGACTCGCGCTGAGGCCACGCGCTGGCGTCGCAGGCTTCCTCGATGGCGGGTGCGACTCGCAACTCGAGCGGTCCGAGGTGCAACCCCCCGCGGGTGTAGACGAGACCGGTCCGGCAGTGCGGACACTCGAGGGTCCCTTCGTGGCGCAGGCGGTCCCTCGTTCCGATGAACCCACCGCAACCGTCGCAGCGCAGTCGGTCGGCGAGTTCGACGCGCCGTGTCGCCTTCGTCGCCGAATAGAGGCGGGGCATGACCCAGTCGAGATCCATTGCCGACTCGAAGTAGAGTCGACCGAGGTCTCGCTCATCGCGCGAGAGAACGAGTTGCGGGTGTTCCAACTCTCGCTCCTTGCGGGCGCGGAGCAGTGGGAGTCGAGTGCGCAATCGATCGATGCGGCGTCCACCGATCTGATGGTGGAGGGTCAGGGAGCCGTCATCGCCGATCCTGAGGTGCTGCTCGCGCCGCGCTGCGCGAAACTTCCTCGTCGCGAAGATGAGAGCTGCGAGATAGAGGGGTACACCGACGGCGAGAGCAGAGAACGGGTGTCCAGTACGAATTCCCGCGACGATTCGTCCCGCGAACATGTCGAACACGATCAGCAGGAGAACCGGAGTGGCTGCGTCACCGAGAGCGCCGGCCCGCACGACGATCTCGATCACTCCGGGACGTGCGATCTCGGCGACGCGCTGACCGGGGGCTTCGGTGATGGAGATGCCCGCGCCGGGTATCGTCGAAATGCCGCCGCAGAAACGGCACTCGGTCCACCCCTCGCTGGCCGCGGTCCGATCGGGAGGTTGGGTTCCGCCGCAGATCTCGCAGCGGAGCTGGCGTTCTCTCTCAGTACTCGTCGACATCCGCCCCGGCTCCCGATCTCTACAGAGTCTCTGGAAGCGTACGATGCGGAGTGGGATGGGACCGGAGGGGGACTCCTATCCGGGGACCCTCTCCGGTCGATCGGTGAGCCGGCATCCTGACGAGATCGGGACCGTGGTGCTGCGGAGGCTCGACCGTTCTAGCGGGGTCTGTGTCCCCTTGTGATCGATGGGCTCGACGGGCGGGAACGATGCGCGCTACATTCCCGCATCGAGACGCCAGAGCGGAGGATGGAATGATCGTCGGATTCACCCGATCGTGGAGGCTCACCTCTCCGGTCCTCGCCGTGACCCTTGCCACCGTGCTCGCGGTCGGCGCGTTCGCCTCGCGCCTCGTCGCAGCCGACGGTGACGGCCCTCCGCCGCTCCCGTGGCCCGAAGCTGCGGTCCGTGCCTTCGATGCGGTGGTCATCCCCGAGGGGCTGGTGAAGCGGATCTACGCCGCCGAACCACTGGTGACCGACCCGGTCGCATTCTGTATCGACGAGGCGGGACGCCTCTTCGTCGCCGAGACCTTCCGGCAGGAGCGAGGAATCGAGGACAACCGCTCTTCGAGTTTCTGGCTGCTCGACGACCTCGCGCTGCAGACGATCGAGGATCGGCTCGCGATGTACGAGAAGTGGAAGGATCGCCGCGCGGGGGGGATGGACTACTACCGCGAATTCGAGGACAGGATCCGCCGGCTCGAAGACACCGACGGCAACGGCGTCGCCGACACGTCGATCATCTTCTCCGCTGGGTATCGCGATCCGCTCGACGGTACCGCCGCTGGATTGCTCGCCCGCGATGGTGCGATCTACTTCACCAACATCCCGAGCGTCTATCTGCTCCGGGATCGCGACGACGATGGTCATGCCGATGAGAAGACCGTGCTCTCGACCGGGTACGGAATCCGCACCGCGCTGCGCGGACACGACATGCACGGGCTCGTGTTCGGGCCCGACGGGCGCCTCTACTGGTCGATCGGAGACCGCGGGTACCATATCGAGCTCCCCGATGGCCAGCTGTTCCACTCGCCGAACTCGGGGGCGGTCTTCCGCTGCGAGCCGGACGGTTCCAACCTCGAGATCGTCCACCACGGGTTGAGGAACCCGCAGGAGCTCGCCTTCGACGCCTACGGCAACCTGTTCACCGTCGACAACAACTCCGACGGCGGCGACAAGGCGCGTTTGGTGCAGATCGTCGACGGCGGCGAGACCGGTTGGCAGATGGAGTACCAGACCCTCGAAGACGCGAACCGCCGCGGGCCGTGGAACCAGGAGGGGATCTGGTGGCTTCGCCACGACGCGCAACCCGCCTGGGCGCTGCCGCCGGTCGCGCACATCACCAGCGGGCCATCGGGATTCGCCCACTACCCGGGTTGGGGGCTCCCCGGTCGCTACGACCACCACTTCTTCATCTGCGACTTCCGCGGCGGCGCGTCGCACTCGGCAGTCCTGAGCTTTGCGGTCGAGGAGGACGGCGCCGGCTTTCGCATGGTCGATGAGCACCCGTTCGCGGACAAGGTGCTGTGCACCGACGTCGACTTCGGGATCGACGGCCGGGTCTACATCGCCGACTGGGGGAACGGTTGGGTGCAGAACGGCGAGGGGCGCATCTACACGGTCGAGGATCCCCGCGCGATCGATTCGCAGACCGCGTTCGACGTCGCTCGCATCTTTCGGCAAGGGTTCGCAAATCTACCGACGGTCGAACTCGCGATTCACCTCGCCCACGTCGACCAGCGGGTGCGCCTGCGAACCCAATGGGAGCTCGTCCGGCGGGGGGTCCAGGGTGAGGCGGTCTTCATCGCGATGGCGACCCGTCAACCGCGGACGATCCCCCGCCTCCACGCGATCTGGGGACTCGGCCAGATCGGGCGGATTCCGAGCCTCACCGATCGCGGATGGGAGACGCTCCGAGACTTGATCGACGACGGAGACCCGCACGTGCGCGCGCAGACCTGTCAGGTGCTCGGGGACCTGGGCGATGGTGCTTCGCTCGACGCGCTCATCGCTCGCCTCGTCGATCCGAGCCTTCGAGTGCGTGCGTTCGCCGCGAATGCCCTCGGAAAGATCGGCGATGCCACCGCGATCGCGCCGCTCGTCGCGTGCGCTCGCGCCAACGACGACCGCGATGTCGTCCTGCGCCACGCCGTCTCCTTCGCCCTCTTCCGGATCGGCGATGTGGATCGAGTTCTCGCGCTCTCCGACGATCCGAGCGCCGCGGTCCGTCGCGTCGCACTGCTCACTCTTCGCCGCTTCGAGGATCCGCGGATCGCCCAATTCCTCGGAGATGCCGACGAGAGCCTCGTCATCGAGTGCGCCCGAGCGATCTACGACGTGCCGATCGCTGGAGCGCGCGCCGCTCTCGCAGATCTCGCTCCGCGGCTCCGCTCCGGGCGGACCCTCGATGACACGCCCCCACGAACGCGCGTTCGGCTGACGCGCGAGCTCTTCGCTCTTCCCGAGAGCGCGGATCCGGCGAAACTCGACCCCACCGCCCCCGAGATCTACGCTGGCGAGGCGACCCAGACCGCACGGCTCGATGTCGCCGACACCGGGGGCGATCTCGGCGATCGCTACGCCTGTCGTCTCCAGGGCACGATCGAGGCCCCCGTGAGTGGCGAATACCGGTTCGCAATCTCGAGCGATGACCAATCGGTGCTCTTCGTCTCACGCGAAGGCGATCCGAAGAGCCTGGCGCTGGTCGCCCGCGTCGATGGGTGGGTCGCTCGTGCGGTGTGGGATGAACAGCCCGGGCAGGTGTCTGCGCCGATTCACCTGGTGGCGGGGGAAAAGGTGCGCATCGATGCGCGCCACATCGAGGGCACCGGCCTCGATCACCTCCAGATCGGCTGGCAGCGACCCGATGGAACCTGGGAGCGCCCGATCGGAAGCGGCCCCGATTCCGAAGGGAACCTCCCACTCCTAAGAAGGGTGATCGCCGCCGCGCTCGACGAGGGTGGAGCGGAACGGGCGTCTTCGCTCCTCTCTCTCGCGGCCGACCCTGGCCTCCCCGTGCTCGCGCGCCGCGAGGCACTCGCTGCGCTCGCCGAGTGGACCGAGCCGGCGCTGCGGGAGCGGGTGCAGGGAGAAGTGCGATGGGTGGAGGGTGGCGTCCGCGATCTGGAGAGCCTGCAACCGGTGCTCGCAGCGCAGCTCCCCGCGCTGGCGGTCCTCGCCACCGGATCGGTGGGAGCCGATGCCCGCCGGCTCGCCGGGCAGTACCGTGTCCACCTCCCGGTCGAGTTGAATCGTTCGATCCTCGTCGATTCCGACGAGTCCGTGGATTCCCGGCTCGTCGCACTCGATCAGCTCGCGGCAGAGGACGCCACGGTTCGCGACGCCGCGCTCGCGGGTGCGCTCGCGAGCGAATCTCCGGCGCTCCGAGTGCGTGCGCGTGAACTCTGCCCCGATCCCGAGGCCCGCTTCATCGGCATCGCCACCGCCCTCGAAGTAGGGGCCCTCGAGGAGCGCCAGGGGACGATCGCCTCGCTCGGTCGTCTCGAGGACCCCCGCGCCGACGAACTGCTGGCGGCACTGCTCGATCGTTTCACCGCAGGAAACCTCGCTCCGGCCCTCGCCCTCGACACGATCGTCGCGGCGGAGACCCGCGGCAGCGATGCGCTGGTCCGCTTGGTCGAAGCGTGGCGCGCTGCCCTCCCCGAGGGGGACGAAATCGCCCCGTATATCGTCGCGCTCGAGGGGGGAGACGCTGCCCGAGGGCGACACCTCTTCCGCGACCACCCGGTCGCCCAGTGCAGCCGCTGCCACATCGCGGAGGGCGATGGCGGGGTCGCGGGTCCCGACCTCTCTTCGATCGGCGCCGCACGCAGCCGCTCCGATCTCCTCGAGTCGATCATCCTCCCGAGCGCGAAGATCTCGGAGGGATACTCGACCTCGCCAGGGGAACCGAGCGCGATGCCACAGGTCCACTTCGCCCTCGAGCCATCGGAGATCCGCGACCTGATCGAGTTTCTCGCTCGCCAGAAGTGAGCGCCCAGAAGTGCGCGCATCAGACGGTTCGGTCGACCCGATCGCCGACCATTCATGACTCATGTCATCTCGTCGGTGTATATCCATGCTGCTGATGCCCAGAAGACATTACAAATGCCATGAAAGTTAGTCCAAAGGGTAGACACTGCCCGCCCCGCAGTGCTACCATCGCTGCCTGAAGGATTGAGTCTCCAACAACTTCTGACACGAGATGTCGGCGCGCCAAGGTGGAGTGTCGATCTTCAAAGTGCGGTGATCTGGATCACGATCGAGTGATCTATTGAGACTGTGGTCAATACGTACTCCCGGGTCGGTGGACCCCCCGAGGGGGGGGCCGAATACCGTGGAGGCCTCGGATGAAGCAGATATATTTCCCGGTCGCGACCGGCGCAAAAGAATCGTCAGGCCTGGTTTGCTCCTCACTCCTCACTCCTTTCCGGATGGGCCAGACATTCGCCGGCGCGGCCGGGTTTCTTCCTGATCTGGAAGACCCGCCGAGCTGATCGTCCTCGACTCTGCTCCCCGCGTTGCGTTTCCCCGTATCGCCAGTCGTCGCATCGATGGGCACCTCGCCCGATCTCATTCCCCCACTGTGCAGTGACCGCCATTTCCCCTTCCTCGGACCAGGGGGGCGCCACCAGCGACCTTTCCGCCCCCCGACGACATGCGGGCGACTTTCCCGGTCCGGACCGCGACGACCGCAACCGGTGATCTCCCGCCAGATCGGGCACGTAGCCGGAGAAAGACCAACAGGCTCTTGGCTTTCCGGTCTGCATCCACTAACATTGCGGCATCTCTGGGCTCTATCGGGTCTACAAGAGGACGCCCACGGGTGTCCCCTCGACGAGGTGGAAGTCGAAATACGCGATTGTCGAGTGCCGGACTTCTCCGGCGTCGGACAGATCCGATCCGCCACGACCGATGGAGTTCGAGCGCTATCTTTTCGCCCGAGGTGTGCGGCGTTTCGCCCGAGGTGTGGCGGCGTCGACTTAGTGGGGCGGTTCGAGGAGGTTGGGCAAGCGGGACCTGGAGACGGTCCCGGGTCTGAAATCGGCCGATCCCCGACATAGTGCCCCTGGACACAGGTGCCCGTGATTTCGAATGACGTCCGTTCGTCGTTCGCGGTGACAGGCCTGAGTCGCTCCGGCGGATCGGAGGGCGTTCTCCAAGTTCTGCCGACTGCGAGGAGGATCGGCGAACGGGTGGTGTGCGCCGTTGGGAACTCAGATGCGAGGAATCTGGGGAGGTGGGGTGCGGGTCGCACTCCCCCGTTGGTCTGTGAAAGGAACGATGATCATGCGTGGATTCGTGACGGGAAGTGCGATCCTGGCGTTGTGCCTCTGTGCGACGACTGCCTTCGCGGGGGGAGGAGACCCTAACTACATCCTCACTTGTTCGTTCGCGTCGGGTGCGCCGGGCGATGCGATCGGCACGACGGCATCCCTCGACAGCCAGAACGGGGCGGTCGTACAAGGGTGGTCGTTCGGGATGTGCTCCGATCCCGCGATCCTCCAGGTGGATGGCGCGGCGGTCAACCCGGCAGCTGCGGGTCTGAACGACCCGGGTGGGATCGGTACCGCCCTCGGATTTGCAAACGTGCAATTGTTCCCGAACGGGGCCGCCTGCGGGGTCGTGATCGACCTGTTCGGAGTGAACTCTCTGCCTCCGACCGGCAACACCGACCTCTTCGATGTGGACTACACGATCGTCGGCACCACAAGCACGCAGATCAACTTCTGCGAGACCCTGGGTGCTGTGCCGGTCACGATAGTCATCGTGGTCGCAGGGGGAAGCATCCCGCCGGTCAATATTCCCTGCGACGTGGAGGTCACATGTGAGGTCCTGAGCGCGGACAGCACGCAGGGTCTTCTGGGAACCACGGTCGACTCGACGATCACGTTGGAAAACTGCGCTGGAGCGGGCCCGGTGGACGGAGTTTCCATCGCGCTCACCTACTCTCCTGCGGTCATAGAAGTGAACAGCGTCGGGAACACCGTCGGCGCCGACTTCATCGACTCCTCGAGCGGTGGCGGTGAGCTGGTGATCGGCATCATCATGGATACCTCCTCTCCGCTCGACAACCAGATCCCCGCGGGCCAATCGACGACCGACGTGGTCACGGTGACCTGGGACGCGATCGGCGTGGGCGTGAGCGCCCTGGCCTTCACCGACGGTATCGGCACGCCCGCGATCAACAACGGCGTCGTTCACGGGACGGGTGGTTTCACCGCCGCCTCGACCTCCGACGGTTCCGTGACCGTGGTGAACTTCAACACGTTCCTCCGCGGCGATTGCAACCACGACGTCATCGTCAACATCGCCGACGGCGTCTTCGAGTTGAACTTCCTCTTCCAGGGCGGTCCGAGCCCGTTCTGCGATGACGCGTGCGATTCGAACGACGACTCGTCGATCGAAGTCGCCGACGCGATCTACATCTTCAACTACCAGTTCCTCGACGGACCGGCGCCGCTGGCGCCGTTCCCGACCGCCGACATCGACGCGACCACGGGCGATGGCCTGGGCTGCAACAATGACGCGGATAGTTGAGGCGTAGAGCACGCTAGGAACAACCCCTCGCGAGCTCTGCTCGCGAGGGGTTGTGTTTTTGTGCGCCGTGTCCCGACGCTGTCAACTCCGGATCCGATAGATCCGCAGCGGCTTGTCGCCGACCCTCACCGCCAGCCGTTCGCCATCGGGAGATCGCCACAGCCCGGTCCCGTAGAAGTACGCAGGGTCCTTCTTCGAGTGATCGATGCCGAGCGGCACCTCCTCGAGCTTCTCGCCGGTCTGCCGGTCCCAGGTCCGGAACGCATGACCGATGGTGTGGACCCGCTTCCCATCCGCGGAGAACTCCACGCCGACCGGGAGAGGGCCGCTCTGGCGCTCGGGGGGCTCGAGCTCGAGTTCGTGGAGCCGTTTTCCACTCTCCATGTCGAAGAGTTGGAGTCGCGCCGATCCTGCCACCGCGAGGAACCGTCCATCCGCGGAGAAGCGCGCCCCCTGGCTGAAGCGGGGGCGCGGGTCGGGGAGCGAGGCGATGTTCCGCCAACGGTCCCCCTCGACCCGCTTCCAGATCCGGACCGCCGAGCTGCTTCTCACCACCTATTGGACTTTTTCCGCGAGTTCCCGCGAATGATACCAGCTCGACAGATCGCCTCCAACACCGGGGGGGGCGAGACGTTGGGGGGCAGCAGTATCATCAGGGCGTGACCAATCCAGCTCGAGTTCAGCAGAAGAATGATCACCGCCTGAAGAACCTCGTTCAGGCAACGGGGAGTATTCGAACAGCAATGGAACTGGGGGTTCCGGAGTCGACCGCGAGGGGGTGGTTGCGGTCGGCCGGGGGGGGAGTGGTCTCGCTGCCCACATCCTCGGACAGGACCGTTGAGGGCCTGCTGCAGACCATCGAGATCCTCCGGGCGCGCAACGAGCGATTGGTCTCCATCCTGCGCATCATCGTCGTACTTTTGAAGGTGT
>JAQBGV010000043.1:0-2554 GCA_032128395.1 Planctomycetota bacterium | reverse complement strand
GATCCTTCCTCCGTGGCCGAAGTGGCGGTTCGGTCCAGCCTCCCGGTGTCTAGGGTGAGAGCCGGAACCTCGATTGTGGCCAGAGCCCGGTGGGAATCAAGAGAGCCGTGGAGGCGAATCGGGAGCGGCATCGCCGCGAGTGAGAGGGGGCTTTCCGAAAGCCCCTTCGAAAAACACCGCCTCAGGGACAGCCGACGAAGCTCGGGCAATCGAGTGCACCGGCGGTCGGGTCCGGTCCGCAGCCCGGGTGAGGCGGCGGAGGGGGGGTTCCCATCGCGAAGAGGTAACTGAGGAAGTGCACCGGGTCGGAGATGTCGAGCGCCCCGTCGTCGTTCGAGTCGAGAGCGTTGGGGCAAGGGTTCCCCGGCACTCCACCGAACAGGTAGTCGAGGGACGAGATCGCATCCGCCACGTCGAGCAAGAGATCGAGATTCGCATCGCCGCGGATGAATTCCTCGACGATCACGTTTCCGTTCTGCTGCAGGATCACCACGTCTTGGATCTCGTCGATCAGCGCGAGGTCCAGGTCGCCGTCGGTATCGATGTCCATCATCACCGCGCAGGACGCAGCGATGGGGGCGAGGAACTCCTCCTGAAACGTGAAGACTCCCGATCCATCGTTCAAGAACAGGAACCAGTCCCCCGCGAAGCTCGAGGTCATCCAGTCGAGGTCGCCATCCCCGTCGAGGTCGCCGACGTCGGTCGCGAGGGGGAACGGATCACAGGGGTAGAAGGCCGAGGACGTGATCGTTCCGTCCCCCGCGCCGAAGTGGATCGACCCGTTGTTCAGCGTCGCATTGACACTCGTCACGTCGACGTGCCCGTCCCCGTTCAGGTCGGCCACTGCGAGCATCCAAGTGGCGGTGATCCCGGTCTCGATGTCGGACTGCGTGAACGTGCCATCCCCGTTCGACAGACGGACGATCAGCTGCCCACCGTTGTAGGTGCCGATGATCAGATCGAGCCGCCCGTCCTCGTTCATGTCCGCGGTGGCGAGCGATCGCTCTCCGGAGCCTCCTCCATCGAAGAAGGTCGGCGCGCCGAAGACGCCATTTCCGTCATTCAGCAGGAGCGACAGGTTCCCGCTGTTGTAGTTGGTGTTCACAATGTCGATGTCGCCATCGCCGTCGACGTCGAGAGTGGCGATCCCCCGCGGTCCATCCCCGACCACGATCAGCTGCTGCGGCCCGAAGGTGCCATCCCCATCGCCGAGCAGGATCGAGACGGTGTCGTTGGCGATGTTGCAGACGCAGATATCGGCGTTCCCATCGTGATTGAAGTCCGCCGGCTCGTTCGGGCTCGCCTGCAAGCCCACCGACGAGATCGGGAGGACCATCGAATCGAAGAGCCCGCTCCCGTCCGCCGCGTTCAGGAAGACGCGCAGGTCCGCGGTGTCCTCGTTGACCACCGTGATGTCCAGGTGCCCGTCGTTGTCGAGGTCCGTGCCGATCCCCCCGTACGAACGCACGGAGACGCTGGGCGTGGTCCGCGTCGTGAAGGTGTCGATGTTCGTGAAATCGAGGGTCGCCGGCTGCGCTGCGGTCCAGAAGAGCCAGGAGTAGGCTCCCGGCGCGAACGTCGACCCGTCCACCGCGGTGATCGCGTTCGAGAGGATGACCATCACCTGCTCCCCCGCCGAGAACGGTGTCGACGGGGTGAGCGTCACCGTCTCGTTCCCATTCGTGAACGAGTAGGTCCCGGAGACCGTCCCGCTCCACCGACCGAACCCCCAGAAGCTCGAGGCAACGATCGTCGCGGGATCGATCGCCCGGTCGAAGGTCACCGAGATCGATCCATTCACCGGAGCGGTGAGCGCGTTGCTCGTGGGATCGATCTGCACGACCTCGAGCACTCCGCCGAGGACGGGAAGGATCGGAAGGATGACGAGCGCGAAGATGAGGGGCGATGAGATCCGGTCGCAGGTGCTCACGATTCCGCCTTCCCGAGAGTGCTGTGATCGGGGGCGCGAACCGAAGAGCGACCGAGCGACTGCCCGTCGGTATCAGCCCCGTGGTGCATTCCCGCCCGTACCGAGTCCGCGCCAGAAGTCCGCGATGCCCGCAAGGCCCGCAAGGCCCGCAAGGCCACCCGCTCCGTCGATCGAAGACCACTTTGCGGGGAAGGACCCGGCGATCCGGACAATGTACGACCGCCTCGTCGCACGGTTGGAGAAATTCGGTCCGATCCAGCCGGCGCCGGAGATGACCTCGATCCGCCTCGCCCGCGCCTCCGCCCTCGTCGGGGCCCGGGTCCGGAGGAATGACCGGAGGTCCGCCGGATGAACTCGATGCCGAGTGGGTGGGGTGGCTCGAGCGAGCGTTCGAGCTGAGCGAAAGAGCGTCTGGACGGGGACAAGAACCGGGGGAGGAAGCAACGCTCCCTCCCCCGGGTCCGCATCATCGGTGTGACCCGTGGAGGTCACTACTCGTCGTCGTTATCGTCGCCGCCCTCGCAATCGAGGATCGTGAACTTGGTCATCATGCCCGCGAGCAGGTGGTCGTTCACGTGGCAGTGGTACATCCACTCCCCCGGGTTGTCGGCCCGCAGATCGAGG
>JAQBGV010000042.1:0-13430 GCA_032128395.1 Planctomycetota bacterium | reverse complement strand
GTGGGGGGAGCACCGGGCGGAGCACCACCCGAGCGTGCGCGACTCCCAGGACATGCCTGACCCCCGCAACCGAGCCATCTTCGCTTGGCTACGGGGGTCGTGATGGGCGGTACTGGGCTCGAACCAGTGACCCCTAGCTTGTCGAGCTAGTGCTCTACCAACTGAGCTAATCGCCCCCGTTTTCGTCGGGCCGCGCAGTGTAGCAGAGGGGTCCTGGGCGACAAGTGCTCTCGGCGGCGTTACCTGCCGAGGAGGTTGGCGCACCAGTCGAGGAAGTTTCCGGCGTTCGCTCGCACGGTGATCCCGAGATCCCCGAGGAACGCGTCCCCCAGCGAACCGCTCGCGTCGTGTACCGCCAGGACTCCGCAGAGACTCGGCAGCAGCGCCAGGGTGATCCAGAAGAAGGACCGGAAGGTCGACACGGTCGAGCCCGAGGTGGCCGCGCGGGTCCTGATCCGGGTCGGCGGCGCCATCGCACCCGACGAGTACTGGTGCTCTCCGAGCAAGGCCGAGGCGAGCTCTTCCGTGGTTTCTGGGAGCAGACCCTCGTCGAAATCGGGGGAGATCCCAAAGTCGAGGCCACTGCCTCCCGCCACCGGAGCAGTCGCCGGAGGCGGGGCCACCGCGGTTGCGGTCGATCCGCCTCCAAAGTCCGAGAACACTCTGTCGATGGACATCGCTGCCATGTCGAGCCCGCCGGGGGCGAAGTTCGGCTTCGGCGTGGACGGTGGTGCGACTTGGAACGGGCTCGGAGACGGAACCGACATCGGGTTCGGTGGGGCCGCTGTCGAGCCGGTCATCGCTGGGGGCGACTTCGGTTGAGCCGATGATCCGATCGCGTTCACCTGGCCACTCGGGTCGAGGACCATCATCAGGCGGCAGCGGGGGCAGCGGAGCTTGCTGCGCTTCGGGACGGGGCGCACCGAAAGGCTGCCGCCGCAATGGAGGCAGTCGACGCGCCAGCGGTCCGTAGCGGCCGCCGCCGGCTCGAGCGGCCCGCGGATCGGTTGGGTGACTCCGAGGACCGCACTTCCCGGTTTCCGTTCGGCCGAGGAGCCCTCGCGGGCGTCGACGAGCCTCAGCTTCGTGCTCTTCGGCTTGTCGCGATGGATCGCCAGAGTGTTACTCGAGAAGAGATCGAGGTCGTCCGGTGGGTCGTCGGAGGGGGAGAATGCCGGCCCTCCACCGAACCCGGGGTCCTCGAGGAGCTGCAGTCCGGACTTCGGAGCCGCCGGCTGGCCCGATGATCCCGCGCACTTCGCGCAGAGATGATCGTGTCCGGACCCGTGATTCGAACTCGAGATGTCGCCGCAGCGATCGCAGTACTGGAAATCCATGCTCCCCTTCGTTCGCTAGGAGAAGTGCTGACCTTCGGTCAGTACGACCACGAGGGCGGTCAGCCCTCCGTTGGCGAGGACCGGGGTGATCCCGCTCGAGCGCGACTCCCGCCGGACGAGAAGAAACAAACCCGCGAGCAGGCCGACCGAAGCCTGTAGCGTCGCGACCAGGGCCAGAGCTCCGGGGAGACGAGGATCGGTCGCTCCTTCGAAGCGAAGGCAGAGTGCGACACAACCACAGACCACGAGCGCCGAGCCGAGTGCGACCCCTTGCAAGAGTTGGGTGCGGCCGATGCGGTCCCCGGGACCGGTCGGCATCAGCGCCCAAACCAGGAATACGAGGGAGACGAGGGCGATCGCGGTGTCGATCAAGCGGCCTTGCAGAAGTGGTACTACCAGCGTGCCGACCGCTCCACCCTTCGGCCCGAGGATCGCCGCGATCCCGCCGGCTGCGAAGATGAAGAACCCGGCGAGGGCTAGGAGCACGAAGAAGACTTTTTTCTTTTCCATCTAGCGACTCACTCCCCGTGGCGGTAAGCCATCCCGCCCTCGATGTGAAGGTCGGCACTCGAATGAAGAATACGACGCTGCCGGAAAGAGCGTCAAATCGCCCGGGAACGGCCACGACTTCCGGGTCAGAACGCGTCGCAGCCCCGTCTCGGGCGGTTGTGATCGCCATCTACGCCGGTCTCGTCGCAATTCTCGTCATCTCGCTCTCCTTCATCGGCGGTGGGTACTCGATCGGAGAGGTGATCGCGTCCTTTCGAGGGTCCGCAGATCCGAGGGTCTTCCAGAATTGGTGGGCTCTCCGGGTCGAGCGCCTCTTCTTTGCTGCGGGGATCGGGGGCGCCCTCTCCCTCTGCGGCGTCGCATTCCAGGCGGTGCTCCGAAATCCGCTCGCGGATCCCTATATCCTCGGAATCTCCGGCGGGGCGTCGGTGGGCGTGCTCTCCGCCCCGTGGTGGTGGGCCGGGGCGGCCACGCTCAGCCCCCCCGCATTCGTCGGGGGGATCGGTGCGCTCCTCCTCTTTGCCGGCGCCGCGCGGTGGGCGCGGGTCCGCGACCCCGCGACCCTGATCCTCACCGGCGCGGTGTTGAACGCCGCGTTCGGGGCGGCGATCCTCCTTCTCTACGAAGTCTCCGGTCATATGGAACGCTCGGTCGGTCTCTCCTGGGTGATGGGAGACCTCGGACCGACGCGTTACTTGGGCTTCCCGTCGACGACGATCCTGCCGGAGATCGCGCTGGTCCTCGCCCTCGGCGTGGTGACCTTGCTCGCGATCGCTCGCCCTCTCGATCTCCTCGCCCTCGGAGATGAGGAAGCGGCGGATCTCGGGATTCGCCCCGCCATGGTCCGCTGGGTGGCGCTCGTCACTGCGAGCCTCGTCACCGCGGCATTGGTCGCGGCGGCCGGCCCGATCGGTTTCGTCGGCCTGATCGTCCCGCACACCGTGAGGCGTCTGCACGGAGCATCGCACCGGCGACTGATCCCGACCGCGGTCCTCGCCGGCGCGGCGTTCCTGATGATCTGCGATACGATCGCGCGTTCTGCGATCCCAGGACGGGCCCTTCCCGTAGGGATCATCACCGCGTTCATCGGGGCGCCGTTCTTCCTCGTGCTCCTGCGACGCGGCAGGGGGAGGGGGAGCGATGGGCTCTTCTGAACACAGCGGGATCGTCGCCAGAGAACTCAGCATTCGCCGCGGCAGTCGCATCGTCGTTTCGGGGCTCGATCTCGAACTCCCGGCCGGAGAGTGCCTCGGAGTGATCGGGCCGAACGGCGGGGGGAAGACCTCGCTCCTCCTCGGCCTGCGCGGGCTTCTCCCCGCCGAGGGGACGCTGCGACTCGTCGATATCGATCCGCGTTCGGTCCCGCGGAGCGAGGTCGCGCGCCGCGTCGCGGTGGTCCCCCAGCGCAACGAGTTCGCATTCCCGCTCCCGGTCTCCGAGATGGTCCTCCTCGGACGCGCTCCCTACCGCCGACCGTGGCAGGGGTGGAGCTCGAAGGATCGGAGCATCGCAGGGCATTGGCTCGAGCGGCTCGGGCTCGCGGCCCAAGCCTCGCGCCCGGTCGATGAACTCTCCGGTGGGGAGCGTCGTCGGGTTTTTCTCGCGCGCGCTCTCGCACAGGAGACATCGGTGCTGTTTCTCGACGAGCCTCTCGCCGGACTCGATCCGGCGGCGCAGGAGGAGCTCGGAGGGCTTCTCGAAGAATTGCGCGCGGAGCGGACGCGCACGATCGTCGTCGTGCTCCACGATGTCGGGCGATTGCGAAGTCTCTGCGACCGCGTGATCGGGATCTGTCGCGATGGAGCGGCCCGGGATCTCGGGGAATCCGAACTGGCTCTCGATGCGGCGACTCTCGAAGACTTGTTCGGCGTTCCGTGGCTCGAGGCGATTCGCGAGGATGGGGAGCGGCTCCTCGTTCCTCGACCGGGAGGTCCCCGATGAACCGTGCGGTTTGGCTCGGCCCCGTTCTGCTGCTCCTCCTGGTGGGGGTGGGTATGTGGCGGGTTCCCGACCCGCCTCCTTCGGCCGCGGGCGATGGGACGAGTCCGCGACGCATCATCTCCCTCGCCCCGAGTTTGACCGAGATCGTTCTCGCGCTCGAGCGCGGCGATCGCCTCGTCGGGGTGACGCGTTTCTGTGCAGGGGTCGATCCCGCAGTTGCGCGCGTCGGGGACCTCCGGTTCGACCTCGAAGCGATCCTCGATCTCGACCCGGACCGAGTGATCGCGATCGAGAGTCGTGCGCAGGCCGATCTTCGTCGGGTACTCGCGAGTCGGGGGATCGCGATCGACGTGATCCCGGCCGAATCGGTCGCCGATGTCCGAACCGCGCTGCGTCGACTCGGCACTCTTCTCGAGGCTGCGGACGCGGCGAACGCCTGGATCGATCGCATCGACTCGGCGCTCGAGATTCCAGCCGACCCTCCGATCTCCGGCCTGTTCGTGGTGGAGCGCGGATCGATGATCGTCGCGGGGGGGGGATCGTTCATCGACACCATGATGCGAGCGGCGGGGATCGCCAACATTTACGGAGCCGAGAATCGGGGCTACCTCCGAGTGGAGCTCGAGTCCGTGATCGAGAGGGACCCTGTCATCATCCTGGACGCATCTTTCACGGAGGAGAGGGGCCAGGATGAGTTCTGGGGGCGATTCCCGTCGCTCCGAGCGGTGCGCGAGGGTGCGGTGCGCTCGTTTCCTCCCGTCCTCCCGGGGGTGGGGATCCCCGCTTGGGTGGAGCGCCTGCGAGAGGAAGCGCGCGCGCGACGGGAGTGACGGGATCGTGGTACGCTTCCAGACGGAAAGGGGGCAGAGTCCCGCCATGCGATCCCGTCGGTGGCAAAACATCGCCCCCTCCGCGCAGGAATCGCTCCAGATGGCGAGGCTGCGGCGATTCCTCGAGTTGCAGATCCTCCCCTTCCATCCCCACTACGGGGAGCTGTTCCGGGAGCAGGGGATCGACGTCGCATCGCTGCGCACCTACGCCGATCTCGTGCAGATCCCGCTCTCGAGCAAAGCGGACATCGCCCCCGACGCCGATGATCCCGAACGCCCCAAGCGATTCGTGCTCCAGCCGACCCCCGAGACCCTGAAGGCGGCTCTGCCGCTCGGACGGAAGCTCGGGCTCCTCGCGGCGAAGTGGCGCTACGGCGCAGACGAAGTCCGACGACGTCTCGGCTTCGAGTACCGACCGGTCCAGGCGTACTTCACGACCGGTCGGACCGCGCTGCCGACCTCCTTCTTCCTCACTCGTCACGATCTCGGGATCCTCGACGAAGTCGGAGCCCGGATCGGGGAGATCAACGAGGTCGACCCCGCCGAGGACCGGCTGGTCAGCCTGTTCCCCTACGCGCCGCACCTCGCCTTCTGGCAGGTGCAGGCGGTCGGGATCGCCTGTGGCACGTTCATGCTGCAGACCGGTGGGGGCAAGGCGATGGGGAGCGACGGCATTCTGCGCGCGATCGAGAAAGTGCGTCCGACCTACCTCTGCGGAATCCCCGGCTACACCTACCACCTCTTGCGCGAGGGAGTGGAGCAGGGGCGGGACTTCTCGTACATCAAGACTCTCTTCCTCGGCGGCGACCGGGTGACCCCCGACTACCGGATCAAGCTCTGCGATCTGTTGCGCGAGGGTGGGGCGACCGACCCGCGCGTCGTCAGCATTCTCGGTTTCACGGAAGCGCGGAAGTGCTGGACCGAGTGCGTCGGCGGCGAGGCGTACGGTTTCCACACCTACCCCGACCTCGAGATCTTCGAGATGGTCGATCCGGATACCGGCGTGCCGGTGCCCGACGGAGAGACCGGCGAGCTGGTCTACACCCCGCTCGATGGACGCGGCTCGATCGTTCTGCGCTACCGGACCGGGGACATCGTCGAGGGTGGGATCACCCGGGAACGCTGTCCCGGGTGTGGCCGCACGGTGCCGCGGTTCTCTTCGAACCTCAGCCGTCGTTCGAATCTCACCGATTTCACCCTGACCAAGATCAAGGGGACCCTCGTCAACCTGAACGTGATCTCCGATCTGCTCTCCGGCGAGCCGCGGGTCGATGAGTGGCAATTGGTGATCAAGAAGAAGGACGACGATCCCCTCGAGATCGATGAGCTGATCTTGTACCTGGCGTTCACGAACTCCGATGACCCCGAGGAATCGGCGCGCGAGATCGAGCGGCAGATCCTCGATGCCTCGGAGGTGCGACCGTCTCACGTGGAGGTGCTCACGCGGGATGAGTTGCTCGAGATGATCGGGATGGAGACTCTGCTCAAGGAGCGTCGAATCGTCGATCTGCGTGCGCGTGCCCGCGAGAAGACGACTGCGCCAGGGGGCGGTTCTCCCGCGGGGAGCTGAGCGATGGTATTCGGCAAGAGCAAGGTGGTGCTCGCCCTCGGAGGAGGGGGATCGCGTGGACTCGCTCACCTCGGGGTGGTGCGTGTCCTCGAACGCGAGGGGATCCCCATCGATGGGATCGTCGGCACCTCGGTCGGCTCGATCTTGGGAGCGACCTACGGCGTCCGCCCGGACATCGAGTCTCTGATCGATACTACACTAAAGTACCTCCGCTCCGAGCGATTCATGAACGACAGTTTCCGTCGAATGATGTTCGGCGCGAACAATGCGGAGCAGAACTTCCTCGGCGTGATCTTCGCGAATGTGCGCCGGAGCTTCCGTTTCGCGAGCCTGATCCGACGCCCCTCGATCCTTTCCGGTGAGAAGCTGCGCGAGGTAGTCCACGAATTCGTCGGGGATGCGAAGTTCGATGATCTCAAGATCCCCTTCGCCGTGCCCGTCCTCGATCTCCGCGAGCCCCGCGAAGTTCTGATCTCCCACGGAACTCTCCTCGACGCGGTGACCGCCTCTTGTTCGATTCCAGGCTTCTTCCCGCCGGTCAAGCTCGACGGGATGCTGCTCGCGGACGTCGGAGTGATCTCATCGGTTCCGGTCGAGGCGGCACGGGAGATGATCCCCGGGGCGCTGGTGATCGCGATCGATCTCTCGAACGAGCTCGAGCCGATCAAAGACGTGGCACGGGGGTGGGACAGCATCATGCGCTGCGAGGCGATCGCGGGGCGCAAGCTGACCGCTCTGGCGCTCTCCCAGGCGGATGTGGTCCTTCGTCCTAGGATCGGTGAGAAGTACTGGTCCGACTTCTCCAACCTCGAGGCGATCGTCCGGGCGGGGGAGATCGAGGCGGTCGCCCACCTCGATGAGATCCGGAACCGGCTGAAGGGCGTGCTCCGCTTCCTGCGGAGGTAGGCCCGCTTGCCGCTCGGCGCCCGCCGCGCTAGTCTCCTCACCGCCCCGTTGGAGGAGACATGTCCGATCCGATCTCGCCGTCCACACCTCGCAACTCCGGTCCCCGGACCCCGTGGCGGCGGGAACGGCTCCCCGAGTGGCTCCGACTCCCCCTCGAACGCTCGGCGGCGAGTCGTCGGGTCTCAGCGATCCTCCGCGACCGCGACCTCCACACCATCTGCGAAGAGGCGCGCTGCCCGAACCGGAATCACTGCTACTCCCGCGGCACGGCCACTTTCTTGATCCTCGGGGACCGCTGCACGCGCTCCTGCCCGTTCTGCTCGGTCGCGGGTGGGCCGGTGCTTCCTCCCGATCCGGATGAGCCGGCGCGGGTGATCGACGCCGTTGTCGCGCTTCAGTTGCGCCACGTCGTGATCACCTCGGTGAATCGGGATGATCTCCCCGACCAGGGGAGCGGACACTTCGTCGCCTGCATCGAGGGGCTTCGCGTTCGTCTCCCGCAGTTGACGATCGAAGTGCTGATCCCCGACTTCCGGGGACGAGAGGCGGACATCGATCGCGTGATCGATGCGCGCCCCGACATTCTGAACCACAACATCGAGACGGTGCCGCGCCTCTACCGACGGGCTCGCCCGGGCGCGCGGTACGAGCGCTCCCTCGAGCTCCTCGCCCGAGCGCGCAGGCGGGCGCCGGAGAATTGGGTGAAGTCGGGACTGATGGTCGGTCTCGGCGAGCAGGCGGAGGAGATCGAGCAGACGATGGTGGATCTCCACCGGCACGGTTGCCAGATGCTGACCGTGGGGCAGTATCTCGCCCCGTCGGCGGAGAGTCTGCCGGTCGTCGAGTACGTGCCCCCCGAGCGGTTCACCGAGATCGAGCGACGGGGTCTGGAGATCGGCTTCGACCGAGTCTTCGCCGGTCCCTTCGTGCGGTCCTCGTACCTCGCGGACATGCAGATGCCACTCCGATGAGCGGGCTCTTCATCGCGATCGAGGGGATCGACGGGGCCGGGAAGTCCACGCAGGCGGAACTGCTCCGCGCGCGCCTCGAGGGGACGGGTCGGACGGTCCTCTCGGTCCGCGAGCCGGGGGGGACCGCCCTCGGAGAATCGGTCCGCGAGGTGCTTCTCTCCCGCGGGGAGATCCCGATCGGGGCCGAGGCCCAGATGCTTCTGTTCCTCGCGAGTCGACTCCAGCTGTGGGAGGAGCGGATCGAGCCGGCGCTCCACCGGGGGGAGGCGGTCGTCAGCGATCGCTATCATCTGTCGACGATCGTCTACCAGGGGATCGCGGGGACCTTGGGTGAGCCGCGGGCGACCGCGGTCTGCCGGGAGGTGCTCGGGCGTCGGCGCCCAGACCTGAATGTCATCATCGAACTGGCGCTCGAGCATTGCCGGGAGAGGCTCGGCGAGGGGGGAGATCGTTTCGAGAGCGACAGCGACCTGCTCGCGCGGGCGTCGGTCGGATTTTCGAAGACACGGGGAATCCCCGGAGACCGGATCGTCCGTGTCTCTGGGGAGGGAACGGCGAAAGTCGTGGCGGAACGCGTCTTCGAGGAGGTCTGCCGTGTCATCCGGTGAGGGTTCGCTCTGCCCCGATGTGTTCGGGCAGCAGTTGGCGCGGCGGTTCCTCTCGCAGGCGGTCGCCGCGGGGCGGCTCGCGCACGCCTATCTTCTCGCGGGACCGGAGGGGGTCGGGAAGCGACGTTTCGCGGACGGGTTCGCCCGCGCCGTGCTCTGTCTTCGGGGCGGGGAGGGAAGCGGGGATCCCTCCCGCGTCGGGGCGTGCGGAGAGTGCCCGAGCTGTGTACTCCCCTTCGAGAATCACCCCGGGTACCGGCTGCTTCAAGCGGCTGCCGAAGCCACGATCGAGATCGATGCGGTGCGGGAAGTGATCGCGGCCCTTGCCCTCCGAGCCGGTGCACACCGTGTGATCGTGATCGATGGGGCGGAGAGGTTGGGGGAGGCGGCGGCGAACGCGTTTCTCAAGACGCTCGAAGAGCCACCCCCCGGCATCGTATTCCTCTTGGTGACGAGCCGTCCCGCTCACTTGCTCGAGACGATCCACTCTCGCACCCAACGCGTCCCCTTCGTTCCTCTGGACGAGGCGTCCTTTGCGGCGGCGGTCAGGAGTCTCGCTAGCGCCGTCGAGATCGCCGCAATCGCGGGAGATGGTGAGGACTCTCTCCGTGCGCTGCATCGCGCGTGCGGGGGATCTCCCGGCGTTGCCACCCGGTGGCTCTCGGGAATCGAGGCGTGTGGTGGTGGAGATCGCTTCCGCGAGCTCCTGCGCGGAGTAGGGGGGGAACGGCCAGGCACACTGATCGACTATCTTCCTGCCCTCCCGAAGGAGACCGCTCGTGCCCGGGCGCACCGCCTTCTCGAGCTGATCCTCATCGGTCTCTGGGGACAGCGAGAGTCCGACCCGTCGCTTCGCCGACGTACCGCAGAGCGCGGCCTCCTCATCGCCGAGCTCGCGCGAGGGCTCTCCAGGGGGCGCAGCGTCGAGCTCACACTCGAGGTACTCGCGAGGGTCCTGCGCCGGCCGGATCCCGCGAGGGTGGCGCAGGAGCTTCCGCGGAGTTTCTTCGCCTTGGTTTGAGCTGCCATCGGTCTCATCGTTTCCACTCGATCGAGATCGTTGGAAGCGGGCCCGGCCCGGCCTCGACCCGGGCCCGGAAATCGAAAGCCAGATTCGCCGAGTTCCGATAACGCATCGCTCTTCAGCCATGGTAGCCCGGGTGCCGATAGCGATGGACGGCACCGCGGGGTCGATCCGTCGCGAAAGGCGTTGCGCGACCGACCCCTTCACCTAGGATGCCGGGCTGGAAGGTTCCGCTCGTGCTCGCGACGCTGCGTCGAGAGAGCGGAGAACGGAGGATCTCGGTGGAGGAGCGTTCCCCGGAGGAGCGGCTCGAGGACCTGCTCGAACAGGATCCCCGCTATCCTCGTGAAGCCTACACGTTCGTCTTCGAGTCGCTCGACCACACCGTGCGGTGGAAGCACGGCCTTGGTCCCGATGACCCGATTCCCCCTTCGGAGGATCACCACGTCACCGGCACCGACCTCCTCGAAGGAGTCCACCGCTACGGGATCGAGGAGTTCGGATGCCTTGCGGCGACCGTTTTCTCGTCGTGGGGGCTGACCGCGAGTGAGGACGTCGGCGAGATCGTGTTCAATCTCGTCGAGCACGGCTTGATGGGGCGGCGGGAGAGCGACCATCGATCCGACTTCGATTGCGGCTTCGACGGGCGCTCGTTCGCCGAGGTGTTCGCGGTCGATCCACAACTCGAGTACTGCCCGGAGAGGGACGAGTGGACCGCATCCTACAGAAGCGCGGCGTCCGGCTGACCCTGCTGCTCCTGGTCATCGCCGGAGCGTTCTACGGCGCGTACCAGCTGAGCGGCATCTTCGCGCCTCTCCTCTTCAGCTTCATCGTCGCGTACGTCCTCGACCCCATTGCGGACGCGCTCGAGCGACGAAAGTTCACCCGCCTTGCCGCCGTGATCGTGATCTTCCTGGTCGGCACCGTGATCATCGTCTCTACGATCGCGGTCTCCGGCTTCTATCTCTCCCGTGGCGCCATCAACCTCGTCGAATCGATCCGAGGCGAGCCCCGCTACACCGCAGAGGAGATTGCGGCGAACCCGATGATCCGCACCGAGCAGCTGACGGAGATTCCGGACGGGGGTGGAGACTACTACCACGAGAAGAATCACAAGCCGGGGTACCAGCCCGGCTATTTCGTCCTGAGTGAGGCCTACATCGATCGACTCTCCAGCCGGTGCGCGGAGGGAAGCACCTCACGCCAGATCTTTGACTCCGTCGAAAATTGGCTCGTGGAGAAACGGACCGAGTTCGGATCGGAAGCGAAGAGAGCCGAGCTGATCGGAAGAGTCGAGGGCTGGATAGAGGCGTTCCTCGCCGCTCCGTTTCGGCCATTCATCTCATCGGATGAGGCAAGCTCAGTCGCCGAGCCGCCCGGTGATGACTCGCGGAGCCTGTTCAGCTCGCTCTTCACCTGGTTCAGCTGGATGCTCCTCTGTCCGCTCTACATCTTCTATCTGCTCCTCGAGATCGATCCCTTGGTCGACCGTATCCGCTCGTTCCTCCCCGGTCGGCATCGCGACAAGATCGTGCGGATCGTCGGGAAGATCGACCGCACCATGGCGGCGTTCTTCCGCGGTCGGATCACGATCTGCGTGGTCAAGGGGATCGGCACCTCCATAGGGCTGCTGATCTTCGGAGTTCCCTTCGCCATCCCGCTCGGGATCGCTGCCGGCTTCCTGGCGCTGGTCCCCTACATCGGAATCTGGTTCGCGATCATCCCCTCCGTGATCCTCGTGTGGCTCGAGACCCAGAGTTTCGGTTCACTCGTCGGGGTCGCAGCGATCTTTGCCGCGATGGAGACGATCGAGGGGTTCTGGATGGTCCCGAAGTTCCTCGGCAAGGAGGTCGGGCTGCATCCGTTGACCGTGATCGTCACGATGTTGATCTTCGGCGAAGTTCTCGGGTTCATCGGAGTCTTGCTCTCGGTTCCCCTCGCCGCGATCGGGAAGATCCTCGCCGAGGAATTCATCCTGCCGCTGATCGAGGAGTTCGCCGCCGAGGAGAAGGACCCGCCCCTGGAGTCGGCAGGTTGATCGAGACGATCGACCTGTTCGCACCACTTCGCGAGGGGTCCGATCTCGCCGGTTGGCTGGGAGCGTGCTCGACGCGCTCCGGCGGAACCAGTTCCGCGCCGTTCGACTCCTTGAATCTCGGTTTCTCGACCGGTGACGAACCGGACCGCGTTCGCGAGAACCGCACGCGACTCGCCGGGGCGCTCGGCCTGAGCGTGACGGATTGGGTCGTGCCGGGGCAATGCCATGGCGCAGATGTCTGCGCGGTGGGGCTCTCCGACCGAGGCGAGGGAGTGCTCGCTCCGAGCAGCCGTCTGCGAGGCCACGATGCCGTCCTCCTCGAGGAGCCGGGGGTGTTCGCGCTCTCTCTGAGCGCTGACTGTCCTGTTGTCGTCATCGTCGATCCAGAGAATCGGCGCGGTGGGGTCGCGCACGCGGGTTGGCGCGGAACGGCGGCCGGCGTCGTCGAGGCTCTGCTCTTCGCACTGAAAGACCGAGGTACGGATCCCCGCGAGTGCGTGGCTGCGGTCGGTCCCGGAATCTGTGGCGATTGCTTCGAGGTGGGGGACGAAGTGTTCGACGCAGTCGCAGCGCGACCGGGTGCGCTCGCGGCGACCCAGGGGCGGCGACTGGACCTCCGCCGCATTCATCGCGCGATCCTCGAGCAAGCCGGGATCGACGGGGCCCGGATCGCGATCGCCTCACACTGCAGTCACGAGGAGTTCGGTCGGTTCTACAGTCACCGCCGCGACCTAGGTCGAACCGGCCGCAACGGCGTGGTCGCGGGGTGGATGGTGTGAGCGTCTCGGGGACGGGGAATCACTTCTCTTCCGATTCGGGCCGGCTACACTCTCCCTGGTGACAGTGGGCCTCCGCCGTCTCCCACCGCTCAAACCACCGATCGCCCCCGAGGAATCCCGTGGCCGAGGCTTCGTCCGACGACCAGAACGGACCGATCACCCTCTCCCCCGTAGACCATCCTCCCGACCGCTCCCGCCGCGCACGCCTGGTCCTCGATGACGGTACGGTGTTCGAGGGATACCACTTCGGCGCTACGAAAGCAGTCGCGGGAGAGGTCGTCTTCACGACCGGGATGGTCGGGTACCCGGAGTCGCTGACCGACCCTTCGTACCGCGGCCAGATCCTGAGCTTCACCTATCCGCTGATCGGCAACTACGGGGTCCCCCCACGACCCACGCCTGGGTCGCTCCCGGAAGGCTTCGAGTCGGAGCATGTCCAGGCGAGCGCGTTGGTGATCGCCACGCTCTCCGGCGGCTCGACCCACTGGAGCGCGGCGCGGTCTCTCGAGGAGTGGCTCATCGAAGAAGGGGTGCCCGGGCTGTGCTGTGTGGACACCCGCGCATTGACCCGGAGGTTGCGGAGCCATGGCACTCGCCCGGGGCGTATCGAAGTCGAGGGAGTGGAAGAGCTCCCCGAGATCGCGGATGCCGCCACGCGGGATCTTGTCGCCGAGGTGAGCTGCGACGAGCCGCGCCTCTACGAGGGGGTGGGAGCCGGAACTCATCCACGAATCGTCCTCGTCGACTGTGGCGCAAAAGCAAACATCATCCGGTCTCTCTGCCAGCGAGGAGCGGATGTCCTTCGCGTCCCCCATGACCACGACCTCGAGCGGGAGCGCGCGGACGGATTTCTCATCTCGAACGGCCCTGGGGATCCCAAGGTGGCGGAGGCGACGGTCGCGCAGCTAAAGCGACT
>JAQBGV010000041.1:0-6453 GCA_032128395.1 Planctomycetota bacterium | reverse complement strand
CTCTTGCTCGCGGCGAAGCCGCTCACAATTCACCCCAACGAGGCTTCGCTCCGCTCGCTTTCTTGGGGGGCTGGTTACTAAAGGGGGCTGGCTCCCAGCCCCCTCTCGGTCGCGGCAGAGCCGCTCGCGATTCACCCCAACGAGGCGAGCTCTGCTCGCATGTATTTTTAGGGGGCTGGCTCCCAGCCCCCTCTCGGTCGCGGCAGAGCCGCTCGCGATTCACCCCAACGAGCTCGCCTCTGGCTCGGGGGTGTTTGCCCACCGTGAGTTTTTGGGCGGATGCCAGAGGGACTGTCCCGCCGATGGTTCCCTGGGGGCGGATGCCAGAGTGCCTGTCCCGACGGTGGTTTGCAGTGCGGCTGCGCTGTTCGGTGCGCTCGCCTCACACAGCTTCGGGTACCCTGCAAGGCAGCGTGGGGCGGCTGCGTCCCTCTCATTCGCAACCAACAGGTGAGGAGCAGATCATGGGATGGGCTCGAACGTTTCTCCTGGGGGACATCGGGAACCGACTCGACATCGCGGACACCGAGCGCGACATCGGCGGTCTGCGGCAAAAGATCTCGAAGATTCGGGCATCCGACCGGCGCCAACAGCGGACGCTCGAACAACTCTCCGCCGACAACGAGCAGTTGGAGCTCTGCATCGCTGCGATCGTCAAGTCACTGCAGAGCAAGGGCGTCTTCACCGCGGAGGAAGTCGAGAGCCTCGTGAACATGCTCGAGGGATGAACCAGCCCGGCGAGAAGGGATCAGGAGCGGGTGCACCTTCCCAGCTCTTTTGTCGGTAAGTACTTGGCGCCGACTGAGCCCACCTCGCGATCCGACTTGGCCTCTCGCGCCCCGGGGCGATGCTTCACCCGGTCTTCACGTCCACTTCACAGAGCGTCCGTATCGTTTCGCCGAAACAGCCATGACAGATTGGACGAGATCGATGCACGCAACAACGAAGCTCTTCACCGGAGTCCTCTTTGCGGCCTGCCTGGCCGGCTGTACGGGGAGTGAGAGCTCCTCCCAGGGGAGCACGTCCACCGCGGACTCGAGAGTCTCGATCGATGGCTCGAGTACGGTTTTTCCGATCACTGAGGCCGTCGCGGTCGAATTCCGGTCTGTGCGCCCCGAGATCCGGGTGACGGTCGGGGTTTCCGGTACCGGCGGCGGTTTCAAGAAATTCTGCATCGGCGAGACGGATCTGAACGATGCCTCTCGACCGATCAAGGAGAAAGAAGAGTCGATCGCGACCGCGAGCGGGATCGGGTTCATCGAACTCCCGATCGCGTTCGATGGAATTTCGGTCGTCGTGAACAAGAAGAACGCCTTCGTCGATCATCTCACCGTCCTGGAGTTGCGCGAGATCTGGTCCCGCGACGGGAAGTTCCGCAAGTGGAGCGACGTCCGCTCGAATTGGCCGGATCGCCAGATCGTGCTGTACGGCCCCGGGACCGCCTCGGGGACCTTCGACTACTTCGTCGAGGCGGTGCTCGGGAAGGGCGGCGAGTGCCGGCCCGACTTCGCCGCGTCCGAGGACGACAACGTGATCGTCACCGGGGTCTCGGGCGATGAAGATGGCTTCGGATTCTTCGGGTTCGCTTACTACCAGGAGAACAAGGAGCGCCTGCGGGTGGTGCCGATCGCGGCCGAAGCGGGGCTCGCCCCGGTCACCCCCTCGATCGAGACGATCAACAACGGCACCTACACTCCCCTCTCCCGTCCCATCTTCATCTACGTCAGCGACATCGCGGCAAAGAGAGACGCGGTCAGGAGCTTCGTCCACTTCTACCTCGACAATGCCGCAAACCTCAGCCGCGAGGTCGGGTACGTCCCCCTCCCGGCCCCGGTCTACAGCTCGGCGAGGGAGCGATTCGACGGAGGAGTGACCGGCACCATCTTCCGCACCGCCAAGGCGGGAACCGACATCGAAGCGTTGATGCGGCGAGCGGCGCAAGGGGCGAACTAGGTGGCTGGAGCCGCCGCTCTCGACCTCCGCCGCGCGGGGCTGACAAGGCGTACGGGCCGGGCTCGCCGCGAAGCGGTGGTTCGGTCCCTGCTCTTCATCTGCGCGGCGATCTCGGTCCTCACCTCCGCGGCGATCGTGATCACCCTGGCGACCGAGGCGTTCCGGTTCTTCCGGGCGGTTCCCGTCATCGACTTCCTGACCGGCACCGAGTGGACCCCGAACTTCACCCCCGCGCGGTTCGGAGTCCTCCCCCTCGTCTGCGGGACGATGTGGATCGTCCTCGGGTCGAGCCTGATCGCGATCCCGGTCGGCCTCGCGAGCGCGATCTACCTGAGCGAGTTCGCGAGCCCGCGGGCGCGGAACGTGTTGAAGCCGATCCTCGAGGTGCTCGCCGGGATCCCGACCGTGGTCTACGGGTTCTTCGCGCTGACCTTCGTCACACCGATCCTGAAGGTGATCCTCCCCAGTACCGACACCTACAACGCCGCGAGCGCCTCGATCGTGGTCGGGATCATGATCCTGCCGATGGTCGCGAGCCTCTGCGACGACGCGATACGCGCGGTGCCTCGCAGCCTCCGTCAAGGCGCGTACGCCCTCGGTGCGACGAGCCTCGAGACATCGACGCGGGTGGTGGTCCCTGCGGCACTCTCCGGAATCGTCGCCTCGTTCGTCCTCGCGCTCTCGCGCGCGGTGGGCGAGACGATGGCGGTGACCCTGGCCGCCGGTTCGATGGCGCGCCTCACCGCGAACCCGCTCGAGAGCGTCCAGACGATGACCGCGTTCATCGTCCAGATGAGCCTCGGTGACGTCCAGCACGGGGAGATCGAGTACCAGACGATTTTTGCGGTGGCCGCCCTGCTCTTCATCATCACCCTGGGCGCCAACGTCCTCGCGCACCGCATCCTGCGCCGCTTCCGCGAGGTGTACGAATGAGCCGGCTCGCACTCGAGAACACCGGGCACATCCGCAAGCGAAAGCTTCACGCTTGGATGTTCGAACGGACCTGTGCGGGGATGACGTGGCTGAGCGTCGCGCTGCTCGCGGTCCTGCTCTTCCACGTCTCGAAGGCAGGGTTCGCGTACCTCGATCTGGAGTTCCTGGCGAACTTCCCGCACTACAAGGCGGAGCAGGCGGGAATCAAGGCGGCGCTCTTCGGGACGATCTGGCTGATCATGACGACCGCAGCGATCTCGATCCCGATCGGGGTGGCGTCGGCGGTCTACCTCGAGGAGTTCTCCAAGCGGAACCGGCTCCACACATTCATCGAGGTGAACGTGACCAATCTCGCCGGGGTCCCCTCTATCGTCTACGGGATCCTCGGGCTCGCACTGTTCGTCCGCGGCTTCGGCCTGGGGCGCAGTGTGATCGCCGGTGCGCTGACGATGTCGCTCCTGGTGCTGCCGGTGATCATCACTGCGTCGCGCGAAGCGATCCGCGCAGTCCCGAGCTCGATCCGACTCGCCGCGTACGCGATCGGTGCTTCCCGGGTACAGACGGTATGGGCTCACGTCCTCCCCGCGGCGCTGCCGGGAGTGATCACCGGGGTGATCCTGGCGCTCTCCCGCGCGATCGGCGAGACCGCGCCCCTGATCACGATCGGCGCGCTGACCTACGTCGCGTCGGTTCCCAGTGGACTCGGCGACAGCTTCACGGCGCTGCCGATCCAGATCTTCGATTGGGCTTCTCGGCCGCAGCCCGAATGGCACAGTTTGGCCGCGGCGGGGATCATCGTCCTCCTCGCGGTATTGCTGATGATGAACGCGGTCGCTGTCTTCATCCGGCAGCGATCGCAGAGGAGCGCCAGGTGGTGAAATCGATGGAGAAGAAAACTCGACACACTTCCTCGGAAGTTCCGACGAAGGCCCCTGCCGCGTCGCGGCGGACCGGGCCGTCGGACGAGAGCCCGATCGTCCTCGAGGCGCAGAGTGTGACCATCTCGTACAGCGGAAACCCCGCAGTGCGAGAGGTGTCGCTCGAAGTCCCCGAGAAGCAGGTCACCGCGATCATCGGACCGTCCGGGTGCGGGAAGAGCACCCTACTGCGCGGTTTCAATCGCATGAACGACTTCGTCGAGGGGGTGACGACCGACGGACAACTCCTCTACCGAGGGATCGACCTGCACGACCCGCAGCTCGACCCGATGGAGATTCGCCTGAAGATCGGGATGGTGTTCCAGAAGCCGAACCCGTTCCCGAAGTCGATCTACCGGAACGTCGCGTGGGGACCATCGATCCACGGATACCGCGATTCGATGGAGGACCTGGTCCGGGAATCCCTCGAGCGCGCGGCTCTCTGGGACGAGGTGAAGGACCGACTCGGCGATTCGGCCCTGGGGCTGAGCGGCGGGCAGCAACAGCGGCTCTGCATCGCCCGAGCCCTCGCGATGCGCCCCGACGTGATTCTGATGGACGAGCCGTGTTCCGCTCTCGACCCGGTCTCGACGAGCCGCATCGAGGACTTGATCTTCGAACTCAAGGAGAGTTACACGATCGTCATCGTCACCCACAACATGCAGCAGGCCGCCCGCGTCTCCGACCTCACCGCGTTCCTCGACCGAGGCACCCTGGTGGAGTTCGGCGCGACGGACCAGATCTTCACCACGCCGAAGGAGAAGCGGACCGAGGACTACGTCTCGGGTCGGTTTGGCTAGAAACTCGGAGGCTCGATTGACGCTCCATCTGCAGAAGGACCTCGAGAACTTGAAAGAGCGCATCCTCTTGATGGGAGAGATGGTCGCCGGCCGGACGCGCGATGCGATCCACGCCCTCGTCGAGAAGGACGAGGCGCTGGCGGCCCGCGTGATTCAGGGCGATTCCGAGATCGACGAGCTCGAGATCCGGATCGAGGAGGAGGCGCTCAAGATCCTCGCTCTCCACCAGCCGGTAGCGACCGATCTGCGCTGGGTCATCTCGGTCCTCAAGGTGAACAGCGACCTCGAGCGGGTCGGGGACCTGGCGGTCAATGTCGCGGAACGAGCCGCGTACCTCGCCCCGCGCCCCGACATCGGGATCCGACTCGACTTCGCTCAGATGGGGGAGAGTGCCCTCGGCATGGTCGATGGCTGCCTCCGCTCCCTCGTGGAGCTCGACGTCGCCCTCGCCCATCAGGTCATCGCGCGCGACCAGGAGGTCGATGACATGAACCGGGCGATGTTCGTCGCCCTCCAGGCGCGGATGAAGGAGGATCCCGAGGTGATCTCCCTGGCGATCCACTTCCTTTCCGCCTCCCGTCACCTCGAGCGCATCGGGGACCATGCGACGAACATCGCGGAGGACGTGGTCTTCCTCGTCGAAGGCACGGTGATCCGCCACCACCACGAGGACTACGACGACTCGCGGTGAGCACCGCCACAGACGGAAGCTCTCACGAGATCCTCTCGATTCCTTCACAGAGTTCGGTCATCTTCCCTGCGTCATTCAGGCAAGAAGACGACACAGAGCAGGAGGAAGAATGAAATCGAATCTCTCGACCGCGGCGTGCCTCGTCGCGATGCTGTGCGCTGTTGCCCCGGCTCCCGCGCAGGACGGGCTGACCGAGGAAGAGGTGCGGGAGATCGTCCGAAGCGCCTTGGCCGAACAGGAGGCCGACTCCGGCGGCGAGTGGAAAGTCGGGACGAAGAACCACATCACCTTCGAGAGCCCCGATGGCCAGTTCAAGTACCAGATCGGTGGCCGGATCCAACAGCACTGGACCGCATGGAGCGCCGACAAGGAGTTCGCCGCCGCCGGAGTCCCCCTCGAGGACAGCACCTATCTCCGTCGCGCGAGGCTGTACGTCAGCGGTCTCGTGTGGGGGAACGTCTACTTCAAGGCCCAGTACGAGTTCGCGGACAGCGCGGTCAAGGCGGCCGATGTCTACATGGAACTGCGCGAGTTCGACAACGTGAAGCTCCGCGTCGGACACTTCTACGAACCGTTCGGCTACGACGTCATGGTCTCGGATAACGATAGCACGTTCGTCGAGCGGACCAGCGGTGAGAGCGGCGAGACCCCGAACCGCAACATGGGATTCATGGTGCACAACCCGTACCTGGACGAGCGCGGCACCTGGGCGATCGGTGCATTTCGGCCCACCGACGGCAACGGCAAGGTCGTCAATGATGGGCACCTCTCGTACACCGGTCGGGTGACCTATCTCCCGATGGATGAGGACGACGGGCGGAAGCTGATCCACGTCGGCGCGGCCGCGAGCTGGCGCGACCCGGACGACGGCTTGGTCAGCTATGCGGCGGAGCCGGAAGCGCGCAAGGCGAACGACGTCATCGACGCGGGAACGCTCATGGTCGACGGGGTCGCGCTCTACGGCCTCGAATTCTGCGGCACGATGGGGCAGTTCTCGTGGCAGAGCGAGTACATGGCCTCGATGAACGACCTCGAGATGGGTGGGACCGCCGACTTCGAGCACTACTACGCTCAGCTCTCCTACATCGTCACCGGAGAGCACCGCGCCTACAAGCGCAGCAGCGGCGCACACGGAACCGTGAGGCCGCAGCACAACTTC
>JAQBGV010000040.1:0-15112 GCA_032128395.1 Planctomycetota bacterium | reverse complement strand
TTCCCCCCCCCACGCTCTCCCTACCTTCCACCGTGTGTGGGAGGTAAACGTGTCGGTGCGTGGGGGATGGAGAGTCGGGCGGCACGGGGGGGGGGGGGAGCTCCCCGATCTCGCCGAGCTCGACTCCGCTTGGGAGCAGCTCGAGGAGCTCCCGGGGGCCGAGGTCTTCAAGGCGAACCCCGTCCGCCAGGTGATCGCGATCCCAGCCTCGGCCCGCCGCCCGGCCGTCGTCGTGAAGCGGTACCGCGTTCGGGGGAGGTCGGAGCGGCTGAAGTACCTCGTGGCCCCGAGTCGCGCCCGCCGCGAGTGGCGCGCGCTCCGTCAACTCGAAGAGCTGGGATTCCCGACCCCACGACCGCTTGCGTACTTCGAAGAGCGCCGCGGCCCCTGGCTGGTCGGGGCGGGGTTGGTGATGGAGCGTCTCGTCAGTGTCTCTCCGCTCCCATCCCTCCTCTTCTCCCCGACGGAGATGGGCGAATCGAAAATGCTCGCGAGGGAGCGTCGCCTGCGCGCCGTGGGGGCTCTCGTCGCGCGGCTCCACCGGGCGGGGATCGCCCACCCCGATCTCCACCTCGGGAATTTCCTCGGCGCTCCCGATGACCCGGACGACATCCGACTCGTCGACCTCCACGCGGTGCACCACGTCCGGGCAGTGCGAGCGCCGCGGCGGCGTCGTGACCTCGCGAAGCTCATCCACTCCCTCGGAACGACCGCGGATACCGCTACGGTCGGCGCGATCATCGGCGCCTATCTCGAGGAGACCGGTCCGGGGTGCCTCGGCGATCTCAGCGATGAGGTCGACCTGGTCGTCGCCGGGGCTCGACGGACCGAGCGGACCCGACTGCGGAGCCGAGATCGCCGCTGCTGGTACACGACCTCGCAGTTCGTGCGGGAGCGGCGCGGGCGCTTTCGGATCCACCGTCGGCGCACGCTTCCAGCCTCTGCCCTCGAAGCGCTTCTCGAGGGTGGCTTCACGAGCCGCCGGGTCCTCTCGGAGCGCCCGGGGCGCACCGTCGAGGAGGCGGAACTCCCCACCCCGGGCGGGACGCGCACCTTCATCGTCACGACGCACGCGCGGGGCGTCCTCGAGGGGTTCTTCGACCGGTTTCGCCGCGGCCCCCTCCCCCGAGCGTGGGGGGCGGCGCGGAGTCTCGAGGTCCGGAAGCTTCCCCACGCGACCGCGGAAGCCCTGCTCATCGAGCGGCGGCGGGGACGGGTCCGGCGCACCCTGCTGGTCTCCGAGTTCCTCACCGGCCGCACGCTCGACCAAGAGATCGTCACCCGATCGGTCGATCCCCGAGACCTCGCACGCCTCCTGCGGAGGTGTGCGGACGCCATCGCACCCCTGCTGAGGAGGCTCCACCGCGCCGGGATCCACCATCGCGACGTGAGCCCCTCGCGTTGGCTCGTCGCCGAGGGTCCGGGGGGGAAGCTCGAAGTGGCTCTGCTCCATCTCGAGTCGATCCACCGTGGGGAGCGCCCCGACCTCCGTCGCCGGCTCCAGAACCTGATTCAGCTCGCGGTGCTTCCCGACGGTCTAGGCGATCCACGGCTTCGAATGCGGTTCCTGCTCCGCTATCATGAGGGGGAGAGGGTCTTCCCCTGCTGGCGCCGCGCCCTCGATCGCGCGGTGGCGGTCGCGCAGGTCGGGATGATCGAAGAGCGCGCCGCCCGAGAGCTCGCGGCCGCGAGTCAGTTTCGACGGACCGATCGGGACACCCCCGAGTCCGTCGCGACCCGGACGGAAGGAGCGACATGAGCGCAGAGGTCGCCGTCGCGATCCTGCACCACGGTTCCATCGCCCTGACGGAGGAGTGCTTGCGATCGACCCTGAGGCTCGATCCGGCTCCCGCGCGACAGCTCGTGATCTGGAACGAAGTGGGCAGCGACCCCGGGGATCTCTCGCCCGATCTCGCCTCGCAGATCGAGGTCGTCCCGACCGGTTCGAACCTCGGGTTCTCCGGCGGCGCGAACTTCGCCGCTCGAGCCGCGAGCGAACGGGGTGCGGAGTGGCTCTGGCTGCTCAACAACGACACCGAAGTCGCGATCGATGCCCTCGCGATCCTGCTCGGGGTCGGAGAGGACCCTCGGGTCGCGATGGTCGGACCGCGCATCATCTCGATGGCGGACGGCAGGATCTGGCACGACGGCGGCGCGATCCACTGGCCGGAGGGACGTCCGTTGAGTGTCGGCTACGGTGGGGTCCCCGCCGCGGACGGTGGGGCGCCGCGCCCGGTCGAGTTCGTCTGCGGGTGCGCACCCCTGATCCGCCTCGCGCCGTTCCTCGAGAACGGCGGGTTCGACGATCGGTTCTACCTCTACTACGAGGACGCAGACCTTTCGCTGCGACTCACCGCCGCGGGGTTCCGACTCCTGCACGCCCCGCGGGCCGAAGTGCGCCACCACGGTTCTGCGAGCACCGGGTCGCGCTCTCCTTCGAGTCGCTACTACGCGCTCCGCAACCGGCGACTCTTCCGCGATCTCCACGCTCCCGACACCGTTGCGGCTCACTCCGCTTCGGAGAAGGAAGCCCGGACCGCGCGCTGGCGCGCCCTCCGCTACGGTCTCCTCGGTCGGAGTGCCGAAGCACGGGCGCTCCGCGACGCGCTCGCGGACCACGCGGCGGGTCGGTACGGGGAGCGGGGAGACTGGCGAAAGCAGCGCACCCCCTGATGGGGGAGCGTTCGAGGGAATTCAATATACGACCGGTCGTCGCCGACCTAGCGTCCGAGATCGCCACGCTCCACGAGATGAATCAACAGAGCGTCCCGTCGGTCGGGGACATCCCGCTCGAGCGCATGGCGAAGTTCGCTCGGATCGCATCGGTCTTCTCTGTTGCGGAAGCGATCGGTGCCTCGGGTCCCGTGGCGTTTCTCATCGCGCTCGGCCCCGACGCAGACTACGTCAGCCCGAACTTCATCTGGTTCCGTGAGCGGCGGGAACACTTCCTCTACGTCGATCGACTCGCCGTCGCTGCATCGCACCGCAGGTGCGGGCTCGGCCGCGGCCTGTACGAGCATCTGCTCGTCGACGCCCACGAGACCGGCTGTCCGTCCATCACCTGCGAGGTGCTCTCGAACCGCGCAACCAGGTATCTCTCGAGTTCCATGCCGCCCTCGGCTTCTGCGAGGTCGGTCGTGCTCGCGCGAAGGGACACCTGGTCGCGTATCTCGAACTGGAAGTGAGGGGGCACGGGCTCCCCCTTGCGGGGGCGCGATTCTCGGAGTAGGACGATCCAATCTCCCGCCTTCGAACCGAGACAGCCCGGGGAGTGCACTGTGAACGAAGTCGTGGCCACGGACGAGATCGGGACACCCCGTCCCTCCTCCGATCTCCTCACCTTGGAGGTGCAACGGGGGATTTCGCGGGGGCGCTGCGAGTCGTTCCACCCCGGCGAGATCACGATTGGACGCGGGAAGGCGGACTTCGTCCTCTCCGCCCAAGACCGCGTCGTCGGTCGGGGCGTCCACTGCCGGATCACCGGTCCAGAGCACGAATCCGGCGTACTTCACTGGCGACTCCGGAACGAGCATCGCAACAAGATCTTCCTCCGGAGCGAGGCGATCGAAGCGGTCCTCGAAGAGGGCGATCAGGCACTCTTCCGAACTCCGTGCTCCCTCGAGTTCCTCGGAGGTGGACCATCGATCCTGATCCATTCCCTGAACGACGCCGAGATCTCGCGGACCCGGACTCTTCTCACCCGGAGTTGGAGCGGCGACAAGGCGGCGCGGGCCGAGCTGATCGAGGAGCACCTCCCCTGGATCCGCGGAGTGGTGCGAGCCAGACTCGGAGCGGGGCTCCGCCGGCGTGTAGACAGCGTCGACATCATGCAGGACGCGCTGATCCGAGTGCTCGACTCCGGCCCGAAGGTCGTCGTTTCCGATCCGCAAAAATTCCGCGCGCTGATGTGCGTGATCATCGAGAACACTCTCCGCGACGAGAACGACAAGCAGAGGGCGCAGAAGCGCGACATCCAGCGAGAGCGACCGATCCAGCGCGACAGCATGATCTGTCTCGACCCCCCGCAGCGAGTAGAGGAGCCCGCGAGTCAGATCGCGATGCGCGACGAGCAGAAGGAACTCGTCCTGTGCGCACTCTCCTGCCTCGAGGACGACCGAGAGATCCTCGAACTGAGGGAGCTCGAGGGCAAATCCTTCAAGGAGATCGGGGCAGTCCTCGGGATCGCGGAGGACGCGGCGCGCATGCGGTACAACCGAGCGCTCCCGAAGCTCCGCAAGACGCTGGAGCGCCTGCGCCAGGGAGAGATCGACGAGTCGATCGGGCGCGATTAGCGTGGGTGCTATTCCGGCTCGTAGCGGACGACCCAGTAGGAGACTTCAACTCCCATCGGTGGCCCCTCGATGATCTCGATGGTCAGGGACGACCCGCCGGGGTGGGGGAAGAGAAGGCGCGGGGAACCATTGGGATCCGTGTCGGAAAGGACCCGGTCACCGGACTCCGCCCGGAGGTCGATGTCCGTCGAGTCGGAGCTGATCGCGATCACCCCGTAGAACCCCCCGACATGTTCCCCAGCCGGCATCGGGATCGAGGTCGGTCCGGCGGTCGCGACGGTCACTCTTCCCGCCGCGATCGGCAGCGCCGCGAGGTTGAGCAGCGAGCCCCCCGAAGACCCTCCCCGCTGCTGAAGGAGCTCCGCGAGGTTCCGTCCGCCCTGATCGATCAGCACTCTCGCGAGGGCTTCCGGGTTTGCCCACCGATTGCGGTGGTCCCGCCACACCGTTCGGCGTTCTTCGAGTCGTACCGGTGCCGTCCCGGCGAGGAGCTCGGAGAGAAGGTCGACGCGCTGTCCGAAGTGGAACGCGTGGAGACCATCGCCTCGGGTCAGGTTCACCAGTCCGACCACTTCTCCATCGGCGTTGATGACCGGGCTTCCGCTCGAGCCTGGCGCGGTGGTGAGATCGAGGACCAGGATGCAATTCTCGCTGGCGAGTGCGGTCTCTCCGAACGGGTCCATGGTCGCTTGGATGTGCCCGATCGCGATCACCGGATCGGGGTTTGCGCCGCCGCTCCCCCGTGCGAGACCGGGGTAGCCGATCGCTCCGACCGGCTCGCCACCGGTGAGGGTCGCGAGTCGCTCGGGGTCGGCCAGGCGCAATACCGGTCCGGGGATCTCATCCGTTGTCGTCAAGGTGCCGGTGTCGAACATGCCGAACCACTCGAGCTGTTCCGGCCGGCCGAGGGCATTGAACCGGAACGAGGGCTCGGGATATCCGTCGCCGAATTCGAAATAACCCGGATGGACCTGGACCTCGCTGACCGGGATCAGCAGGCGATCCGCACGCGAGGCGCGGGGGCGGATCAGGACCACTTCCACACCGGTCGGGGACGCCGACACCTGTGCTCGGCCTTTCTCGTCGGTCGAGACCCCGATCGCACCGAGGATTCCGAGGCCGACGTGAGCATTCGTCGCTACCGTGCGGGGCCCGATCTTCCAAGCGGTTCCGACGCTCGTCAGGTGATCGTTCTCCCCCTGGAGCGCGACGACGTACACGGACTCCCGCACAATGTCGAGTTGCTCGCGCAGGCGATCTTCGGCGGGGCGCCCTTCGACCTGCTGTACCTCGACATCGGAGACGCGTTCGAGAAGAGCGGTGATCGTCGTCTCGCGTTCTTCGAGGACGTCGATCGCCTTGATCCGCTGCGCGAGGGCGTCGATCCCATCCCTCGAATTCCACATCTCATCGGCGACCATGCCCAATTGTGAATCGAGCTGTTCGGATCTCTCCGAGAGTTGGCTGAATCCGAGCCAACCCGCCGCGACGATGAGGGGGATAGCGAGCAGCGCGATCGGGAGCCAGCGACGGCTGCGTTCTGCGCTCACGACGAGCCGCTCTTCGACGGCGGCGACCCGAGGCTGATAGACTCCCGGCACGATCCGGCTCGCGGTCGCGGGGGCGAGATCGGGGAGCGCGACGTGGAGGATCGGCCCCCCTTCTCCCACCTGGATCGTCGTGTCGCTCCCGAACAGCCGCTCTTCGCCGCTCTCGACTGATTCACCCCTTGGACTGCCGCGCTCGGACACGAACAGCGGGTTGCGATGCTCGTTCAGCACCCGGAGGCGGCTTCCCCGCTCCTCGGCCTGGATCCTGAAGTGGACCCCGCGGCTCACCGTCACGTCCTCGGGGGGGAAAGAGAAATCGACTTCAGTGCCTCGCCCGAAGGTGGCTTCTCCCCGGTCGAAGTCGCGCATCGCTCCGGGGCGGGAGCCTCGGATGATCTGCACCGTGAATCTCATCGGGGTCTCCATCGTCGTCCGAGATCCGCGAGCGGGCGATGCTCGGGGGCTGGGCCAAGGCGGGGCAACTTCTGGTGGTACCCCGCCGGGGCCCCTCCTGCAAGTGGGCGTCACTCGGGTGGTGGCCGCCTGCTGCAGAGAGCGATCAGCGTGGTGAGCGTTTTCATCGTTCGTTTCCTTCGTTCCAGGTGCTGGGTTTCGGGGTGGAGAGCGTCGTCGAGTTCGCAGGGCGCTTCGCGGTTTCGCGCTCCTCCTCTCGATCCGCGTCGGTGAGTCGCCAGCGCGTCCCCCGCGCTCACCCCCGAGAGCGGGCGGGGGAGGGAAACGGAACAGGGAAAGCGGAAAGCCTCCCCGGAGGCCCAGAAAGGACCCCAGGGGGCGGATCGCGTCGATCAACTCCGATACTCCCCTCCTTGACAAGGACCCTGCGGTACACCACCTTCACGCTCCCCCTCTCTCGACCTCGTGACTTCGAAGGGACACCACATGAACCATTTGGAAGTTCTCCGAGCCCTCCTCCAGACCTCCGTCTTCCACGGATTGACGGAAGCCGACCTCCGAGAGCATCTGCTGCGTTTCGAGTACCAGGAGGTGCCGGAGGGATCCACGGTCCTCGAGGAGGGGCAGGAGAATACGACGCTCTACATCATCGTGAAGGGGCGCTTCCGGGTGGTGCTGACGAGGAAGGGGGGGGCGATGGACGGGCAGCGGGTCACCGACATCGAGCTCGGGGCACTCCGGGCCGGCTCTTGCTTCGGGGAATTCTCCCTGTTCGATCGGGCCCCGGTCGGCGCGACGGTGATCGCGCTCGAGCCGAGCGAGATCGTCCGCATCGATACGACCGAGGTCGAGGAGCTCCTCGGTGCGAGTCCCCACGTCGCTTCGGTCGTCTATCGCAACTTGATCAGGGAGCTCGTCGGCCGGATCCGCAGGACGAACCGCGACTACGATCTGCTCCTCGCGCTGGAGTAGGGCTCAGTCCACTTCGGGGCGCGCCCAGTGCCAGGCGTACATCAGGATCCCCGCCGCGACCGCGACGTTCAAAGACTCAGCGCCGCCCGAGATGGGAAGGGTGACACGCCGCGACTCCTCCGCCGCCAAGTCGGAGGAGAGCCCGTGCGCTTCGTTCCCGAGGAGGAGCGCGACCCCGCCGGAGAGGGCTTCTCTCGGGTCCTCGCCGCCCCGGTGATCGGATCCGACCACTCGGAGCCCGAGTTCACGCAACCGCGCGAGTACCGCGACGGGTTCATCCGTTTCGATGACGGGGACCTGGAACACCGCGCCCATACCGCCGCGCACCGCCTTCGGATCGAACGGGTCGGCGCACGGAGAGACGAGCACGACCGCCGCAGCGCCGACCGCCGAGGCGGTTCGGATGATCGCGCCGACGTTGCCCGGGTCCTGGAGCCGATCGACGACCACGACGAGGTCGCTGCACGTGATCGGGACCGATTCGAGGCGGGACATGGGGAGCGGGAAGGTGGCCACGATCCCCTGGGGGGGGTCGCGATCGCAGATTCGGGCCATCACCTCCGCGGAGACCTCCACGAAGTTGCTCCCGAGGTCGCGCATCCGGTCGAGCAGGCCGCGGGTACCATCGTCGTGGATGAGCTCCTCGGCCACCCACACCTCTTCGGGGAGCGCCCCACTCCCGATCGCGAGCTCGAGGATGGAGAGCCCTTCGACCAGCAGCCGCCCTTGCTCTCGCCGGTGCTTGCGCTGCGCAAGCTTGCGGACGGAGACGACGCGCGGGTTCTGCGGGCTGGTGATGAGGTCGATGGCTCGCTCCTACGGGAAGATTCCGGGGCAGTCGCAACACTGTAGAGCGAGAGCTCTCGTCTTCCCAGAGCGAGTGTCACCCGCCCGAGCTCAGGCGAACCGTGAGAGCAGGAAGGGCGCTCGGTCGAACTCGGTCTTTCCTCCGAGTGCCAACTCCGAAAGCAGCTCCCCGATCGCAGCGGAGTGCTTGAATCCGTGTCCCGAGCAGGGGGAGGCGAGGACGAGCTGCGGGTGGTCGGGGTGGAGATCGATCACGAACTCGCCGTCGGGGGTCACGGTGAAGAGGCACGCTGCCGATCGGAGACAACGGGTCCCGACGCGCAGGAATCGAGAAGCGAGTTCGAGCATCGCCCGCTCTTCATCCTCGGTCACGGGAGAGGTGCCCTGGTCCGGATCGCACGGCGTGGAGTAGTCCTCAGAAGCGATCTTGATCCCGCCGTCCGGCCCATCGATCGCGGGGAAGCCGTAGATGATGTCGTCCTTGCGCCGGTCGGTGCGGATGTAGACCGGGAAGCGATCGGGGCGAAACTCCTCGATCGAGATCGAATCCTCGACCTCGACCCAGAAGAGACACTGGCGATAGACCTCGAACTTGTCGTGGAAGGAAGGTGCCAGGAATTGGTTCAGCCAAGCTCCGCTCGAGAGGATCACGCGCCGCGCGGTGAATTCGCCATCCTTGGTTCGGACGCGCGCCTCGTCTCGGCCGATCGGCACGATCTCGAGCGCCGCTTCGTCGCGCCGGATCTCCGCACCCTGCGCTTCGGCGAGTCGAAGCTGCACCTCGATGCAGCGCTCGGGGCAGACGAAGCCCGCTCCGGGTTCGTAGTAGCCTCGCTCGATCCCGTAGTAGCGAAACTGAGGGAACCGACGAGCCATCTCCTCGTGATCCAGGACTTCATGCTCGATTCCAAACGCCGCCGCCGCCGCCACCGTCTCCCCGATGAAGTCCGCCGCGCCGTGGACCGGCGAGCCCTGCTCCTGCCCCGAGAAGAAGAGACCACCGGTGACGGTGAGCAGTCGTTCTCCGGATACCTCTTCGAGCTCCCGCCAGATCTCGTGAGACCGGGCCGCGAGCGGTACGTAGTGCCGCCCTTCCCCGATCGCGACACGCGTGAGTCGAGTGTCGCCGTGGGACGAGCCGCGGCTGTGGGGAGGGGAGAATCGATCGATGCCGAGGACCCGCGCTCCACGCTTCGAGAGTTGGTAGAGCGCGGCGCTCCCCATCGCACCGAGGCCGACGACGATGGCATCGTAGCTCCGACCCGTGGGCATCCGCGCCGCTCCTGGCTACTTCTAGTGGTCGTCGCTTCCGGGCGTGACATCGTGGATCACTTCGGAAACTCCCTCGAAGTCGATCATCTCCATCAGCTTGCCCTTCAGCTCGACGTACTCTTCCTCGCTGATGGCCCCTTGAATGGAGGCCTGCTTCAGGTCCATCAGCTCCTGTCCGATCGAGACGTGCCGGGCGAGCTGGACCTCTGCCTTGTTCTTGTAGGCCCACGCACAGCCACCGAGCGGGAGAGCGCCGACGATGAAGATGATGCAGGGCAGGAGGCGGTGCTGGCGGGAAGCGCGGTGTCGAGACACGGCGATGGTCCTCTCGAGGAGGGAAGTCGGGTCCTGACCGGAGGGTGCCCCGGTCAGCGGAAGGAGTCAATACGGGCGGTGTTTTCGGACCGGATATCTCGAACCCGGTCGGTGCGCGGTCTACCCCCGCAGCAGCCGCGCCGCCGCGACCAACGTCCCGAGCTTGCGCTTTGCGGTCTCCGCCGTCGCGACCGGTCTCTCCGCGAAGGTCCCGAAACCACAGTCCGGGTTGAGGAAGATCCGCTCCGCGCCGAGAATCTCGGCGACCTCGCCGACGCGCTTCGCGATCGCGTCCGGGCTCTCGATCTCCTCGGTGCGGGGATTCACCACACCGAAGCCGAGTTGGGCGTGGGCCGGCAGGTCGCGGAGCGCCTCGATGCTCCCCGCGCGCGGGGTCGCGTATTCGAGGACGAACTGATCGACCTTCATCTCCGTGATGTGCGGGATCAGTTTGTCGTAGGACCCTTCGAGGAGGACACCTTCGTCCTGGCTCCAGTTCCCACGGCAGATGTGGAGGGCGAGGATGCTCCCGCGCACTCCCTCGATCACGCGGTTCACCAGCGTTACCGCGAACTCGAGCTCCTCCTCGGGGGACGCGCTCGCCGCCAGCGCCGCGCACATGAACGTCCGTGTCTCCGACTTGCCGGCGAACGCGAGTTCGGTCAGCACCGGCTCGTCGAACTGGATCACCTCGGCACCCTCGGCGGCGAGGGCGAGCGCCTCGTCTCTGAGGATCTTCACAATGGCATCGGCGAGGGACTCGCGATCGGGGTAGGCCTCCTCCGAGAGCTGTTTCACCCAGGTCGAACGGCTGAGGAGGTACGGACCCGGCAGCGTCACCTTGACCGGCTTCTTCGTGTGCTTTCGGAGAAAGCGCAGGTCTTCGAGGACGAGCGGCTTCGTGACGCTGAGGGGCCCGACGATCGTCGGATTCTTGATCGCGAACGCGGGGACATCGAGGGCGGCGAGCAGGTTCTCGAACGCAGCCTTGTCCTCGACGTACTCGAGGAGGTCCGCCATCGTCATCAAGCGGATCCCATCGAGGTGCTCGGTGATGAAACTGTAGAAGTTGTCTCGGCGCTGCTCGCCGTCGACGATGATGTCGACCCCGACCTCCTCCTGAGCGCGGATCGCCGCCACGGTGGCCTCGTCCGCAATGGCGTCGAAGTCGGGAGTTCTCTTGTTCAGAGCTCGCAGGAGCTCCGGCGGACGCGGCCAACTGCCGACCGAGGTGACGGGGAAGAGGGGCCAGGGGGACTGCATCGCGGGGATTCCTCTCGACTCAAACCACTCGGAACTCGACCGAGACCGGAACTTCGCGCAAGAGCGTCTGAGTGACGGGCGAGCGCCTCATGGTCTCTTCCCAGAGCTCGACGAGTCGCTTCTCGTCACCATCGCTCCGGACGAAGAATTTTCCTTCGACCTGCTCGAGCGCCGGGGAACCGTCGTCCTCGACGCCGAGAAAGGTCAGGATGTTGTCGGCGCGGGCGGAGAGGGTGATCTCGAGGTCATCGATCGCAATCCCCTCCTTCGACGCACGCCATTGGAATCCGACCGCGAGGCAGCTCGCGACGGCGCCGAGGAGCTGTTCGATCGCGCTCGGAGCGGCGTCCTCGGTGTCGAAGCTCGCCGGTTGACCGGTCGACCAGCTGTGATTTCGCGCGAACACCTTCGCCCGCATCCCGCCGGTCCAACGCGCGCGCACCTTCCAGGCATACGCGCGGGCCTGCTCGAGATCTCCAGATAGGTCGAGATCGTCCCCCTTCTTCTTCAAGAAGTAGTGGGTGTACTCGTTCGGTGCGTCCTCGGTGGCCAGGATGTGGTGACCGACCATGCGACACCAGGCGGGAAGGTCCTCTTTCACGCTCGACTCGCGGCTGCGCACCTCGAGAACACCCCCCGGAGGAACGGGTTGAAGAGCGGTGCGGATGATCAGCAAGAGCCCGCTGCCGCAGTCGAGGTCGCCCCCGTCGCACACCGCGTCGGGAGCGGGAATGGGGGAGTCGGTCACATCTACCAGCTGACGGATGGTGTTCCGTCGGCGAGGAATTCGACCAACTTCGCGCCCCCGACGATCTTCGCGCCTTCGATCAGATTGCCCTCGTCGAGGCCACGCTTCTTGAAGCAGGGGGAGCAGACCCAGATCTCGCCGCCGGCTTTCACGAAATTTGCCATCAACTCGGAAAGGGGGGAGAAGCCATCCTCGTGGATGTCATCGGCGTAGCCCTTCTGGCTGAGGTGCACGCCATCGGTCATCAGGAACATCATCGTCTCCTTGTCGGAGGCGACCGCTGCATTGGCGACGACGAAGGCGACGGTCGCCTTGTCGGTGTCGTTCTTCGCGTAGGTCAGCGTGAATCCGAACTTGTTCGACATGGGGATCCCTTCTGCGTCGAGAGTCTGCGTCGAGAGTGCTTTCGGCTCAGGCTAAGCGTCGGCGGGGCAGTTCGCCACCCCGGGCCCTAACGAGCGGAGGCGGTCGCCGCGCCGGCGCCGCTCGATTGACGAAAAGTGAGCTTCCGACCTACCGAGATCGATTTTCCGTCCGCCTCGCCGTACGCCTTCGGATTCCAGAGGAGCGGTGGACCGGCCTGACGCGGATCCTTCATCACGAGGTCCCGGTTGTAGTGCCAAGTGACCCGTCGATCGTCCAGATTGCCGAAGTAGTACTCGACGAGATTCGCGTCCGGCCCCATGTAGCCGTCCGCGGTGGTCAGTTCCGCCCTCGGTCGGCTGTGTTCGTTCGCTTTGAAATCGGCGGTGAAGATGTCCGCGACCGCGACGTCGAGCGGCACCCAGCCGATCTGGGGCGCGTGGAACTCGATCCAGCAGTGGTAGCTCTGGTCCGTGTCGAGCCCGTCGAGCGGTCCCTTGAAGAACGATCCGTACACGACGCGAGTCGGGATCCCAGCCGCGCGAGACACCGCGGCATACAGCGAATGGAAGTCGGTGCAATTGCCGCACCGTGTCTCGTAGGCCTTCGTGCTCGACCCGGTGCCAGTCGAGTTCATCGTCTTCTGCGCGTCTGGTTTCGGATCCTTGACGTGATAATCCATGTAGTCGAGCACCGCGTCGTAGATCTTTCGCGATGCGAGGATCGGATTCGATTCGCCCTGGGTCGCCTCTCGCGCCATCGTTCGTGCATTCGTGTCGATCACGCTCTGCGAGGTTCCCTTGAGGTACTGAGCCAGCTCCACGCGCTCCGCGGCGTCGTGGGACCGGGTCGCGGCCGGGTCGAGGTTCGCTTTCACCTCCTGGCGGACGATGGAAAAGCTGGTCTTCACCGAGAATTCGCCGCCGGTCGGATTTTCCGCCTCGAGAAGGAGGAATCGGTTCCCGGTCTCGTCACGGACGATCCGAGTCGTGTGTGCAGATTCGAGCCCGACGTCGACCCGCCACTTGCGGGTCTTCTGCGCGGGCTCCAAATCGCTCGGCATCGCGAACCAGACTCGGAGTTGTTCGGTGTTCTCTGGCACCGAGACGGTGAAGTCGTGGTTCGCCGAAAAACTCGCCTGTTCGCCGAAGGAGATCCCGGGGCCGGCGCCGGTGGCGGCGCAGCCCGCGAGCGTCGTCGCCGCGGCGACGAAGAGGGGGAGAGCCAGATGTCGCATCGAGAGTCCTCCTAGAAGTAGTAAGAGATCCAGAATCGGAACCGATGGTTCGTGCCGTCCCTCAGGCCGACGTACTCCGTCTTCCAGTGGACATAGTCCACACCGAAGCGCACCGGTTCCCAGACTCGAAAAGTCATGCCGGCGTAGTACTGCTCGTTGAGGTCCATGCCACCGGTGGGTAGATCGCCGTCGTCGGGATCGTCTACCGAGGTTCCGACAAAGATTCCGGTAGTGTCGTTGAGGGCGTAGTCGACCTGCGCCCAGTAGCCGATCGCTGCGATCTCGTCGCCGGTGGTGGCGTTGATCCCCTGGCCGATCCCTCCACGGAGATCGTTCAGGTTCTCACCGGCCCAGAATTCTCCCTTGAGCTTGAGGTCGTCGGTGATCGGGAGGGTCACGTCGAGACCGTAGATCGAGGAGGTCCACTCATCCTCTCCCGCGATCGGCGGCCCGTCGGTCTTTTCTTGACCGTAGGCGAACCAAGCTCCGAGCTCGGAGGTGGATTCGGTGAGGATCTTCGTTCCATACGCGGCTCTCCCCTGCAGCTGCGGAATGCCACTGTCCTCTCCGTCGAGGACTCCGTCCGGGGTGCCATCGATCTCCTGCGGGCTGATTGCGCCCTGCATCGCGAGCGCACCGGCGAGCGTCAACTTGCTGTCGTCGCCGACGGTCGGGGCGTAACTGACCCGGAGCTGCGGTCGGCGATCCCCGGTGTTTCCCGCGTTCCAGTTCACGAGGTCGGGGTTGATCGACGGGTAGAGCGGGGAGAACAGGTCCCACGCTTGCCCGGCGAGCAAGGAGAGATCGTCCTTCTTCAGGTTGAGGTACGCATGACGGATCCGCAGATCGTTGCGCGAGTCCGAGCTGTCGAAGCCGTAGAAATCGAGCTCGAGCTTGCCGTCGAGCTTCATCCCCTTCACCTCGCCGCCGTCGAAGTCGAGGCCGAGCCGGGTCAGGCGTGTGTAGAGGGTGAAGTCGCTCGTTCCCGATGCGGGGTCGTCCTGACTCCGAACGAAGGTCGCGATCTGCGAGTCGTTCATCGGGTCGCTGTCGTAGACGGCGTCGATCCTCAAGAACCCATAGAGGGTCAACGCAGATCCGAGTTTGGAAATGATGCCCCGATCGCTTCCAGATTCTTGGGCAAGTCCGGACGATCCCCCTGCGAAGAGGAGCGCGGCGACGAGTACCGGTACCGTGTTTCGAATCATCGTTTCTCTCCATGGGGGACCACCAAACCGATCGGACTCCCCCCAGAGTTCCCGACGGAGAATTTGGAAGTCTCGAAGTGAAGCAGCGCCACCGCGGGGGGAAAGTCACCTGCAGGCGGGCAGACTCGCCATGGATCTAGCCAGAGGGTCGCGGGGGAAGATCCGGGGAATCGGACCGGTCATGACGAAATGGACCCGCCACTTCAATACGTGGCGGTTCAGCCGTCCGGAATAGGGAAGAGGTGTGCGGCGGATTGCATGACTTCGAGAAGGTACGAAGGGATGCAGCGCGTGTCAAGGGACTGCTAGGAGGCGGTCGGGAAACCGTGTTCGAGACGTCGATGCGGGTCGCGTCCAGTTGGATGGCGGCTCAGGTCGATCGTATCGGTGGAACCCTCAAGCTGAGCCGCCGTCCGACGGGCTTGGATTTCGACTTCTCCAGGAAAACCAACCGCGTGGAGGGCTTCGAGGAGGTACCGAATGCAAGGCGCGGGGCGGCGTCCGACCGCCGGCGACCCCCTCGGGTCGTCGAGGATCGGTGCGTCCAGCATGACCAGCGAAACCGGAGGTGAGCACACGGGTGCAAGTCCTGTCCCGGGGCCCTGACGGAGGGAACCCGACACCGATGAGGCAAGGGCGTCGCCGGGGAGCACCCCGGCGGGTCGGGGGTG
>JAQBGV010000039.1:0-5509 GCA_032128395.1 Planctomycetota bacterium | reverse complement strand
GGTGCGCGCGGCCTGGGCGGAGCAGGCCGAGAGCCTGGGGCTCTCGACCTACCACGCCGGTCGGCTCCTCCGGGAGATCCTGCGGTACTCCCGCCGGGTTCAGGAGGGACTGCTCGACCGTCGCGCGGACGAGGTCACGATCGACCGTCTGCGCGTCGGATATCAGGGTGTGTCGTCCTCCTACAGTGATCTGACCCTCACCAAATTGTTCTCGACGCGCCGCGAAGCCGCACTCGAGCGCAAGGGCTACCGCACGTTCGCAGAGGTCGTCGATGCGCTGGAGGACTCGGCGATCGACTACGCGCTGCTCCCCATCGAAAACACGTTGGCGGGGAGCCTGAACGATGTCTATCAGCTCCTCGCGTCCCGACCGGTGCTGATCGTCGACGAGGAAACCTATCTCATCGAGCATTGCGTCGTCGGTCTTCCAGAGAGCACGCTCGACTCGGTGAGGGTGATCCGCTCCCACCCGGTCGCGCTCCAACAGTGCCAGCAGTTCCTCCGGTCGAAAAACGGATGCACGAGCGAGACCTACCACGACACCGCGGCCGCCGCCGAGTCCGTTCTCGCGGGCGGCGATCCCCAGATCGCGGCGATCGCCTCCGAGGAGAGCGCCGGTCGCCTGGGCCTCCGCGTCCTGAAGCGCGGCGTTGCTGACCTCGCGAACAACATCACGCGGTTCGTGCTCCTCGCGCGGGAGTCGGAACCGATCGACCTGCGCATGCCGACCAAGATCTCGCTCCTCTTCACCGTGAATCACCGCTTCGGCGCCCTCGCGGAGTGCCTCCAGATCTTCTCCCGCAACAAGATCAACCTCTCCAAGATCGAGAGCCGGTCGAAGGCGGAGTCGCCGTGGGAGTACCTCTTCTACGTGGACATCGATGGCAATCTCGCGGATCCACGCGTGGTTGCGGCACTCGACGAGGTCCGCACGCACACGCATCACTTCAAGATTCTCGGCTGCTACCCACGCCGGGCCGACGTGGAGTCCGCTCCCCACTCGGCCGCGTGCGAGGCGCCGATCCAAGAGACGCCCAGCACCCAGCAACCCAGCACCCCGCAACCCAGGGCCGAGCTGCGAGCCGCCATCGCCTCCGAACCGCCGCCCGCCGAGAAGAGCCAGCCCAAGAGCCGCATCTCCATCGGCGACGTCGTCTTTGGGGAGGACCGTTTCGTGGTCATCGCCGGGCCCTGCGCGGTCGAGAGTCGTGCCCAGATCATGGACGGCACGGCGCTGGTCAAGGAGCGGGGGGCCGCGGTCCTTCGGGGCGGCGCGTTCAAGCCGCGCTCGTCCCCCCATTCGTTCCAGGGGCTCGGGTTCGCCGGCCTCGATCTGCTCCAGGAAGCCTCGCTCGCCTACGAGATTCCATATGTAACGGAAGTGCTTCGTTCAGAGGATGTCGATAGGGTCGCCCTGCAGGCGGACGCGCTCCAGGTCGGAGCCCGGAGCATGCAGAATTTCGCGCTCCTCAAGAAGCTCGGCACGGTCAACCGACCGATCTTGCTGAAACGGGGGATGAGCGCGACGATCGCAGAACTGTTGAGCGCCGCGGAGTACATCATGGCGGGAGGGAACCAGCGGGTGATCCTCTGCGAGCGAGGGATCCGGACGTTCGAGACGGCCACGAGGAGTACGCTGGATATCAGCGCGGTGCCCGTACTCAAGCAAAGGACCCACCTCCCGGTCATCGTCGATCCGTCGCACGCGGCGGGAGTGCGCGGGCTCGTGATCCCGCTCGCGCTGGCGGCGGCTGCCGCGGGCGCCGACGGGCTGATCGTAGAGGTCCATCCGCGTCCGGCCGAGGCGCTGTGCGACAAGGAGCAAGCGCTCACCGCGAGCGACTTCGAACAGCTGATGGAACAGCTCGAGCCGATCGTGCGGGCCCGAGGCAAGACCCTCTGACCGAAACAGCAGGAATGCCGGAAGTCGAAGTCCGCCTCCGGGGCGAGGAGCGGGCGTACACGATCACCATCGATCACCGGGCTCGGCTCCCGGAGGTCGTCGATTTCGACCGCTACAGTCGAGTGGCCCTTCTCACCGACCAGAACGTGGCCGCCCATTGGCTCGAGGAGATCCAGAGCCTCGTGTCCGGCGGATCCGAGCCGATCGTCATACCACCCGGAGAGAACGAGAAGAATCTGGCGACCGTCGAGACCATCTGGTCTCGACTCGCAGCGCTGGGCCTCGACCGCAGCTCCCTGCTCGTTCTTCTCGGCGGCGGAGTGGTCGGAGACATCGGCGGGTTCGCCGCGAGTACCTACATGCGGGGCATCGACTTCCTCCCCATCCCCACCACCTTGCTCTCCCAGGTCGACGCGAGCGTGGGTGGCAAGGTAGGCGTAAACGCGCTCGGGGGGAAGAATCTGATCGGTTGCATCACTCAGCCGGTCGCGGTGTTCATCGATCCGGAACTACTGACGACACTCGACCAGCGCAACTATCGCGCGGGCTTCGCGGAGATCTTGAAGCACGGCCTCATCGCGGACAGCGAATATTTCACGACCCTCCCCGCCGCGCTGGCCGACGATCCGAGACATCGCGAGCTCCCGACAGCGATCGTGCGATCGTGCGGGATCAAGGCGGGATTCGTCGTGCGCGACGAGCGCGAGGAGGGCATCCGGAAGGCGTTGAACTTCGGACACACGATTGGGCACGCCCTCGAATCGGTCTCGCTCGAAGGACCCGAGCCCCTTCTGCACGGAGAAGCGGTCAGCCTCGGGATGCTCACGGAAGCGATGCTCTCGCGCGCCGTCGGTCTCACCGATCCGGAAATCTCGCAGATCCGCCGGCGACTCGAGGAGTTCGGCCTGCCCGTGAGCATCCCCGAGTCCATCGACCTCGCGGCCGTCATCGAGCGGATCCAACTCGACAAGAAGAAGCGCGGGGATGCCATCGCTTGGACCCTCCTCGAGACGGTCGGTCGAGCCGCGATCGACTGCCACGTGGAGCCCGAGCGCATCCGCGAGGCCCTAGAGTGCGTCGAGCGGGGTGTGGGATGAGCGCTCGGATCTGGCCCGGCGCCCGGCCGGTGGACGGCAGCATTCGCATTCCGGGCTCGAAGAGCTACACCAACCGCGCCCTGATCATCGCCTCGCTCGCGAGCGGGGAGAGTGTGCTCGAGGGAGTCTCGGTGAGCGACGACTCCGTCGGCCTGGTCGAAGCGCTGCGGACCCTCGGGGTAGCCATCGAGTCCGCTGCGGCTGATCTCGTCGTCACCGGATCCGCCAGGGGCTCTCCCGTCACGGACACCGTGCTCGATCTCGGGCCCGCCGGGACGTCGTACCGCTTTCTCCTCCCCCTCTGCGCACTGGCGTCGGGATCGCGGATCACCCTCACCGGCAGCGCTCGGATGCGAGAGCGTCCGATCGGGGATCTCGTCGAGACCCTCCGCTCCATGGGCGCCTCGATCGAGGAGCTCGGGTCGCCCGGGTGTCCTCCGCTCCGCATCTCTGGGGTCGACCGTCTCCGCGGCGGAGCTGTCGCGATCTCGGGCCGGACGAGCAGCCAGTTCGTGAGCGCCCTGCTGATGATCGCTCCCCTCCTCGATGAAGGGCTGACGCTCGAGATCGTGGACGATCTGACCTCGGAATCGTACGTGGAGATGACGTGTGAGTGCATGGCGGCGTTCGGCGTTCCGGTGCTCCGAGCGGGAAACACGTTTCGGGTCGAGCCCGGGTCGTATCGTCCTCGAACCCACGCGATCGATGGCGACGCCAGCGGCGCCTCGTACTTCTGGGGGCTCGCCGCGGTGAGCCGAGGCCGAGTGCGGGTCGAGAACCTGGTCCCCGACTCTCCTCAGGGTGACCTCCGCTTTCCCAAGATCCTCGAAGAGATGGGGTGCGCGGTGCGGCGGGGTGACGACCAGGGGTCCGGTTGGATCGAAGTCACCGCGACGAGTGCGCTCCGCGGAGTGGACGTGGACATGTCCAATCTTCCCGACACGGCCCAGACCTTGGCGGTCATCGCCAGCGTCGCAAAGGGGAAGACCCGCATCTGCGGACTCGGGACGCTCCCGCACAAGGAGACCGACCGCCTGCACGCCCTCCGGACCGAGCTCGCCCGGGTCGGGATCGACAGCGAAATCACCGCGAACTCGATCCAGATCTCCGGCGGCACCCCGAAGCTCGCTCGGGTGCACACCTATGGGGACCATCGGATGGCGATGTCGTTCGCGCTCCTCGGGGCACAGGGGGAGGGGATCGAAATCGACGAACCCGAAGTCGTGACCAAGTCCTTTCCGAGTTTCTGGAGGAGCATCGAGGCACTGGGAGTGAACATCGATGGCGGGTAATACATTCGGACAGCTCTTCCGAGTCACCACGTTCGGCGAGTCCCACGGCGGCGGGATCGGCGCGGTCATCGACGGTTGCCCACCGGGTCTGGAGCTCAGCGTAGCCGACCTCCAGCCGTGGCTCGATCGGCGTCGCCCCGGCCAGAGCGCGATCACCACCCCGCGGTCCGAGACCGATGTCGTGGAGATCTTCTCGGGGATTCACGAGGGTCGCACCACCGGCACCCCCATCATGATTCTCGCTCGCAACCACGACGCTCGTCCTCTGGATTACGAGGAACTCAAGAAGACGTACCGGCCGTCCCATGCCGACCTCACCTACGAGGCGAAGTACGGCCGACGGGACTGGCGAGGAGGAGGCCGCTCTTCTGCCCGCGAAACCCTGGCCCGGGTCGCGGCCGGGGCGGTCGCGGCGAAGTACTTGAAGATCCACCTCGGGGTCGAAATCTTGAGCTTCGTCGAACAGGTCGGCACGATCCGAACCGAGATCGAACCCTCGGAAGTCACGGCCGAGCAGATCGAGTCGAGCGTGGTGCGCTGCCCCGACCCGAAGGTAGCCGAGGAGATGCTCCGTCACATCGAGAAGACCCGGGACGACGGCGATTCGCTCGGCGGGGTGATCCGCGGCGTGATCCGGAACGCCCCGCGCGGCCTCGGGGAGCCCGTGTTCGAGAAACTCCCGGCGGCGCTCGGACACGCGATGCTCGGCATCAACGCGGTGAAGGGGTTCGAGATCGGCTCCGGTTTCGCGGGATCGACCCTGAAGGGGAGCGAGCACAACGACGAGATCTACACCGACGACGCCGGCGAGATCCGAACGCGCACCAACCGCGCGGGGGGGTGCCTGGGCGGCATCTCCAACGGGGAGGACATTCTGTTTCGCGTGGCGTTCAAGCCCACCGCTACGATCTCACGCAAGCAGCAGACCGTGAACACCGCCGGGGAGAGCCAGACCTTGGAAGCCCGCGGCCGTCATGATCCCTGCGTCCTGCCGCGCGCGGTCCCTATCGTCGATGCGATGGCGGCGCTGGTGATCCTCGATCACTATCTCAGGCACAAGGCGCAGAATCTCTGAGCGGTTCGCGCATCGCGCGGACGGATGGGAAGCGCAGGATGGACTCGTACGACGCGATCATCATCGGCACGGGACAGGCCGGGAAGCCGCTGGCTGGAGCGCTCGCAGCGGCGCGCTGGAAGGCCGCGATCATCGAGAAGGC
>JAQBGV010000038.1:0-23760 GCA_032128395.1 Planctomycetota bacterium | reverse complement strand
ACACCACACAGTAAATGGGTCCCCTGTGGGTGCCACCCGACGCTGCTTATGGCAGCCGCCGGGAGCGAGGCGGGGTTGCTCGCCTTATTCCCGAAAGCAGTCCCGGGATCGGCAGGCCAGCGTCCGGGACAGGCATCACCTTCGGCGAGCCAGTCCCATCATTTGGAGCGGCCGCCGATGAGGGCCCGTCACGATCCTCGACGTGGCGAGGGCCACGCCTGCGGTCGGGGCGAGCCAGTCCTCTGTACTGCTTCCGGTTTCGCCGGTAGGCTCGGGAGTCTCCGCGTCCCTTGAGATCGGTCGGAAGGAGGGCTCCGTGACGCGTCGGCTCGCCATCACGCTCTGCCTCACCCTCCTCGCGACGAACCTCTCCGCCACGATTCTCCTGCCTGCAGACCTCGCCACCCTCCGGAAGGAATTCGTCGACGCGATCGAGAAGAAGGACACGGAGCGGGTGCGTACTGGGGCCGAGAATCTCGTTGCGGAAGGGAGCGCGACCGCGGCGGAGATCCTGATCGTCGACGGGCTCCTCTGCGACGACCCAGCGCTCGAGAAGATCGTCCGAAAGGCACTCGAGAAGGTCGATCGGGACCCTGCCCTCGCGTGGTTGTGCACGAAGTGCACGGAACACAAGAGCGAAGCGGTGCGCATCCAGCTGATCCAAGTGCTCGTCGAGCGGAGAAACCGAGACGCGTTCACCGCGGTCCTGACCGGTCTCTTCGATCGCTCCGATGCGGTGAAGACCGTCGCGATCCTGGCGCTCGAGGCGAAAGACCATCGCGGTGCGTTCCCGCATTTGATCCGTGCCCTCGAGTTCCAAGAGGATCAGGAGCTCGAGCTCGGGCAGGTCGCGAACGAGATTCGTCGGGTGTTGAACCTGTGGAGCGGACAGGACGTCTTCGGGTCCAAGGAGTTCAAGGAGCTGTGGAGGAAACACGAGGAGGAGCTCCTCGATCCGGTCAACAAGAAGAAGAAGAATCCACTCGGTGAGATCGAGTGGGAGCGGCGCGGGACTTCGGTCGTCGGTCGCTACCCGACGTTCTTCGGGCAAGAGATCCTCTCGATGCATGTGGTCTTCCTCATCGACACCAGCAGCAGCATGAGTGAGGAGGATCCGCTCCCAGAGACCGAGGGCGGAGAGATCGACGAGGCCCCGCAGCCTGGGACGAGGCAGCGCATGAAGCGCGCGCAGAACGAACTCGTCCGTATGATCTCCAGCCTCCCCCGGAACTTCCGGTTCAACGTGATCTCGTTCAGTGATGGGTTCAACCTCCTCTCCAAGGGACTGCAACCCGCAACCCCCGACGTCAAGCGCCGAGCGATTTCTTTCGTGCGCAAGCTCGAGCCGTCCGGGGAGACCTGGACCGATCGCGCACTCGAGGCCGCGTTCGACAACTCCGGCGTGCGCACGATCGTCGTCCTTTCCGACGGCATGCCTTTTCGGAAGCAGGATCCGATCGTCGTTCCCGATCTCATGGCGTGGGTCGACACGCGAAATCGTTTTGAGAATGTCGAGATCCACGCGATCGGTTTCCCCAGCAACTCGATCAAGGTGCGTGGGTTCTTGAGGGAGCTCGCGCGTCAAAACCGAGGAAAGTACACCGAAATCCCGTAGGCGATAGACTCTCTCGGAACGCTCGGCTCGAAGGTCGACATCACCCGCACACCCGATTTGGATGAAGGATTCGGACGCTCTTTTGCATATCCTGGGGCCGGGGCGCTCCTCCGGGGGCGTGTGGGACAGGGAAGGGTGGAGATATGGTCCTCGCGGGCTTCCTCGACTCGATCGCCGACCAGTTCTTCTCCGAATTCACCGACTCCTCGGTGTATTTCGTCATGGCGGCGATCGGCACACTCCTGTTTCTCCTCCGCGTGCTCCTGTTGATGCTCGGGACAGGCCACGACGGAGACTTCGATCTCGATCACTCCGACGGGGTGGAAGGGCACGGAGGCGAGTTCTCGTTCTTCTCCCTCCTCTCCATCCTCTCCTTCTTGATGGGTGCGGGATGGTTGGGCCTCGCGTGCCGACAGGAGTGGGGACTCGGCTCAGTGCTTTCTGCGTTGTCTGCCTCCGGGTTCGGCTTCTTCCTGATGACCATCTCCTCGCTCGGCCTGTACTATATGCGTCGCCTCGATGAGTCCGGCGGCTACGACGTGAAGAATTGCATCGGAAACATGGGTCGCGTGTACCTGAAGGTCCCCGCCAAGGGTCAGGGGCGAGGCCAGATCGAGATCACCGTGGACGGTCGCCGCAAGGTGCTCGATGCGGTGAGCGCCTCGACCGAAATCGCCTCCTTTGCCACCGCCCGCGTGGTCGGCGTGCAGGAGGACGAAACTCTGATCATCGAGCCCGCGACGTAGTGCCGCGTCACGGATTTGGGCGCGTCGGGCGCGCCCCCCTGGGCACTTCTTGAAGTGATCCTGAGCCCGATCGCTCGCGGACCGAGCCCACTCGGTTGGCTCGAGTCTCGCCCCGCGACCGCCGGGACTCTCCTCATGAACGGAGGGCCGAATGCTGCACGTGATCCCTCTCGCACAGATCAGCAGCGGTACGTACACCGCGATGCTCATCGGGATCCCCGTCGCGATCCTGTTCTTCCTCTCCCTCTTCGTTGCGCGTCGCTACAAGCGGTGCCCGTCGAACCGCATCCTCGTGGTGTACGGAAGGGTCGGCGGAAACCGCGCGGCCAAGTGCAGTCACGGCGGAGGAACGATGATCTGGCCGGTGATCCAGGACTACTATTTCCTGTCACTGGAGCCGATGACGATCGAGATCGACCTCACCAGCGCACTCTCGCGCCAGAACATCCGAGTGAACGTCCCCTCGACCTTCACGATCGGCATCTCGACCGTACCGGAGATCCTGAACAACGCGGCGGAGCGTCTCCTCGGACTGACCCCGAAGGACATCCGCGATCAGGCGAGCGACATCATCCTCGGTCAGCTCCGCTTGGTGATCGCCACCCTGTCGATCGAGGAGATCAACCAGGACCGCGAAAAATTCCTCGATCTGATCACCACGAACGTGGGCGCCGAGCTGAACAAGATCGGCCTCACGGTGATCAACGTGAACATTCGCGACATCACGGATGAGTCGGGCTACATCGAGGCGATCGGTCAGAAGGCCGCGGCGACGGCGATCAACCAGGCGAAGATCGAGGTCGCCGAGGCGGAGAGGAACGGTGCGATCGGTGAATCGACCGCGATTCGGGAGAGAGAGGTCGAGGTCGCCAACCAGCACGCGAAAGCGGATATCGGAAGGAAGGCGGCGGAACGAGACCGCCGGATCCAAGTCGCCTTGCTCGAGTCGCAAGGGGTACAGGGCGAGAACGAGGCCAAGGCGAACATCGCGGCCTACGACGCCAGCCTTCAGATCGGCATCAAGACCGCCGAGCGGGACCAACGCGTGAAGAACGCGAGCCTCGAGGCGACCGGGGTCGAAGGGGAGAACGCCGCCCAGGCGAACATCGCGAACTTCAATGCAACTCTGGAAGAGAAGCAGGCCGACGCGAGCCGACGCGGCGAGGTCGCCCTCGCTGATTCGCGCCGCGACATCCTGATCGCCCAGAAAGAGCAGGAGTCCGCGCGCCTCGAGAAGGAGCAGCTCGTCCAGCAAGTCATCGAGCGGAAGAAGATCGAGATCGACGCCGAGGCCGAGGCGGAGAGGATCCGCCGGATCGCCCGAGGAAACGCCGATGGTATTCTCGCCAAGTACGAGGCGGAGGCAGAGGGTGTCCGCAAGGTGCTCGAGGCAAAGGCCAAGGGTTACGCGGACCTGGTGCGCAGCTGTGGCGACCGGCCGGACCTCGCTCCGACGCTGCTGATGGTCGAGAAGCTGCCGGAGCTGGTCGCCACGCAGGTCAAAGCGATCCAGAACCTGAAGATCGACAAGGTCACCGTCTGGGACTCCGGCGCAAGCGGTGGCGGAGAGGGCTCGACGGCGGGATTCCTGCGCGGTCTGATCGGTGCGCTCCCGCCGATCCACGAACTCGCGGAGCAGGTGGGGATCGACCTCCCGGGCATCCTCGGTACGGTGAGGGCGAACCCGCGGTTGGCCGACGCCGAGACGAACGGAGCGACGGTCGACGAGGTCTAGCTGCAACTCCTAGAAACGTGGGGACAGGCTCCGCTGTGCGGAGCCTGTCCCCTACTTGCCGGTGACCAGTTCGATCTGTTCCATTTCGAGGAGGCGCTTCTTCCCCTTCGTAATGTCGATTCTCACCGGTGGTCCCGGCATCGTCTTCGCGAACCAGTAGGTCGTCGTGGTGCCCTTCTCTTCGACGATATAGACCCAGCATTCGAACTCGCCCATCGGAACCTGGGTCCACTCGCTGCGGATCTCGGTCATCGCGGCTGGATAGGAAGCGTGCCCCTGGAACTCGATCCAGGTTCCGGAGGTATTCTTGGACTTCCCCGTCGGAGAGCCATTGGCATTCAACGTCAAACTCTGGATCCTCGCCCCCTTCTCATCGACTGCGACGAACCGCTGCACCGACACGAACTCGCCCTGGTCGGTCACCATTCGCCACTTGTTGATCCGACCCTTCCGACAATTCGCGCGGATCTCGGCCGCGGTGTACGGCGTGGGCGCGCGGTCGGGCGCGAGTTGGTGCTCCTCGGTGTCCGGGAACCCCGGCGGGACCGCGAATCGTTCACCCGCTCTCGCGGGGGCGCTCGCTAGCGACGAGGACGATGGCGATGTTCCGTCCCCGAGCGCCCCGACACTCTTCGAAGGCTGGCTCTTCGACGGCTGGGGAGTGGGACTCCCTCCACATCCCAGAAGCGCCATCATGAGGGTCAGAGAGGCGCTCGAGCCCCACCATCGCATCGTCATCCGGGGTCGCATCGCGTCCCTCTCCGTCCATTTCACGGTGTCCGATCGCCGCATCGTAACGGGACCGCTGCGGAGACGCGATGGGAGCGAGAGCAACTGGCCCTGATCCGCGGTAGCAGCGAGGACCCGAGGGGCATATCCTGACCGAGAACGGAGCCACTCGCCTCCCACGGACCACCGCCGAGCTCGCGCCACCCTGGGCCCGAGGACCTGAGACAGGACAGTCGATGCCGACCCCCGCTTTCCCCGCGCTCGAACGCCTCCTCGAAAACATCCAACGGGTGATCGTCGGCAAGGAGTCCGTGGTCGAGCTCGCCGTCGCCGCCCTCCTCGCCCGCGGGCACGTGCTGATCGAGGATCGACCCGGACTGGGGAAAACGATGCTCGCCCGTGCGATCGCCCAGTCCCTCGGTGTCACTTTCCAGCGGATCCAGTGCACTCCAGATTTGTTGCCGAGCGACGTGACCGGAGTCTCGATCTACCGACCGGTTCGTGAGTCCTTCGAATTCATCGCGGGGCCGGTCTTCACCCAGGTCCTTCTGGTCGACGAGATCAATCGCACCACGCCGCGCACCCAGTCCGCCCTCCTCGAAGCGATGGAGGAGCGGCAGGTCACGATCGAGGGAGAGGCGCGGCCACTCCCCGAACCGTTCTTCGTCATCGCGACGCAGAACCCGATCGAGCTGACCGGCACCTTCCCGCTCCCCGAAGCTCAGATCGACCGCTTCCTCGTCCAGCTCGAGCTCGGATATCCGAGGGTCGAAGAGGAAGTGCAGATCCTCGCCGCCCAGATCGAGGAGCACCCGATCCATGATGTCGGTCCGGTCGTCTCGGCCGTGGAGCTCCTCCAGCTCCAAGATGCGGTGCGCCGGGTTCGCATCGTCCCGGAACTGCTGAAGTACATCGCCGAAATCTCCGCCGCGACACGTCGTCGTGCCGACGTGCAGCTCGGGGTCAGCCCCCGGGGGAGCCTGGCGATGATGCGCACCGCCCAGGCCTTCTCGCTGTTGCGGGGCCACGACTTCGTCACGCCGGACATCGTGAAGCACATCGCACCAGCCGTGATCGTTCACCGCCTCATCCTGCATTCGCAACGACGGGTCGGGGGGAGCGCTCCCGACATCGTCGCTGAAGTGCTCGCCGACGTCTCGGTTCCGACGATGCCCGGAGCGGCGGCGACCCTTTGACCCGCTCTTCTCGCCACGGCGACCGCGAGGCCCCCGCGCCGGAGGATGGTGCGGTTCGACATCCTGACCCGTCGGAACTCGCCCGAGGATCGGCGGCGGGGCTCGTGCTCCGCCCACGCTGCGCAAGTGGCCTCGGCTTCCTCTGGCTCATCCTCGGCGTCGTCGCGCTCCTCGTCGGGATCTACGGCGCGAACCCGACGCTGTTCGCGCTCGGCATGGCGCTGATCGTCCCGCCGCTGATCCTTGCGATTCTCCTCGGCCGAATCGCAAGAGGGCTGCGACTGATTCGACTCGCCCCCGCCTGCGTTCACGAGGGGGTCGAGGTCATCGTCGAGATGCGTCTCGAGAACCACTCCCGCTGGACCTGCTTCTTCCCCCGGGTGAGCGAGATCTTTCCACCGGAGATCCATGCGCAAAAGGATCTGATCTTGACCGATCGATTGCTCCCGGGAGAGTCGATCACCGCTCGATACTCTGGGTACGCGATCTTCCCGCGCGGGATCTACACGATCGGTCCCACCGCGATCCGAATCTCCGACCCCTTCGGGTGGTTCGAAGTGCGCCGTCATCTCGAACAGAGGGGCGAGCTGATCGTCTACCCGTCACTACACGACATCCCCCCCCTCGATCGGGGAGGGGACGCGGTGGCGACGATCATCGAACACCTCACCGCGCGGGAGATCGGGGACGAGGACGAGTTGCGCGGAGTTCGGGAGTACCGCCGTGGCGACTCCCCGCGGCGAATCCACTGGCCGCTGACGGCGCGCCACCGGATTCCCATCGTGAAAGAGTTTCACCCCGTCGTCACCGGAGATCTCCATATCGTCCTCGATCTTCATCGACGAGCCAGCGCCGGGTCGGGGCGCACCTCGACGGTGGAGACCGCGATTCGGATCACCGGCTCGATCGCTCGCGAAGCACTCCGGCTCGGCCAACGAGTTTCGGTCGTCCCCGGAGAGCAGCCCGAGCGACTGGTTCCCCTCGCCGGGGGGACCGGGCAGGTCCGAACGATCCTCGACTGCCTCGTCGCCCTGCGCGCAAGCGAGCCGAACTCGCTCGACGCCTGGCTCGACGGCGCTCTGGACCGGATCCCGCGTGGCTCCGCAGCCCTGATCTTCGTCTCCCCCTACCTGATGCGCAGAGGCGCATGGCTGCGCGCAGTCGAGAGCGCGGTGGCACGGGGAGTGCGACTCGTCGCAGTGGTCTTCGATGAGAGCACCTACGCGCCGGTCTGGAGCGACGCCATCCCTGAGCTCACCACCGAACAGGTCGAGGCGGAGCTGCGGCGGATCGGCACGATCCCGATCACGATCGCATGCGCGGGGCCGGGTGAGCTCGAGGCGATGTTCGCTGCCCACTCCCGAGCGGAGGCCTCGTGATCGGTCTGCGGGATCGCTACTCGACTCGCCTGCGGGGAGAGGCTTGGTTGCTGTTCGGCGATGGGCTCGCGGCGGGCTCGGCGATCCTGCTCGCGAGCGGCGCCACCGCGGCGGGACATGGCTTCACCGACCGGGCGTGGATCGTCCTGTGGGCGATCCTCCCCCGTGCTCTCGGTCGCGCCCTCGACCCGATTCTGAGACAGCCGCGGGGGATCCTGCGCAACGTGGCGGTCGCGGCATCGGTCGGCGCGACTCTGGTCGCCTTGATCGCGATCGGACTCACGCTCCTCGAGGGAAGCGCGACCGATGGGCTCGCCCGCTCCGCTCGATCGTGGTGGTTGCTAGTGATCATCTTCGCCTGGGGGGTCGGGTTCCTGCTCTTCCTTCCCCGGGTCTATCTCATCCACGACCTTTTCCTGGGGGGGTTGGTCGTTCTCTCCCTCGCGATTCGGCGCGACGAGAGCGAGGCCCTCGTACCCATCTTCCTGCTGGGCCTGGGAATCTCGGGCGCGATTCGCCACCAGCTGTACGACGTCTTTTCGGAGATCCGACAACCCCGAGTGAACCTGCACAACGCGCGGCGCCTCGCCCTCGCCCTCGGGGTCGTCGGCAGCGCGGTGTTCCTCCTCGTTCACCTCGGCGCGAACGAACTCTTCCCACGGATCGGCCTCGTCCCCCCGCCACCGGTCGTCATCCCTGGTTCGCGCCTCGCCGATCGTGGGTCCGGAGGAGGATCGGGAGAACTCTTTCGACCCGGAGACTCGCGTTTCCGCCCCGCGGCTCGATCCGATGGGGGCGACCCCACGGACGCGACCATCGAGATTCCTTCGAACGCGCGGATCGGATTCAGCCGGACGATCCAGCTCGGCGCGCTCTCGCGACCGCAGTCGGATCCGCGGGTGGTCCTAAGGGTTCGAGAGTTCGCGGTCGGGGTCATTACTCCCTCACCGCAACCGACGCTCCGACCGAACGCCCTCTGGCGTGGTCTCACCCTCTCGACCTTCGATGGGCTCGGCGAGCGGTGGGAGGAAGAGGTCCTCGTCTCCGGGACCTTCCGCAATCCGGAGTCGGCGCTCGCGTACGATCCGGGGACCTGGGGAGGTGGATCTGGCCCCGACCGATCGCTCCACGTGACCGTCGTCACCCCGGTGATGCCGACCCTGCCGGTCCCCTACTTCCCGCGGTTCGTACGGTTGCCCCTCGGCACGACCACGGAGTATCAACAGAACGCCGCCGGCGACATCTTCTCTGTCGGAGGGGTTCCGGAGGGGGTCGAATACGCCATCCGCATCTCTCCCCACCCCCAAGGCCGCCCCGCTTGGCCCTCCGAACCGGTGACCGGCCAGCACACGGACCCGCGCTACCTCCAGATCCCCGACCCCGATGACCTCGGGTTCGATTTGACCGCGCACGCGAGGCCGATCTTCTTCGGAGCGCGGTCGGTGCAGGAGCGCATCGATCGTTTGCAGGCGCATTTCGCCGAGGGTTTCCGGTACGACATCGAGGCGTACTGGGTCCCGGTGACCGGCCGCCTGCGCGAGTTCTGCCTGCGCGAGAAGGTGGGCAATTGCGAGTACTTCGCCACCGCGGCGGCGATGTTGTTGCGCGCCGGTGGGGTCTCGACGCGCGTCGTCGCCGGATTCCTCGGTTGGGAGTGGCACCCGGAGGAGCGCGCCTACTGGATTCGCAATGGGAGCGCGCACCTCTGGACCGAGGTCTACTTTCCCGGTCACGGGTGGTTTCCCCTCGACGCGACCGGGTGGGTCCCCGGCTTCGACCCCAGCGGTTGGGATGCGGAGCCCCAGCCGACCGATCCCGCGCTCGCCCTGGGAGCGAACGAACCGGATCGGCCGGACGGCCCGCAAGGGTCCGACGGAGGAGCGGCTCGCCCCGGCGCGACTCGTGAGCAGCCCTCGACGGTACGGGAGGTCGCGGCACCGGATCGAGAGGGAGCGCTCTCGGAGCGCGCCGCGAGGGCGAGGCGGCGGTGACGCGCCGAGAGGAACCCGAGTCCGCCTCTTGGATCGAAATCGGTCGCCCCCCCGACGACGTTCGCCGAAGGGGTCGAACCCGCGAAGAAGATCGTCGCGATCGTCTGCGCCGGGAGCGGGCAGTAGGCGCCGAACGGGGAATCAGCGAGCGAGAGGATCGAGTGAAGGTCGTGAGCCGCGCCGCGCGCCTTGGACTGCTCGCGATCGCGCTCGCGATCGGTGGAGCGGTGCTGGTCGGTTTCGTTCGTCCCCCGCGGAGGGAAGAGGAGCCCGACTCGGACCCGCATCGCCCGCGGGGCGGGATTCCCGATCCACTCGCCGGGCTCGACCCGCTCCCCGAGGACTTCAGTCCCACGAATCTCCGGGAGCGCATCCTGTACGGCTACCACCGTCTTCAGCGTGACCTCGCCGATCGGCGCCGACACCGGCGTCGCTCCGAGACCCCCCTCGAACACGGAACCCGACTGGCGAAGCGCATCCCCGCGATCGATGACGACGCGACGCGACTCCACGCGATCGTCTACGCCGCGCTCTACGGCCGCGCCGATTGCACCCCATCGGATGCCGAGGAGGTGGAGCGGCTCTGCGATCGCTTGCGGCATCGCTTGAGATAGCGCTCCCCTTCACCTCTTCCGCCTCCGCAGCCGCTCGAGCCATACCCGGAACCCCACCGCGTAGAGCGCCACCAGACCCCACGTCGCTCCAGGGATCTGCGCAGTCAAGAGATGAACTCCTACCGCGGCTCCCAGCACGATGCTGGTCAACATCAACAGCCCGAAGTTGGTCATGCCAACCTGGGGTCGGAACGGCTCCGAGAACGGGATCAACGGGCCGACCTGATCGACGGTGAACAGCGTCGAGAAAGCGATGAAGGACACTCCGACGAGAACGTGCGGGAGAGTGGCAAGCCCCCCGGCCGCGACGACCACCGCAGAGATCAGCAGACTCACGGGAACGAGGAAACAGAGCGCGAGACCGACCCCCATCCCCGCGGCGAGCCGTCCCGGATTCGCGATCGGCGAGACATCGAAGATCCAGCGCGCGTCCCCGTCATCCGAGTACCGGGTCTGTAGGACGAAGATCGGCGCGTAGAGGAAGGCGAAGTAGACGGGGAGTGCGATGTACTCGGTCCCGCCGGGAGGTCCATCGCGGAGGAAGCTCAGCAAGTAGCCGAGCGCGAAGATCACCGAGAGCGCGAGGGTGGGATAGGTGCGGAGTCGGAAGCCACGCTCGCGACGCGAGAGCGCGCGGAACTGTTCGAATGCCGCCCGCTCGATCGGGTCGGGGAGCAGTCTGCGAACGAATCGATCGAGCAGGGTCTGTCGTCCGCGACGTGGAGGGCGATCGCGATCGCTCGTCGCTCCCGGCACCTGCTGGAGTCGGCGGAGAAGCCCGCTCGAGGAGATTGCGAGCGCGCCGAGCGCGGCGCAGATCGGTAGGCCCGCTCCGAGGAGCAGGAGGCCCCATTCGGGGGGCCATCCCCCGAGGGAGACTCGGAAGAACTCCCCGTAGTAGAGCGGAGGAATCAGCAGATGCATCGGTCCGAAGTCCTCGACGCGGTCGAGGAGCGTTCGGGTGTCGAAGAGCCGCGGGCCGAGTTGGATCGATCCGAAGATCAGGACGGTGAGACCGACCTGGGCGAAGAGGAGCACATCCCTGGCGCGGTGCGCGGGGAAGGCACGCACCACTCCGAGGTACAGGATCAGCGTAGCGAACAGCGCGAGGGCCCCGGAGAGTGCGGTCGAAATGACGAACGTCGGAACGAAGGGGATGAGCGGCCACTGAGTGAGCCCGAAGAGACCGATCGGGAGCGCGAGGCTTCCGGCGACGAGGCCGACTACGAGGAAGATCTCGAACCCTCGCGATACGAAGAACGTGGTGTCGGTCACCGGCGCCGAGCCGACGATCGCGAGGTCCCGCCGGTCGAGAAGGAGGTGCGGGACCGCCTCGAGGGTGCCGAATGTCGTGAAGACGAGGACCGCCGCCTGGGCGAACGACATCCACAAGAACGGGACATCGACGACGAGCAGGAACGCGCCGAACACGGTTCCGAGGAGGAGCTGACCGCCGAGCTTTGCGGCGAAGGACGCCCGCTCGCTCCCGCTGCGCGTCCGGCGGAATTCGACGCGGAGCTGCGCGACGAGGAGCGCCTCGACCGCGTCGGGATCCGCGCCGAGGAGGCGGAGGACCGGCGAGGCTCCACGGATCCCGCGGCGGAGGAGGCCGAGCCCTCGAGGATCGGGACGAGGGGGGGCGCGACGACTCTTGCGGCGTCCCGGGCGAGGGGCGGCACCCGGGTCCTCACTCACTCGACCGACTCCGCGAGGGCGCCGATGATCCGTGCGACTCGCGCTTCGGTGTCCCGAGCGCCGTCGTCGCCACGCGTGAGCACCGAGAAGACCTTCTCGAGGGTCCCGCGCTTCCCCGCTTCCGACAGCTCATCGTAGCTGCCATCCGCGACGATCCTGCCGTCTGAAATGATCGCGATGCGATCGCATACGCGCTCGACGACATCCATATTGTGCGAACAGTAGAAAATCGCGCGACCGCGATCGGCGAGACCGCGGATCAGATCCTTCACCAATCGAGCGGACTCGACATCGAGCCCGGTGAGCGGCTCGTCGAGGAAGAGGACTCGCGGATCGTGGAGGAGCGCCGAGGTGATGAGGAGTTTCTGGCGCATCCCTTTCGACAGCGCACCGATCCGCGAGCCGAGTCGACTCGCGAGCTCGAAGCCCTCGAGGATCTCCTCGGCGCGCTGGCGCCGGAGCTCATCGGGAAGCTGGTGTAGGCGACCGACGAGCTCGAGGAACTCCTCGACCGTCAGTTGCTCGTAGAGGATCGCGTTCTCGGGGACGTAGCCGATCCGCGCCTTCACCGCGAGCGGGTCCCGGCGAACGTCGAATCCGCACACCTCGACCTCGCCCGAGAACCCGCCGAGGAGGCCGGTCAGGATCTTGACCGTGGTGCTCTTCCCCGCGCCGTTCGGACCGATGTACCCGAACACGAGCCCGGCCCCGAGCTCGAGGTCGATCCCTCCCAACACCTCTTTCGAGGTGTATCGATGCCGAAGGCCGGAGATGCGCACGAGGGGCGCTGGGGACGGGATTTCGGTGCTCAAGGGGTGCGGATGGTGTCAGAGGTGCAGCCGGGGGTCTAGTAGATCCGCCTTTCCCTTGGCATCGCCCCCCTTCGAGATGAAGATCGGACCCAAGGAGGAGCGATGACCCTCGCACTCGTGCTCGGATCGTTTCTCGGGTTCTGGACCGCCGTCGCGGAGCCACCGCCGATCGAGTGGCACCCCGACATCGCCAGCGCGGAAGCCGCCGCCGAGCGGAGTGGACGGGCGATGCTCGTCGTCTTCCGCTGAGAGTCGTGACGCGATTGCGCCGCGTTCGACGGGCAGTTGGCTCGTCCCCCTCTCCTCTTCTCTCTTCTCGCCTCCCGATACGAGTGCGTCCGAGTGACGGACATGGCCGGGGTCGATCTCGGCCGCTATCTCTTCGATCGCGACCTGACGCTCTGCATCCTCCTGATGCACTCGGACGGGACGATCTATCACACGTTCGGCGGCCGCACCTGGAGAGACCCCCAGTCGCATCTCTCGATGTCGGCGCTCTTGACCGTGCTCGGGCGAGGGCTCGCCGAACACGCGCGCTACGACGGTGCCCCAGATCCTCCCGAGGGTGCCCGGTGGACCGTCGAGCACCTCCCGCCCCTCGCCCGGCGGATCGCGTCGGGGGACCGCCCGGATTGCATCCACTGCCACAGCGTCCATGACTGGGAGGTCGCGACGGCGGTCGAGCGGGAGACGTGGCGACCGGAGAGTGCTTGGGTGTTTCCGGACCCGATCCAGATCGGTCTCGAGCTCGATCACGACGATCAGAGTCGAGTGGTCACCGTCGTCCCTCGTTCCTTCGCAGAGCAGGTAGGGATCGAAGTCGGCGACCGGATCGTGGAGATCGATGGTCGGCCGATCTCGACGTTCGGGGACGTGCAGCGCGCGCTCGAAGGAACGGGACGAGAATTCCGGGCGACGATCCTGCCCGCTCACCCGCGACCCGAACGATTGCCGATCCCGAAACCCGCAACAGAGCGTGACGCGTTGACCAAGAGGGGCACGGCGAGATCGACCCGTCGCCAATTCGAGCTCCCACCGGAAGACACCATTCGAGTCTTCGGGACTCTTCCCCCCGATTGGCGGGTCGCCGATCCCCTCGTCTACTCCTGGCGCGCGATGAAGTGGAACCTCGAACCCGCTCCCGGTTTCGGGGGACCGCAGCTCGATCGAGACCAGCTCGTGAATCTCGGCCTCCCCCCGAGCACCTTCGCGTTTCGGGTCCAGTATCTCGTCACCTGGGGGCCGCGCGCATACACCGGGAGGAACGCGGCGAAGGCCGGGATCCGGCAAGGCGATGTGATCCTAGCGATCGATGGGAGGCACGACTTCGAATCGGTCGATCACTACCACTCCTGGTTCCGCCTGACCCGACGAGTCGGCGAGACGGTACCGGTGGAGTTGATGCGAGGGAGGGAGAAACGGGTGGTGATGTTGCCTGTGGTGGGGAGGGAGTAGGAGCGGGAGACTCGGGCTTCGATATCGCTCGAGAACTCCATCGGAGTCTGAGTTGTTGCTACTTCCCCTTCTCTCCTCCGAGATTTTCGACGAGCCACGCCTCTACCCCCGCGTACCAGCTCTCCCACTCCTTCGCGAGATCCGGATTCTCCGCCTCTTGCGCAGCCCCCACTCGCAGTTCACGGTCGAGTGCGATCGCCTCGCGATAGCGCTCCAGGTCCTTCTCCACCGGATCGGTGATCGATAGTGCCGTCGCGACGATGACGGTCGCCAGCCGCCGAGTCACCTCGGGATCGACGTGCTCGAGCCGATCGAGGCTGGTGTGGTACGCGAAGTCGGTGAAGCACCAGAGAAGCACGGCCGGGATCCCTCGGTCGAGGAAGATGTCGTGATCGCTCCCCCCCTCCCACGGGTGTTCCCGGGTCTCCCACCCCCCCACCGCGCGGGCGACGTCGCGCAGGGCGAGTCGGGACACCAACGAGAGGCCGTTCGGGCGGATCATCCCATCGCGGACTTGGCCTGCCCCCCAGGGGGTGTGCTCGTCGGGGGGAAGCAGAGTCTTCGCCCCCGGATCGGGGTCGCGCTCGAGGAGCGGCCAGGCTCCCGTCTGTTCGCGGGACGCGCCGATCATGTCGGCGCTGATCCCGGCGATGACGGTGCGCTTCGTGTGTTCGAGGAACACCCGACTCTGCTCCATCTCGTTCCCCCACACGAACGAGATGCTGCGCCGTGGACGGGAGATCGTTCCCTCGTCGATCGCACGAGCCAGAGTGCACGCTGCTTCGAGCAGCCCACCCACCCCACTCGCATTGTCGACGGCGCCCGGTTCCTGAATATGTCCGGCGATCGCCACCACCCGGTCGGGCTCCGCACGGCCGAGGATCGTCGCGACCACGGTGCGGAGCTTGCGCGGCGTCTGTTTCGTCTCCGCCTCGAAGCGAAGCCGGACCTTGCCCTCCTTCGCGAGGGTCCGGATTCGATCGTGGACTCGCAGCGAGATCTGACCGACGAGGAGATCGTTCTCCCGGCCCACCCGGCCGTAGAGGATCGCGTCGAGGTGCCGCTCTGCTCCCGATGGATCACGGTTGTAGTCGGAGATTCGAGCGGAGAGGACCGCGACAGCGCCCGCACCCGCGGCTTGCCGCCCCACGGACCCAGGGGGGCTGCCGGTCACGAGAATCGTCCCCGGCTTCACGTCTTCCAGTACGAAGACCACCTCCCCTTCCGCGGTCCCACTCTGGACCCCGGTCGGAAGCATCGTGCGGTTGCGATCGTCCCCGGGGCCGAATGCCAGCAGCGGAGTCGATGTTCCGTCATCGGAGAGGAGCGAGAGTGTCGCGCGGACGGGACTCCACCCGGGAGTCTCCCGCGTCTCGACGACTTCGAGGGCGAGGTGCTCCTTCTCCCCGAAACCGATCTCGCGAAGCGTCGCCAGAACGCGGTCGACGACCGCCTCGAATCCATCGTTCCCCGGCTCGCGATAGAACTGATCGGCGAACACGATGTGCTCCATCGCCTTCTCGCGATCGAACCCGGCGAGAAGAGGGGCGACGAACCGAGCCGGACCCGCATCCCCGTCGGGAGTCCGCGGTCCGACGTGACGATCTGCGGCGGTGAGGGCACTGACGGCCAAGATTCCGAGTGTGATGGCTGCGAGTTTTTTCATGCCGCACAAAGTAACCGAGGGGAGCGCTCATCAGGCGTGGAATAGACCGACCCCCCGGTCCGCTCGGCAGGATGCCGTTCGTCCGGGGGGTCGAGCAACGCTACTGAGAGGCGGAACACCCGCCCCGCCGCGAAGTCGCCGTGGTTCCGGTGCCGCAGGGAAGTGACACGACGACTGAGGTAGGACCGAACTCCCGAGGGAGCCTGCGACCACCGCAGGTGACCCGCCTCGATCCGCAGCTCCGGGGGAGCGCACCGTCGCGCCGGCGGAGAGGCCTTTCAAGGGCCCGACCCGACGCGGCCGGCAGCTCGCTCCGGCCAAGACCACCTCTAGGCACTTCGCATGCCGTCTTCCTCTCCCGACTCAACCTCCCCTGTGATTGCGGGTTGCGTCATTCGCGGAAGAGGCTCTCGCGGCTCTGATGCTCAGCCAGTGCTATCATGCTATACACTGCGTGTATGGCAGCCCTCTCCCCCGATGACCGCGAATTCTTCCGGAACGTCGCCGAAGCGGTCTTCGCGAACCCCTTCGGGCCGCGTCGGGAGGAGATCGATCGGCGGATCCTCGGCACCTCGCAGCGCCTCCCCCACGCCGAGCGATCCGAACGACTCCGAGAGCGAATCGCGACCCGGGTCGCGGAACTCACCGAGGCAGGGTCCGTCCACCTCGATTCCCACTCCGGCGAAGACCGCACGATCCTCGAGGCGAGCCTACTCTTCCTCGGGTATCAGGAGTCGTTCGCAGACCTCGACGCCCACATCGACGCTCAACTCGGGGCGGGAGCGGAACCGACCCCGTTCGCTGCCGCCCGCGTCCATCTCGCGCGTCTGGTCGGTTGGGGAATCCCCGCGACCGAGGCGGAGCGATTCCTCGCGATCTACTTCCAGCTCAGGCGCGCGCATCGGTTCATCGAGCGCGGCCTCGTCGGGCGGAGTGAGTCGATGATCGAGCTGCGCCGGCAGCTGTGGAACGCTGCGGTGACCGCTGACATGCAGGTGTACGGTCGCCACCTCTTCGACCGGATGGAGGACTTCTCCACTCTGCTCCTCGGAGAGACCGGCACCGGGAAGGAACGCGCGGCCGCAGCGCTCGGTCGCTCGGCGTACATCCCTCTCGACCCACGCACGAACCGGTTCGTCGAGAGCTTCACTCGCGCGTTCATCTCGATCAACCTGTCACAGTTCCCGGAGGCACTACTGCCGAGCGAGTTGTTCGGCCACAAGAAGGGCGCGTTCACCGGGGCGATCGAAGACCACGAGGGGATCCTCGCGCACTGCAGTCCGTACGGTGCAATCCTGCTCGATGAGATCGGCGACGTCGGTGCCCCGGTGCAGATCCGACTGCTTCGAGTGCTCCAGGAGCGCACCTTCTCACCGGTCGGGGGGCGGGAGACACTCCGGTTCCGCGGGCGAGTCATCGCGGCGACGAACCAGGCGATCGAAACCCTGCGCAAGGACGGTTCGTTTCGCGACGATTTCTACTACCGGCTCACGTCGGACGTCATCACGGTCCCCCCGCTGCGGACTCGCCTGGCAGAAGCGTCCGGAGAGTTCCAGACCTTGGTCCGCGAGCTGGTCGCCCGAATCGTCGGCGCTCCGGCCGAGGGTCTCGCGAGTGTGGTCCTCGACGCCCTCGAGCGCGATGTTCCGGCGGACTATCCGTGGCCGGGGAATGTCCGGGAGCTCGAGCAGGCGATCCGGAGGATCCTGCTCACCCGGCACTACACACCGGATATCGCCGCCGCCAAGGGGATCGCAGCGGCCGATGCGCCGTGGGGGATCGCTCTGGAGGAGGGCAAGATCGGAGCGCGCGAACTCGTCGCCCGATACTGCGCACTCCTCTACGAACGGACGGGAAACCTCGCCGAGGTCGCGCGCAGAACCGGCCTCGACCGACGCACCGTGCAGAAGTACGTCGAGGGCGATGCTTCTTAGAGAGGGCTTTCGCCAGGCCCCCTACGAAATCCCCCGCAGCGTGACCATGCGGCCGCGCCAGACTTCGAGGAATGCGTCCTTCGAGATCATCAGCAGACCCGATGTGGGGTCGCCGATCGTCACCCGCTCTCCGCGAATCTCGAGGACCACGATCCAATGGTCGACGAAGAGGCGGTCTTTGATCGTCACGGCGGCGGGCCCATCCCACTCGCAGAGCTCGTCCCACGTCGCCATCGAGATGCGCGGTTCGAGACGAAGACCGCTCCTCGAGAGCTTCCGGCGGAGGCCACGCGCGACGCAGAGCTCGTCGGTCCCGGTCAGCGAATTGGTCCAGCACGCCTCGGCCATCTCGCGCTCGTCGGTGGTGACTCCGTAGCGAACGAGGAGCGTGGCCGCCGCCGCCGCGCCGCAGGTGTAGTCGGTCGTCTGCATGCAGACGCCATCCGCGTCGACCACACCGTCCATCGTTTGCGGGTCGAACTGCGCCGTCGCGAGCAGTCGATCGGTCCCCGACAGCCAGAGGAGGAGACTGAGCCCGACCAACCCAGCTTGGGAGATTCGGGACCCCATGTGTGGCGAAGCGGTGGTGAAGAGCGCGATGGCGAAGGGGACCGACCACCACGGACGGAGGAGGGCGTAGCCATCTTGACAGAGAAAGCGGTATTCGAGGCTCGGGAAGACGATCAGGATAGTGCGGACCAGCACGGGTACGAGACAGAGGATGATCATCGCGGTGGCGGCCTTGCGATCGTGACGGCTCGCTCGCCATCCGATGACCAACGCGGCGGTCAGGACTGCGAGTCCGACCGCGAAGAGAGTCCATCGATCCTGCATCTCGACTCCTCGGCTCGTACAGACGGGCACTCGTAAAGAATACGATGCCAGGCCGTGACGCCCGGGACGGACCCGGTGGGCCCGCGTTGCAGCCCGCACGGCCCGGAGAAGCGGCGGAAGTCAACCGGCGATGAGGGCTCCGAGCTCCTCGGCGAGCGCCGCACCGTCCTTTGGGCGGTCCTCCGGCTCGCGGGAGACGCAGCGCATCAAGAGGGAGAAAACCGGAGGGGGGAGCGCCTCGAGCCAAGCACGGATCCCCCCGAGCGCGCCGCCGCGGATCTCGATCAGGAGCTGGGGGACCATCGCCGAGTCCGCCTTGTACGGCGTGTGCCCCACGAGGAGGAGGCCTCCGATGACGCCGAGGGAGTACACGTCGCTCGGGGGACCGACCTCCTCCCCCGCGACCTGCTCCGGGCTCAGCAGCTCGAAGGTCCCGAGCAATTCGCCGGATCCTGTGAGCGGTTCCCAGCTCCCACCCGCGATCCCCGTGAGCACTGCCGCGATCCCGAAGTCGAGGACGCGCGGTCTACCGCCGCCGTCGACCCGGATGTTCTCCGGCTTGAGATCGCGATGCACGAAACCCCGGCTGTGCGCGAATCCGACCGCGTCCGCGACGAGTCGCAACTGTTCGAGTCGGGCGGTCCGATCGAGCCCGCGCCTGTCGGCGTCCTCGATCAGCTCCTCCCCGTCGATCCGTTCGAGTGCGATCCAGGGGAGGCGCCCTCCCCGAACTTCCACGGTCCCCGATCCGAGGACCCGCGCCAACCCCGGGTGGTCGAGCTGATCGAGGATCCGCAGCTCGCGGGCGAATCGGGCCTCGGGGATCGAGCCGAGTAGCTCGGGGCGAAGAATCTTGATCGCCGCGGGGCTCCCGTCCCGCGCATCCACGGCGGCGATGACGATCCCCATCGACCCCTCACCGATCACCTCCTGCAGCTCGAAGTGCTCGATACGCCTCGGGATCCGGCCGCTGGTCAGCGGTGAGACCTGATCGGAGAAGATCCACTGGGAGCGATCACGCCGGCGGCGGGGGGAACCGCGGGAATCGTCGTGCATACGGTCACTCTTCCTCTTCTGAGAGGTCCAGGATACCGCTGGAACCGGGCGACCCGGCTGAGGATGCCCCTGGACTTCAGGACTGGCCACTGGTTTTTCACCGGAGAAGGGTGTTCCATCGAGGATTCCCGACGTCGCTCGCACCCGAGATTCCGGCGTCGGTCCCCCGCGCCCCGGCCTATCTCCGGATGGAACGCCCCCCCGGACCGGACCGCGTCGCCAGGAGGTGTTCATGTCCGAGATTCCGTTTCCGAGCACACCGGTCAGTTGGATCACCGCCCACCTCGCCGGCGGGGGCGAGGGTGGCCGCTCGACCGTGAACCACTGGATCATGCGCATCTACTTCCGGCCGCTCCGGGAGTACTTCGACTGCACCCGGGAGCGTTGGCTCAGCGGAGGGACGGAGATCGTTCACGGCTTCTTCGCCGACCGGCTCGATCGACCGGAGTTCTTCGCAGGGTGGCAATCGAGCGGCAAGTCGCTCCGAAAGTGGTTGAAGAACGGGTTCAGCTTCTACCTGAAAGAGGAGTCGCGTCGGCGTCAGCGCGACAGCCGAGTGCCGAGAGCTGACCGGCTCCCCCCGCGCACGCCGGAGCCTTCGCCGGAGGACGTCTTCGATCGTGTGTACGCCCGAGAAGTGGTCCGCCTGGCACTCGAACGGACCCGCATCGAGTGCGAGAGGGAGGGACTCGATCTGCACTGGCGCGTCTTCATCGAACACTGCTACCGCGGGATCCCGTACGCGGAATGTGCACCGACCCTCGGCCTGACCGAGGAACAGGCCGCGGTCAAGGCGCGCCCCGCGCTCCGGCGGTTCAGATCGACCGTGCGGGAACTGATCGCCCGCGACCGATTCGCACCCGGGCGGATCGACGATGAGATCCGCGCTCTGCTCGAGGTGACGAATTGAACCGCTCGACCCAGGACGACCCCATGCTCGGCGACCCGACGCTCGACGACCGCGACGATACTCCCTCGTATCGAGCGACGAATCAGATGCTCCGCATCTGCCTCGGGGGGGAGGCTCCGATGGTCGCTGCGACGTGCCGTGCGCTCGAGACAACCGGGGTGGCGTGGTGGGATGAGGCGTTGCGGATGGTCGGGTGCGTCTCCGTTGTCGAGACTCTCCCTTCCATCGTTCCGGGGAGAGTCGACCTCTCGACTCTCCAGCGCTGGAAAGAGGCGGGCAAGACCTGGACCCTCAGGGCGGACCCCACCGACGCCCCGATCCGCGGAACGCTGATCTATCTGATCGCGACCGCGATCGCGGTGCGGGATCACGAGACCAGCATCTCGAGCCGCCCCCCGGAAGAACTGATCCCCGCCTGGCTCGACCTCGCGGAGGTCGCGCCGGAGCCGTGGAAGACCGCGCTGGCGCAAGCCGCACTCAAGCTAGGAAAATAGCGGTGGACGGGCTCCGCACCGCGGTGCGGAGACCGTCCACTACCCGATGATCAAGTCGCGCAGCCGCTTCTCCATCGCCTCGTTCTGCGCGCGCAACCGCTCGAGCTCCTCCTTCAGCGCCTCGCCTCCGGTCTCCCCTCCGCGCTCGATCAGTCGGTCCTCGATCCGCGCACGGATGTGTTGATTCCGCTTCACCTCGTCGATCAACTGGGACAGCTCGCTCCGCACTCGCGATTCGATGAGCCCTTGCGCGCGCTTCACCATCGCGACCAACTCCGCGACCGAATCGTCTTCGGCGGTGTCGAGAGAGAGCAGCCCGCGGGCGATCTCTTCGATCTCCGCGAGTTGGGTCTGCCTCGCCCAGCTCGAATCGCGCAGCACTTCCGCGAACGCGGCGACCGCCGCCGAGAGGCGGAACCGCTCGCTCGCCGCGTGGAAGTCGGCCAGTTTCCCGCCAGACGCAACTGCTTCGATCTCCACCACCTCGTCGCGGTCGACGCTCTGGTAGCGCACTCGCGCGGTGGCGATCGGGCCGTCGGCGTTCGGTTTCAGCTCGACCTCGTAGAGGGCGACCACCTCGTGCCCGGCACCGACCTCGCCGGCGTCGACCGCGTCGTTGCGGAAGTCGGCATCGGCGATCGCCCGGTTCTCGTAGCCGAGCTGCCGGTAGCGAAGGACCGATGCGGGATGGAACTCGACTTGGATCTTCGCGTCGCGCGCGACCGCCTGGAACGTCCCCGCGAGATTCCTCCGGAAGTGTTCCTGGGCCTCCTTCAGGGTGTCCAGGTACCCGCAGACCCCATCGCCCTTGTCAGCGAGCTGTTCCATCAGCGTGTCGTTGTGGTTCCCCATCCCACAGCCGAAGGTGTTCAGGTAAATTCCGCGTCCGCGCGCCTCGGCCGTGCGAGCGAGAAGCGTGTCGAGGTCGGTGATCCCGGTGTTCGCGACCCCGTCCGAGAAGAGCGCGACGCGGTTGCTCGAACCCTCGCGGAATTGCCGCTCGGCCATCGCGTAGGCGAAGTCCAGCCCCTCCTGCGCGTTCGTCGAACCGCCCGGGAAGAGGTTGCGGAGTGCGCTGCCGATCAGATCGATGTCGAGCGCACTCACCGGCTCGAGCACCACGCGCCCGCTCGACGAGAAGGCGACGATTCCGATCGTGTCGCGCCCATCGAGCTCGGGGAGGAGCGTGAGGATCGCCTGCTTCACCAACTCGAGACGGTTCTCCTGCTGCATCGATCCGGAGACGTCGAGCACGATCGTCAGCGCGATCGGCTTCCGCTCGGCGTCGGGAATTTCGCGCGCCTTCACCCCGACCTTGAGGAGTGCGACCCCGTCGCGGTGCGAGAATTCGCTGGTGGCGAGCTCGAGGTGGAGGGCGAGGTCCTGCTCGGTCGGCGGAGGGAGGTGGCTCGCGTACGCGTTGACGAACTCCTCGGTCCGCACCGCAGCGCGCGGTGGGAGGTTTCCATTTCGCAGATAACTCCGGACCAAGGAGTGGCTCGCGGTATCGACGTCGATCCCGAAGGTCGAGAGGGGATCATGGTCGGCGCGCACGAACGGATTGTCCCCCCAATAGCGGAAGTACATCGCGTCCGGGGTCTCGGCGGGGAGGCGGCGGAGGCCCTGGAGGATCGCGGTGACGCGGGCTTCGGCTTGACTACGGCGCTGATCGGCGAGTTCCGCCTCGTACTCCTGGACGAGCTTCGCGACTTGCTCCGGCGTCGGGTCAGCGACTGTTGTCGGCGTGTCGGCGCCAGAGACTCGAGTCGAGGCTTTCAGACCCGGGCGAATCGTCTTCCCTGGCTCGGTGAACAAGATTCTGGTACCGCACAACTCATCGAGGAGGCTTTCGACCTTGACCTTTGCGATGTACTGGTCGGCGTCGTAGAGCGTGAACTCGTATCCCACCCGGACCTGGTCCTGACGCCCGACACTCAACACGACAATGTCGCCTCGGGCCGCCGACACAATACCATTGATTTTCGGCACGATTTCGATCGCCATCGTGTTCATGTCGATGCCAGCATTCCCCAACGCCGCGAGTTGCAGCTTCGCATCGGCCAATCGCCTCGTCATTTCGAGTTCGTTCTGAACTTGGCTGAGCTCTTCTTCGAGTTGCCGAGCGTCGAGTCGGAACCTTTGAGCGAGCTGGACCTGCTCCTGCCGCGCTTCAGCCCCGAGTCCCGCGACCCTTGCGATCTCCTCGTCGTTGCGGACACGTGCCCTCTGGTATTCACGCGCGAGGACTTCTTGTCTGACCTCGAGGGCTGCACTGTTCTTGGCGAGTTGCAAGGCAACATCTTCGGCGGACGGCTGATCTGGCGCATCGTTGTCATTTGCAACGCCGAAGGGCCAGCCGGCTGTGGGCTGCGTGGCTGTCGATGTCGAATCGATTTCTGCGGCTCGCCTGGGAGCCGCTGCACCGAAAGGAGTGATCCTGCTTGCATGCCGCGGTCCGACCCACTCTACGGGGACCGTGCCGGGCACCTCGCTACTCGCGGTGAGCACGCCTGAGCCGTTGGGGTTGCAAAGGGTGTTTCGGTCACTTCCTGCCGCCGGGTCCGACGCTGTAGCCCCGGGGAGACCCGGGGCGTAGGAGAGATCGAGCGAGGGGAGCACCGAATCGGATGAGATGACCGAGACACGGTGCTGTGGGTCCATCTCGTCTTGATCATCCTCCCGCGGCAACCACCACATCCCGAGCGCGAACAACAAGAACGCCGCCGCGACGCCCGAGTAGGCGACCCACCCCGGCTGGCGCGAGTCTCGCAGAGGAGGCTCCATCGTTGCGCTCGCACCGTGGGCGCCCTCGCCCGCCGTCGCGGCGAGGATCGTCGCACGTTTCGCTTCCGACAAACTGGGCAACGGTCCCGCCATCGAGCGCAGGAGCTCCATCGCC
>JAQBGV010000037.1:0-15000 GCA_032128395.1 Planctomycetota bacterium | reverse complement strand
TTGGCGAGCACGCACAGGCCGCTGCCATCCCAGTACAGCACCTTGAGCCGATTGTGCGAGCGATTGCAGAAGACGAAGAGCGCACCGGAGAGCGGATCGAGTTCGAGCAGCTCCTCGACGATGCCATAGAGCCCGTCGAAGGACTTGCGCAGATCGGTGACCCCCGCGGCGAGGTAGATGCGAGTGGCGGCCCCGAGGCCGATCACAGCAAGCCGAGTTCCACGAGGAGGGAGCGCACGTCCCCCGCGCCGGGCGCGCCATCGATGACGATCGCCGCACCGCCGGGGAGCTCGACGCGAAGGGTGATGGGACGAAGGGGATCGGGCCTCGCATCCTCGAACTCTCGAACTCGAAGGGGCACGAGCCCCGGCGGGTGCGAGGGCGAGTAGCGCCGCGACCAGTTCGTGAGGGTCGTCACGGGGATCCGGCGTCGGAGTGCGAAGCCCCGCACGCTAAGCCCGCTTGCGCGCTGCTCCGCGAGGATGCCCCGGATCTGCTCAGGGGTGCGTCGAGTCCGATGCTGCCGGTTGTCCATTCGAGTCCTCCTCCGCGGCTGCTGGGGAGGATCGCGCATCGGAGGGCTCAAGCAAACATGTGCGCCAACGGACGCTTTCCGACAAAGAGTATCCCAAGTCCCGCGAGTTCCGTCACGTGTTGCTCCTCATCAGGTCTGGCGGCCTAACGAATGGAGTTGTATCTGGAGTGCTCGAGCGGAGCGCCCTCGCCTGTTCTGACGAGCTGATCTCGAGAGCTCTTCAGATACAACTCTATTCGTTGGGCGAGCAGACCAGGGCCGCTTGCCCTCCGCGGCACGAAAGCCCTTCCGTGGATTTTCGTCGATCCGGCGTTCCCAAGGCACTTCATGTGAGATGACACATTGGGAATTCTTCGTTTTCCGCGATAACCGATTCTGGCGAATCCAACGAAATGTGGGCAAGAAACTCTATCTTGCTGACCCAGGAACCGAACAGTGCGAGCACGGATCGCGGAGCTGAGTGGCCCTGTAGCCACTCGAGGAACTCAGGCGAAGCGGGCTTCAATTCCGCGTCGAGGGGCTCTTCCGCAAGGACTTGTCTCTATGATAGGTTCATGCTGCCGCCCGACGGGAAATGCTCAGCGGGGCTGTAGCGAAGCGGAAGCCTCCGCTGCACCTGCTCGGGGGGACGACAACGGCTACCGTCCTAGCCATGACTTCTTCAGAAGCTCCTCTGCACTCTTGTCATCGACTGAGCTCTGCCAGCAAGTAACAAGCTCCTCAGCAAGTTCGATCTTCTGTGCGTCCCCCAAGACCTGGAATTCGCAAAGATCTTCGAATCTTCGGATCTGGGTGCAAGCGCCGTGGTATGCGAAATGAGGAGAGTGCCCCTGACCAATGCAAAGCGTCAGAGCACGGCGCCAGTCATCGGGGTAGGCACGATGGTCCAGCGCAAGGACCTGTGAGAGTCGGCTGTCTTCGACAGACTTGTGCACTCGCAGATACCAAAGAAAGCGAATGTGGCGCACGTGGCCCGTGGAGATGTTCACATCGGTGTGGACGCAATTCAGCGCGGTCCATGGGTGAAAGAACGGAACGACAACGGGGACCAGTACGAAGACCGCCAGAACAAGGGTTGGGACAAGAAGGACTCTGCGAGTCACAATCCGTTTCACTGGGCACCGTTCGCATGCCCGCCCAACCGTAGTGTAGTTTCTGAGCACTCGTCTACAGAAGGCGATGGCGCCCCATGAGTCGGATACGTCACGATCTCCCACTCTCCCCGGTGAGCGTCGAGTCCCTCGATGGCGCCTCTATCCGCAACACCAATTCCACGGAATGCGTGCAGCACGAAGCACCCGTATATCACGGCGTCAGCTTCGATCCCGTCCGGGACATGTGGCCCCGTCGCGATCCGATTGAATCCTGCCGGAAATCCGTCCGCGAGGATGAGGTATGGGAAGAGCGAGTCCGCCTTCTCCCAGTGTCGAACTGCGCCCTGCGTGTGCTCGACGACATCAGCCGCCTTGATTGCGCAAGAGAGCCAGATCACTGCGCCTGCTTCACCTTCACTCCCTTGCGGGTCTGCTTGACCTCTCGCTGGAAGTTCTCGCTCCGCATCCCTTGTTGGGCGCCGTTGAAATCCAGCACGTTCTTGAAGTATTGGTTCGCGTCCAGCTGCCCCCCGATCGTTCCCTGTGGCTCCCGGGTTTGGGCTTGGTTCTCCGGCGGAGCTCCGAGCGCGAGCTCCCCACGGTGAAATGCGTAGTCCTCTTTTCCGTGGCGGGCGATCACCGTCGCAGTGCCGCGGATTCCGTCGGCGATGAAGAGGCCGCGTGGGTCGCTCTCTCCGGTGACGAAGCCTTCGTTCGCACTGCCGATCACGCGCACATCGACGCCGCGGATGAAACTTCCGTCGCGGGGGTCGACCGCCTGTACGCGCATGCGGCCGGAGACCGTGTCTTCGGCGACGCGCAGCTCGAGGTGACTGACCAGGACCAGGGCGGAGCTGTGTCGATCGCCGCCGCGGCAGATCACTAGGTATGCCCCCGCCTCGGGGAGCGCCAGCTCGACGGTGTTCTCGATCGGGTCGAGACTTTTCGCCTCTTCTGGTGCGGGGAGAACGAGCTTTTGGCGGATCGTCGGAGTGATCCCCGCGAGCTCGACCGCTGTGACGTTCGAGAGGTTCTTCTCCCGGAGGTAGAGCGTCATCAGATCGACCTCGTAGACGAGGAGCTCGACCTCGGGGATGTTGCGGGCGCGGATCTCGAGCGGAACGGTCCCGCCCGGGCGCGCGGTCGTGACTTCGTCCATCTCGATCGAGCGAGCTCGGAATCCCTCGAGCGCTTCTCGCGCGTCGGAGAACTCCTCCTCGACTCTCTCGTAGTACCGGGCGGCCTCCGCGAACTCGCGACGAGCGTGGTGGATCTGACCCAGGATGTAGAGCGCGAGCTCCCGGTTCTCGCTCCGGCGCTCGGTGCCGTCCTCCTCGATGTAGAGCGCATCGGCGATACGCGCGAGGCGATCGAGCGCCTCCCGATCGAGACCGAGGTACCACTCGGCGACGGCGCGGGTGTAGAGGAACGAATCGACGTAGCGCGGCTCCTCGTACAGCCCGGCGAACGTGCCCGCCAGTTTCGCCGCGGTTTCGTAGTCCTCGAGTCCGAGGTGCGCGGAGACCAGGTTGAGCCCGGCATCGGGGGCGGTCGGATTCTCGGAGTGGAGCGCGAGGAAGCGCTCGAGGCCACGGATCGCGTCCGCCTGCAGCTGGGCGCGATCGATTCCCGCTCGCCGGAGGCTCGTATCGGACGCTGCGCCCGGTGCGCTCGCCATCCGCTTGTCGGCGACGGTCAGCCAGCTCTCGACCACGGTCGGGATCGGCGGGTACTCGGAGAGCAGTCGGTCGAAGGTGGCGAGGGAATTCGCGAGGTCGGACTGCTCCTCGAGCACGCCGGGGATCTTGAGGTCCTTGCCGAAGGTCTCCTCGATCACCGCGCGGAAGACGAGCATCGCCTGTGCGTGCTCGCCGATCTCCCGGTACGCCTCGCCGACCCGGACCACCCGGTCGAACGGGATGTCGAGGTCTGGGTTCTTCTCCTTGAGCACCTCGAAGAAGCGCACGATCGCCGGGGAGTCCTCACGGCGGATCGAGAGGAAGAGGAGCATCGTCGCCGCGTCGCGAAGTACCGGCTCTTCCAGCCTGTCCTCGAAGCCGTCGTAGAGGGCCGAGAGGCGCGAGTGGGCTTCGTCGAACGAGCCACCGTCGTAGAGCGCTTTGCCGAAGTAGAAGAGTTCGTTCGGCGTCGGGCGGTAGGGGTTCGAGCTCTGCTCATCCCTCGGCAGGATCTTGAGCGACACCGCTTCACCGATGCTGATACGGTCGGGCTCCGGAACACTGCGCACCACGACCGGCAGCGCCCGGTACTCCCCGGGGAGGAACGCGACCAACGAGTAGCCGATCGTCACCGATCCGTCTTGCCGGAGATGGAGCACCACGCGGTCGTCCTCGACGACATGGTGCTCGATCGGGCCGCTGAGGCTGCCGGCGAGCAGTCGCATGCCCGCGGGGATCGGGATCTCGACCGCGAGGTACTGCGCGTGATCGTCGGTCCGCTGGCCGCGGCGGCGGTCGCGGAGTTGGAGTTCCCCGTCGAGGATGTGACCGCGGGGGAGTTCGGAGACCAGGTTCTGCCAGCGTTGAAACGAGCCCTGGAGGACCCCGAACCCGGTCGAGATCGGGCGCCCCTCGTGGCGCGGCGCGACCGCTTGGTAGAGATGGTGTTCGATCGCGAACGCGGTCTCGACTCGCGCCGCGACCTCGCGCGTCGTTCCGCGGAGGACCGCCGCGTACCGCGCCCGGCCGCGACCGACCACGCGCAGGCGGACGGGCAACGTCCCCGCTCCGTCGCCGAGGGGGATGACCATGGTGTGGCTCGCCGCCCGGTCATCGAGAACGAATCGCTGCGGCGCTTCATCGCCGGTCTCGAGCAACACCTCGAGGCGCGCGCGCGCCGGGACGGTCTCCCCCTGGTAGCGCGCGATCGCGGCGACGACCAGGCCTTGTTCACAAGAGCGACCCCACGGATGGCGCTCGAGCAATCCGTCGACGAGCTCGCGGATGCGCGGTGAGCTCGGGCGGGCTTCGACGAGCGCGAGGAGCGCGAGGGCATCCATGCCGAGCGGATCGCGTTGGAACTGGCGGTTCTTCTCGAGGGGCCACCGGCCGTGCGAGTCACCGGCGCGTTCGAGGAGTTCGGCGGTCTCATGCGCCATCGATCCGCGATCCATCGCCGCGAGAGCGAGGGTCAGGTGCGCGAGGGCGGCGGGGGAGAGGCTCTCCCGACCGCGGTGGAGGCGGTTCGCAGCTCCGAAGTCGTCGGAACCGAGCACCGAGAGGGCATGCACCAGCATCACCTTCTGTTCGGTGGCCTGTTGCGGGAGTTCTCGGGACTTCGCCTCGAGGAAAGTCACGGCGCGTTCGATGACGCGGGGAGGCACGGCGCGGCCGGCGTGGTGGGAACTCTCGAGGGCCCACGCGACCCGACACGATGTTTCCAGGTGCGAGGTCCCCATCCCGGTCCACGCCCACCCGCCGTCTTCCCGTTGGGCCGCGACGAGGGTCGCGGTCAGCCCTTCGCTCCGCTGGCGGAGCTGTCGGCGCCGCGCGGCATCGAGGGAGCCGTCGCCTCTGGCGAGCACTTCGAGGATCCCGAGGAGCGCGTTCGCACGGGACGTGTGCGTCATCGCGATCGCTCCGGTCCGGCGGCCGACGGAGGAGATGCCGCCGAGGGCCTCCTCGACGAGCAGCGGGTCGAGCCCGGCGCCGACGAACACCGTGAGCTCGCGGTCGCGCAGGGTGCCCGAGCCCGGGATCGAAAGCTCGAAGGCGGTCTCGTCGGTGAGTTCGCCCGCGGAGCGCGCGGCGACCTCGAGTCCCCATGGTGCGACGGGGATCTCTCGGATCGTCTCGATGGTGCGAGTGCCCGAAGGGAACGTCGCTTCGAGGGTCGCGATGAGGGAGAGCGACTCGGGAGCAGGGAGCGCCGCGAGCGCCTCGAACAGGTGCTCGACGGGCTTCCCCGGCTCGAGATCGATCTCCGCTGTGAACGTGCGCGCACTCGCTCCGGCTCGGGCGACCAGGGTCAGTCGACCCCGCCCCGACTCTTCTCCGAGCGAGTGTGCGCGGATTGCGATCCGTGGAGCATCGCCCTCGAGGAAGCTCGGGGGCGAGACGATTTCCAGGATCAGATCTTCGCGGCTGACGAGGCTGCCGTGGCCGCCACCGAATTGGCTCTCCCGGGTCACCCCGTGGGCGCTGACGTGCCACCGCGTGCTGCGAGGAGGGATCGGAAACGTGATCTCGGCCCGTCCGTCGGAATCGGTGATGACCGACGGCGTCCAGAATGCGGTATCGAAGTCGAGGGGGCGGCGGCGTTCCGGAGAGTCACCCGGTGCGCGGTCATCGCCATTCCTTCGGAAGTTCGCTCCGAATGTCGTGGGTCCGTTGAACGCTCCACCGGCGAAGCGCTCATCCTTCAACAGCTGGAGATCTTCTTCATCGACGCCGCCCATGGGCCGCGACGCTGGCTCCATCCCGCTCTGGGAGGCCCGCTGTCTGCCCCCTCGATCGGGGCGACTCCCCTGGCCCCCAGCTCCCCCGAGGACAACCTCCCGCTGAGCCTCGAGCGAGCTCATCACTTCGAGTCTGCGGACCTCGAACCCCGCCTCGTCTTCCGCGCGCGCGAGTTCATCGAGTACCGCCCGCGCGATTCGACGCGTCTCCCCCCGGTACTCGAAGACGCAGCTCGAGGCGCTGCGCAGCGCGGGCTCGCGGCGGAACGCATCGAAGACTTCGACCAGGTCGACGGCTTCGCCGTACAAGTCCCATACCGCGGCATCGATCACGGCGAGCGAGAGCTCCGCCTCGACCGGGTTCCCCAGTCCGTCGGTGATCCGCACCCCGATCGTCGTCGGATCGCCGGGGCGGACCGGAGTCTCGGGGGTGACGATCTCGATCTGCAGACGGCGAGAGACTTCGAAGGACGCGCCCGCCTCGAGCAGTTCGCGCCCGGCCATGCGGGTGACCGCGACGTGGAAGGACGGAAACATCGATGAACCGACCATGACTTCGAGGGGGTTCGTTCCGCGCTGGAGACGCACGAGTCGGTACTCGAGGATCTCCTCCCCTTCGAAGGTGACGAGGGCGAGTCCCGGCTCGCCGCGGTGATGCAGATCGACGGAGAGAGTCTCGCCGACGTCGACCCGAGTGCGCTCGGTGAGGACGCGCAGCTTCACGGCGTCCTCCTCGCCGGAGATGGTCAGCTCCCTCTCGGCGCTCACCGGGTTGCCGAAGCGGTCGCTCCCCTCGGCGCGGAGTCGGTACTGCCCGCCGCGATCGAGTCGCAGTGCGGTGCTCGCCGTCCCCTCCGCGTCGGTGGCGAGGGGATGTGTCTCGACGGTGACCGGGGTGAGTTGACCGAACGGGTCGGTCTCGAAGCGCTCGACCCGGAGGCTCAGCTCGCGCGCTGCGGGCTTTCCGTCGGGAGTGGTCGCCCGCACCGTCACCGGGACCGGGGTGCCGCTCAGGTAGAGATCCCTCGGCAGTTCGATCGCGAACGAGTATCCCGTGACCGCCAGGTAGACGAGCGTGTCGGCGTGGACATCCTCCTCGGGGAGCTGCGCCGAGAAGTCGATCTCTCCCTCGAAGGGGAGTTCGCGGGTCTCGAACGGGACCCGCGCCGTCCCCTCGGCGTCGGTGCGCAGGTCGAGTTGGCGTCCATCCGGCAGTTCGATGCGGATCGGCGCATCGGCGAGCGGCTCCCCGTAGTAGAAGCGCGCTCGGGCGACCAGTTCGATCGTCTCTCCGCGATAGAAGACCATCCGTTCCGTCTCGAGGGTGAGGTCGACCCGTCGCGGCACGTATTCATCGACTTGGAAATGCCCGCGGAAGCTCGGGCCGTTCGGAGTCGAGCAGACGATCTGGTGCGAACCGAGCGGTGCGAGGGAGGAGAGCTCGAGTTCGCCGTGCAGAGTGCCGAAGTCGCCGAGGTCTCGCTCGCCGCGCCACCACACCTCACCGTTCGGGCCGATCGCCTCGACACGGTACTTCGCCCCGGGCTCGAAGCTGTAGTGGCCGTCGACGACTTCGCGCAGGACGGCGCGCCACCGCACGGTGTTTCCGGGGCGGTACCCGCGGCGATCGGTGATGATCACTCCGCGCGGCTGCGGCCCGCTCGAGAGCGAGAGTCCGTCGAGGGAGAGCCCCGACGAAGCGACGTGACCGTCCTTCTCGGCGAAGACCCGGACCGCGCTGCCGGAGGCGAGCTCGTCGAAACGGACCCGCACCACACCGTCGACGCCGGTGCGCACCTCGCGGACGGATGGCCCTTCGGCGGTCTCGAGGTCGACGAGCACTCGGACCCCTTCGGCGGGAGCATCATCCTTCATCGACTGCGCGAAAACGAAGACCTCGCGGCGAGAACTCTTCACGATCACGTCGATGTCGCTGCGCAGGACGAGGGTCGTCGCTTGCAATTCCCCCGCGGTGACCGAGATCGCCCACGCCCCGGCCCCTTCGACCGGAAGCTCGACGTCGCGCGTCAGGGGGAGGTACTGGCGGTAGCGATCGACGGAAATGGTCACCGTCTCGGCGGCGGCGATCAGATCGAGATCGAGACGATCGATCCCCGCGTGGGTGCGGTGCTTTTGGAAGTACGCCTCGAGATCGATCGGGTAGATGCGCACCTCGAGCTCTTCGATGTTCCGGCTCTCGACCCGGATCTTCGCCGCTTCGCCCGACCGCCAGGTGCGCGGGGTGGAGACCGTGAGCTCGCGCTCGACCATGCGGGCGAGGCGCGTGCGGGCACTGCTCTCGTAGCTGGTTCCGAAGCACTCGCGGTAGGCGGGGATCGCAGTGTCCGGATCGAGGAGATCGGTCTCGAGCACTTCCGCGATGGCGAAGCGCGCACGCTGCGCATGGGTGTCTTGGGGATACTTCGCGACGAGGCGTCGCCAGACGCGAATCGCCTCGCGCCACATCGGCTCGAGAGCGGCGCGGTCGAGTGAATCGCTCTCCCGGTCGAGCCGTCGCGATTGATCGACATGGCTCTGTCCGATCCGACCGATGATCATCGGAGCTCGCGAGTCGATCGGGTGTCGCACGAGGAACCGCTCCCACGATTCGCGCGCTGCCGCGAACTCGCCGGCTCGGTATCGGTGGTCCCCGTCCTGGTACTCGGCGTCGATGATCCGCTGCTGTGCCGCGGCCCAGTCGCTCCCGGTCGGGTAGCGCGTCGTGTATTCAGTGAAGACGGCGATCGCATCATCCAGACGACCTTGGGCGAGACGCAATTCGCCGATCCGGAACGCGGCGCGCTGCCGAAGACGCGCGTCCTCGTCGGCGACCGTCGGGTCGGTGATGCGAGACTCCGAGGCGCGGTACCGAGTCCACGCCTCGATCGCGGCGTCCGGCTGAGTGATCGCCGCGAGCCACTCCCCGATGACGTACGCCGCCTGCGGGGTCCGACGGTGGGCCGGATGGCCCTCGAGGAGGCGGCGCAGACTGGTCGCCGCCAGCTCGGTCTCGATCACGCTCTCGCGCGGCCAGGTCCACGCCGCTTCCCAGAGACACTCGGCCTGGAGGTCGGCCCAGGCGGCGTGCGATGTCTCATCGGATGGGAGCCGGCTCCAGCGCGGATCCCCACGGAGTGCCGCCGCGATCGCAGCCTCCAGATCCTGGAAGACGCGCCGGGCGCCGTCGCCGACCCCGAGCCTCGCCTCGCACCGTCCGAGCTCGAACCGGGCGCGGAATACCTGTGCGCCGACGCCGAGCCGAGTGTCGAGATGAGCTTCGGGATCGAATCGGGCGAGGTACTCCCGGAACGCGTTCGACGCCTCACCCCAGCGACCGAGCTCCTCGAGACAGACCCCGCGGCGGAAGAACGCGCGCTCGAAACGGTCGGTGGGGGGCTCGAGTTCGATCACCTTGCCGTAGAGGAGGTGGGCGCGATTGTAGTCGAGGGGGAGGGCGCCGAGGTCGCCGGGATCGGCGGGGGTCGAGAGGCGACCCGCGAGGTCGAGATAGATGTCGGCGAGTTCACCGATGCGGGTGGGGGAGCGGAGACGCGCGACTTCTGCTTCGAGGATCCGCTCCGCCCCGGCATCGTCCCCTTGTTCGCGGAGTACTTCGGCGAGCAGGAATCGCGCGAGGTGGCGCCATCGACTCTCGGGGTACGCTTCGCCGAATCCTTGCAGCACCCCGCGCGCTTCGTCGAGACGATTCCCGAGGCTCAGGGTTTTCGCGCGCGCGAACTGCCACAAGTCGGCGTGGTCGGAGTCTTTCCCGGCGAGCTCTTCGAGGAGCTCGAGAGCGTGGGAGTAGTCCTCACGGAGGAGTGCCTCTCGGACCGAGGCGGGAACCCCCGGATCGCCCGGCAGCGGTTTCGAGTCATCCGCCAGAGCGCTCGGGAGGAGGTGCGTGCCGCAGAGAGCGACGGTCGCGAGGAGGACGCAGAGGGATCGGGGACGCAACATGGGACCTCCGAGGCATCGGGACGCAGGCGGGTTGTGGGTGCCGAGACGCCGACCGACCGATTCTAGGTCGGAAGGGTTCCCTCACAATGAAGACCGCAGGCAAGTGACCCGAGCGTGACGAGCCGGAGCGCGAGGATGGGGGCTGGCTCCGCCCAGCGGGGCTGTTTCATCTTCTGCATCGGTCGAGGGGGTCAGCGGGAGGAGTGAGATCCGAAAAAAAGAACGGGTGGACTGCCCCGAACAGTCACCTGCTAACCTCGGCGCCCCCGCAGAGCAAGAAGCTCCCGAACCGCGAGCAGGACCAGCAGCCCGACCCCACCCCCGATCCGAGCGGTGCGCAACTCGATGGTCTCTTCGGCCGGCAGCCCCGGCCCCAGGATCAGCCCCACCCCGACCGCAGTGATGAGCAGGGTGCTGAAGAGACGAACCCCTCGCTCGAAGCCTCCACCGGGGAGGCTCACCCTCGGTCTCGGTCGGTCGGTCGCGGTCATCGCAGCATCTCCCATCGGCCGCCTCGGACCCCTGCGCGAGGGGGCTAGACCGCCGGCGGCATCCTACCACCGAGATCGATCCGTTGCCGGACTCGCTCGAATCGCGATGATGGGCGCACTACCCCCGGAAATCGCCCGAACGCGGAAGGCGGCGGCGTGTCGCAGGAACGAGAATCGATCGAATTGCGCCTCGAACGGATCCGACGCGAGGTTCCGGAACGATCGCCGACCGAGATCGCCGAGTTGCTGGACTCCGGTGAGGCGGCGCTGATCGACGTGCGAGAGGGGGACGAGCACCGCGAGGAGCAGATCCCCGGGGCGCTCCATCTCCCCCGAGGGTTCCTCGAACTCCAGGTTGGCAAGGCGCTCCCCGACCTCGACGCGCGGGTCGTTCTCTTCTGCCGCAGCGGCGTCCGTTCGCTGCTCGCGGCGGACACACTTCGCGGACTCGGGTACCGCCGGGTCGAGTCACTCTCCGGTGGGATCCAGCGTTGGAAGAGCGAGGGGTTCCCCGTCGAACAACCGCGCGTGCTCGGTGAAGAGGATCGTCGACGCTATGCGCGCCACCTCACCATCCCCGAGGTCGGCGAAGCGGGTCAGCAGCGTCTTCTCGATGCGAGCGTGCTTCTCGTCGGAGGTGGCGGACTCGGATGTCCCGCGGCGCTCTACCTCGCGGCGGCGGGGGTCGGGACGCTCGGGATCATCGACTTCGATGTCGTCGACGCGAGCAATCTTCAGCGGCAGGTGCTCTATCGAACCGATCGGGTCGGAGTTCCGAAGGCACGCGCGGCACGCGAAGCGCTCCTCGCACTGAATCCGGGGATTCGCGTCGAGGGGATCGAGCAGCGGCTCACCGTCGAGAACGTCGATCGCATCTTCCCGGACTACGACGTCATCATCGATGGCGCCGACAACTTCCCCACCCGGTATCTCGTCAACGATGCATCGGTGAAGCACCGGAAGCCGTGCGTGCACGGAAGTGTGTTTCGATTCGAGGGGCAGGTCTCGGTGTTCGCCCCCGGCGATGGTCCCTGCTCTCGCTGCCTCTATCCGGAGCCGCCTCCCCCCGGAGCCGCCCCCTCGTGCGCGGAGGCCGGGGTTCTGGGAGTCCTCCCCGGAGTGGTGGGGCTGCTCCAGGCGATCGAGTCGATCAAGCTGATCCTCGGAGCCGGCGAGCCGCTCGTCGGCACTCTCCTGACCTACGACGCGCTCACCGTTGAGTTCCGGCGGCTGCGGGTGCGAAAGGATCCGGCGTGCCGGGTCTGCTCCGGGGACTTCCCGGGGTATGTGGAGTACGAGGAATTCTGTTCCCCCTAGCAGCCCGTGCCGGTTCACTCGATATCAGGTGGTTCTCCACAATCCGGGATTCATCGAACTACTGCTAGCTCGGGGCCGAAAGGAACTGTAATCTCTGGGCTGGAGTGAGGAGTTGTGTCCGAGTTCGGGACGGTGCGAACCGCCCACTGGGCCTCACTCTTCTCTATTCGGCAGCCCGCGCTCCGATCCCCGCTATCCGGGATCCGGGGGAACCCGTGCGCCGGCAGATGTCCGCCGCGTGTACGGGCGGAGACCTAGGGAAGGGCATGAACTGTGGATAATTGGACTCGACGCACCGGGGGGGGCGTCTTCTGCGGAGTCATCATCGCAGTCGTTCTCGGCACGGTCGGGGGCGCACTCTCGGCTCAGAGCGACACCATCCTCTACATCGGCGAAGAAAATGAGCCGGGGGTCATCTCTGCCTCCCACGCCCAACCGGGAGACGTCGCGACGATCGGCCTCTTCTACAGCGATCCGTCGGACAACATTCAGGGGTTCACCCTGACGATCTGCTTCGATGAACAGCTCACCGGGATCCCTGGGACCTTCTCGATCGCGGGGACGATCCTCGAGTTCGTCGGGGCGGAGTTCATCTCCGAGCAAGTCGACAACGACCTGACCGACGGCGATGGCAAGGAGCTGATCTTCGGGATCCTGCTCGACGCCGCGCCCCCCTTCGACGGTCAGACCGCGCCGCCGACCCTCAATCCGCTGAGGATCGGCTCGTTCCAGTTCCAGGTGCCGGCGACCGTCCCGTGTTTCACCTGCATGCCGGTCCTCTTCTGCGATGGGATCAACGGGAACGGCCAGGTGCCCCTCTCGAATCGGGTGATCATCGACTCGACTTCGGTGATTCCCCTGGCGCTCCCCGAGGGGTTCGTCTGCGTTCCCGAGCACGCGAACTTCATTCGAGGGGACGCCAACAACGACGGGCTCGTCGACGTCGCCGATATCGTGTTCGACCTGGTCTATCTCTTCATCGATGGCGATACGCCGGATTGCAAGGACGCCGCCGACTTCGATGACGACGGCCTGATCAACATCACCGACCCTGTGTTCATGACGCTCTACATCTTCCTGGATGGGATCGCCCCCTTGAGTCCCTTCCCCGACTGTGGGCTCGAGCCAGTGCCGGACAACGACGGGTTCAACTGCTTCATTCCGACCGCGGGTTGTCCGGTCTGCCCCTGAGACTGGACTCGAGTTGCTGGGCCCCGGTTGCGGGGCGTCTGGAGAGGAGCCAGGTGCTGAATCGATCGAGGGGGGCAGGTGGAGCTCGGACTCTCGGCCGTCCCCCCGTGACGATTTCATTCGGCGCGGCGATTCTCGTGATCACCCTGGGGATCGCGTCACCGCTCCGCGCGGTCGATCGCTTGGTCCCGAGTGTCTATGCAACGATCCAACTCGCGATCAACGCGGCCGTGAGTGGAGATCGCGTCCTCGTCGACCCCGGTACCTACCCCGAGAAGATCAACCTCTTGGGGAAGAACCTCGAGGTGATCGGCGTCTCGGGCGCCTCCCTGACCTTGCTCAACGCCGGCCTCACCGGCTCGGCGATCACCATCGCGGGGGGACAGGGAGCCTCGACCCGCATCGAGGGGTTCACGATCACCGGCGGTCTCGGCCAGCTGGTGGGAGTTCCCCTGACTCTCTCCGGCGGGGGGATCTACATCTCCCAGGCGCATCCGACGATCATCGGTTGCGACATCGTCTTCAATCAGGCTTCGAACGGCGCGGGCGTCTACCTCAATCTCTCCGCAGCCCAGATCATCGACTGCACGTTCTCGGAGAATTCCGCAGCGGAGGGGGGCGGGATCGTCGCGGTCGATTCGGCGCCTCTGATTCAGAACTGCTCCTTCACCCTGAATTTTGTCTACGCCCGGGGGGGCGCGCTCCACTACCTGCGCAGTCTCGGGGACATCATCGGCTGTACCTTCACCGGGAACACCGCCGCCCGCGGCGGAGCGATCTCCCTCGTCGACTCCGATCCCGAGCTGATCGATTGCGTCGTGTCGGGGAACACCGCGATCGATGAGGGAGGCGGAATCAGCCTCGACGATTTCGCCGACCCGGAGATGACTCAGGTCTTGGTCACCGACAACACCGCCGCGCTCGGGGGCGGGATCGACTTCAGCCACTTCTGCCAGGCGATCCTCGTCGACGTGGAAGTGGTCGGAAACACCGCGAGCGAAGGGGGTGGGATCCGCATGTTCGAGTCGTGCCCCCTCCTCGAGCGCTGCCGAATCATCGGAAACGATGCGACCGGGCTAGGTCCCGGATCCGGTGAGGGTGGAGGTCTCTACCTGCAACTTCGCGCCGATCCCCTGATCCGCAACTCGATCATCGCCGAGAACAACGCGCTCTACGGCGGTGGGCTGTTCGGTCGCTGGGAGTCGGAGCCGCGCCTGATCCACGCGACCGTCGCCGCCAATACGGCGGTGATCCAGGCGGGCGGGATCTACGCCGACCACTACTCGATCCCGCTCATCTGGAATTCGATCGTCTACGGGAACATCGCGCCGGCCGATCCGACGCTCTTCGCGGATCCGGAGAGTTCGTTCGTCGTCCGCTTCTCCGATATCGAAGGTGGCTTCCCTGGACCGGGGAACCTGGGGATCGCTCCGCTCTTGACCCCGGCGTACACCCTCGGAGTATGCTCACCGGTGATCGATCGAGCATCGGCCGCAGCCCCGGACTTCCCGCCATTCGACATCGACGGCCATCCCCGCATTCAGGGACTCGGCCCCGACATGGGGTCGTGGGAGTCCCCCCCTGGAACCGGCCACTGCTTCTCGCGGGGCGATGTGAACGCCGACGAGGCCATCGATCTCGGCGACGTTCTGACGAGCCTGTCGTGGCTCTTCGGAGGGACCAGCGTAATCAGCTGCGAAGATGCGGCCGACGTCAACGACAGCGGCACTCTTGATATCTCCGATCCGATCCAAATCCTCGGCTATCTCTTCATGGGCGCGGGACCGCCGCCACCGCCGGAGATCAGCCGACCGGGGCCGGATCCGACCCCAGACGCACTCCCTTGTAACTAGCGCGGCCCCGGCTTCTGGTTGGCCCGGGCTTCGATGAGGCACCGTCTGCTGCGTTGCGGGGGTCTCTTCGATACTCGACGACCCGAGGGGGTCGCCTTCGGTCGAAGCGACCCCCGCGCCTTCCAACCGGCACCACCACGAA
>JAQBGV010000036.1:0-11314 GCA_032128395.1 Planctomycetota bacterium | reverse complement strand
CCCCCTCTCGTTCGCGGCTGAGCCGCTCTCGATTCACCCCAATGAGGCGCGATCTGCTCGGCTTTTCTTAGGGGGCTGGCTCCCAGCCCCCTCTCGTTCGCGGCTGAGCCGCTCTCGATTCACCCCAACGAGGCGCGCTCCGCTCGGCTTTTCTTAGGGGGCTGGCTCCCAGCCCCCTCTCGTTCGCGGCAGAGCCGCTCTCGATTCACCCCAACGAGGCGCGCTCCGCTCGCTTGGGGGGCTGGCTCCCAGCCCCCTCTCGATCGCGGCGGAGCCGCTCTCGATTCACCCCAACGAAGCGTGCTCTGCTCGCTTGGATCGCGAAGGTTATCTGGGGCCTGTGCCATCTCTTACTGGCGCGCTGGATCATCCTAGTCGCACCGGCCGCCAGACCGCCTCCTCGATGTCGAAGCACGATTCATCGTAGCGCTCGGCGGGGCTGTCGGTGAGGAGTTCGCGGTAGAACGCGGAGCCCATCGCCGCGGCAGCGACCAGGTTGGTGAAGGTGATCTGCGGAGCGTCGGTCCCGGCGAGGTCGATGCAGGAGGGGCCGGGCACATGATCGGCGGGCTCCGCGATCTCCGGGTGGAATCGGTCGAGCGGCGGATTCCGCTCGACCCCTCCATCACGCCGGTAGACCTGGACGTTCCCGTACGTCCCTCTCTCCCCCCCCTCGACTCCGTCGTTGCCGCCGGAGATCAAGATAACGTCCGCGAGTTCGGCGGTGCGATCCGAGACGAGCTTGCGCGTCGCGTGGTTGTCGACACAGAGAAGAACGATGTCCCCCTCGGCGATCCACTTCCCCACGTTCTCCGCATCGAGGTAGTGTTCGACCCCGCGGATCACCAGACCGGGTCGGCGGTAGCGGTCGAGGAGATCCTCCGCGATCACCGCCGCCTTGTTCCCGAAGTCAGGGAAGTCCATCCGCTCTCGGTTGCGCTCCTCGAACGCATCGCCATCGATCAGGTCGATGTGGGCGTTGACCTCTCGGAGTGCCGAGACGAACCGGACCACCGTCGTCGCCACGGTTCCGCCGATCCCGCCGAGGCCGATGACTCGGATCCGGCCCGCGCCGATCCGCCCGAGGTCGAGGGGGAGGGGATGGCTCATGCCGCACCTCCGTTCCGGTCGTCTCGATGGGCCTTGGTCGACGGATACGTGGTCGGCAGGTACGACGGAGCGCGGGCCCAGGTCGAGGCGATGTAGGGGCGCCGCTCGACGACCACCTGCTCCCGCCACTCGTCGGGGAACCCGCCCTCTTCCGTGATCTCGTCCCAGGGGATCAGCTCCTCGGGATCGACCGCGAAGCGGCGGCCGTCCATCACGAAGTCGATGTGCAGCTCGACCTCGGTGCGGTCGAGGCGACCGACGATGACGTGCAGGCCGTCCTTGTAGCGTTCGTCGTCCTGGTCCGTGGAACTTGCATAGGCATTCATGTGAGCATGGGAGTGGACGTCCCCCCAGAGCACGTACCCGTCGGGGAGAGCGATCGGGTCGGAGTACAGAATGTCGGTGCCGCCATACCAAGCCCCGGTCGATCCTTCCCACAACTCGACCGATTGCTCCGGGCAGTGCCAGAGGTACCCGCGACGCTCGGGGTGATAGAGGAGGCAGAGGACCGCCTCTCCCCCGTGGTACGCGTACGCCCAGCGGAAGAAGCAGAGCATCTCCGCGACCATCTCCACCGGGAGACGCGGGACGTGCAGGAGGCACTTCTCGTCGTGTGCCTCGAGTCCTCCGTGGATCGTCCCGACCGCGGTCACGGTCGTGAACGACCCCGTTCGCCGTTCGAGGAAGACGCCGTTCTCTGCGATCACGTAGCGCATGCAACCCTCCCCGAGCGGGGGTAGCTTCTTCCCCCGTCGCTTCATCACGATCTCGATCATGCCGTTCTCCTCTTCCTCGCCCCCCGAGGGCAGGCGATCAGTTCGCCGATCAGGGCGGCGGTGTCTTCGATGGCGGGGGGGACCTTCCAGCGAGCGAGCTCGCGGTCGAGTACCGAGTCGATCGTCTCGCCGGTCGGCTCCCAGTGGACGTCGAGAGCGAATCGGTAGTCCTCGCGGCTGGCCCGTTCCCACGTGTCGACGTCGCAGATCCGTGGATCGATCTTCTTCTCGACCGCGCGCGAGAAGCAGCTCCTCCCTTCGTGGAGATCGGAAGAGGCGTTGAACCCCCCACCCCAGAGGTGGTCGACCAACAACTCGACCTGCCACCGCATCGACAGGGGACCGTCCGGCCGCCCCTCGACGGCGTGATCGATCGCCGGACGCAGACCGGCGGTGCAGAGCCACGCGAGGCATCCGTACGCATCGGGTGTGACGTTCCTGAGGTTCGACCAGAACAGGGGATCGGTGGCGCGCTCGAGCGGCTTCGGCCGGAAGAAGAGCTCGCAGTTGTGGTGCAGACCGCCGCGGACGAAGGTCACCTTGAGCACGATGTACGGGGTGGCGAGCGCGCGCATCCGGTACTTCTTCGGGTCGAACAGACTCTCCGGAGAGTCATCCGTCGCCCACAGGAGCGAACGCAGGCTGGGGGGGAGCTCGATGATGAGAACCGTCACCTCCCCTGCATCGATGCGGAAGCGCACCCCGTCGAAAGAGGCCTCCGGCCGTCGGCCGCTCACCAGCCGGGTGCGAATCAATTCGAGGAATCGGCGGAGGGGGAGGCGCTTCGGTGTCCCCCCCTCCGGGCGCAGCACGGTCTCGATCCCCTCGATCTCGATCCGCTCGCTCACGCCGCCCCCTTCACCGAAGAGGGCTTCACGAAACTGAGCATCGGCTCCTCGCCGGTCACGTGGTGCGCTTCCTCGTCCTCGATCCGGGTGGTTCCGATGACCGCCACCGCGGTGGGGTCGATGTTCAGGATCGGAGAGAGGAAGCGACGCACCTGCGCGACCGACATCCCGCGGAGCGGGTAGCGCGCGAGGTGGATCCCGTACTGGACACGGGTGGTGGCGCCTTCGTCCCCCGCGTCCCCGCCGCCCTCCGCGACGCGGGGTGCGGCAAGATCGGAGTTCGGGGTCGGGGCGAGGCGATTCGAACGGTCGACACTAGAGCGGACGCGCATCGGCGTCTCCTTTCAGTTCCTCGAGGGGCTTTCGCGAGCCCCCCTCGACCCCCGGCCCGGCCGGAGGCGCCTTCGGTCTCTTCAGACCAACATTCCGTGCCCGGTGCGGGCGGTCCAGAAGGGGGTGACGGAGTCGATCATCCGCGGCCCATCGACGAAGAGCGCGGGGACCTGCTCCGGCAAGTTCTCGGGGGACAGACTCGCGGCGAGTTGCGTGAGCTGGTCATCCAGTGCTTCGATCACGTCGTCGGTCTCGATCGAGACCAATTCTCCCGCCGCCCGCGAGCGGGCGAGACAACGATCCTTCGCCCGCGCGACCGCGGACTCGAGCACCGCGGCCGAGATCACATCGCCCCGCTCGATCCGCACTCGACTTCCGTCGCGGAGCGTCACCACGGCGATCGTGAGTTCGTCCGCCAGGTAGAGGTGATGGATCGTCCGGTGGAGGAGCGAGCGGTGGGCCCGCGCCGGGTCGGTCCCCTCGGGAGCGGCGATCGGCAGATCGGCGGGGACGAGCTTTTCGAGGATCGACAGCGCCGGCCGCGCGGCGAGGTGACCGAACGCGACGGTCCGTTCGCCGAATCGGCGCTTCGCGGCGGAGTCGAGGAGATCGATCGCGTTGGTCGTCGCGATGAACACGATCGGTCGATCCGGATCACGCTCCGCCCCGTCGACCTGCTGCAGGATCAGCGCGAGGATCCGATCGTGGAGCGCTCCTGGGGCGGCCTCGCTCCGGCGACGGACCAGTCCGTCGAGCTCTTCCAGCACGACGATGACCGGCAGGCGCACCTCGCGCCCATCGGTGAGGCGATGCTTCTCCCCCGCGAGCCGGTGGATCTGGTCGAAAAACGCGCGGACGCGGCGCTCTCCGTCGCCGAACCACGGCGAGTGGAAGCGGGTCGCGTCGCAGAAGACCACCCGCGAGCGCGCTGCTCCGGTCCGCTCCTCGATCCAGCGGGTGTGCTCGCCGGCGATCGCGCGGATCGCGGTCGACTTGCCGGTGCCGGTCGGACCGTGGAACAAGAAACTGCGACGCGCGCGGCGACCGAGCCGCGATGACCACTCCGGGTGATCGATCTCGTCGCGGAGCGACGCGAGGATCTCGTCGATCACCACCGGCGGTGCGCCGAGGTCGGAGATCTTGCCGCCGAGCGATTCGACCGGCGCGAGCAGCTCACTCGGTTCGGAGGTCTGCTCGATCACCGCGAGCACCACCGAGCGCGCCGCATCGAGGATCACCGACACCCCCGGGGCGAGGCGGGGGTCCTCGCGCAGACGCGAGGGGATCAGCGCGGCGATCGTCTCGTCGCGGCGTCGCACCGTCGCCACTTCTCCCGCCGCATCGACGATCGACTCGAGGGTGGCGACCTCGCCGGTGGGGGGGACCACTCCGTCGAGTCCGACGACCCGCGAGCGCTGCGGATCGACGAGCACGGCGTCTCCCGGCGAGAGCTCAGGGAGGTTCGCGTCCTCATCGACGGGGAGAATTCGCACTCCGTGGGGAGTGAGGAGCACGTGCGCCGGTCCCCCGAACAATTCGACCGTCCGGTAGTAGATCTCCGGCTGCAGGACCGCGCGGGGGCGATCATCTTCTTCCGGATCGCCGGCCTGATCGAGGCGGGTGATCAGTCGCTCGGCGATTTGGACCACGTCCAGACCGAACTCCTGCGCCGAGTAGACGAGGAACTCGGCGCGCGCCCGCGGCGGCATGCTCTGGTCGCGGATCGCCCGCTCGCAACTCTCGAGGAGCGCCGGGGGGGAGAGGGTCTCATCTTCGGGCTCTCCCTCCCCGGCGTTCTTCCGAGCCGACGCGCGCTCGTCCACTCTCTTCTGTCGCAACATCTCGAGTTGCCTCAGCATTTGCGACTTCGCGCCGAGACCCTGCTTTGTACTTCCCACGATGATCCTTCCTCCTGCTCGTGAGGGACTCCCCCTCGAAGAAATAACGAGGTTCACCGCGGCCCTCCCGGCGGTCCGCGATGAACCTCCAGCCTCCGTGGCTACCCCAACCGCGGGTCCGGCTGCAGGGTCAGCTCGACCGTTCCCTCCGTGGCCACGTCGCCGATCCTCAGGTCGCGGCGCAGGAGCCGCGCGGTCGGGCGGTGACGGGCTTGCCAATCGACCTCATCGCTGAGGTCGAGACGACGACGCGAGTCCCCGACGATCTCGCCGACCGGGGTCTCCGGATCGACGTCCTCGAGCGCGACCCAGCGCTGCCCGATCATGTCGCGGACGTGAACCTCGACCGGCGCCGAGGACTTCCCTCTCTGGAGCGTGGCGACACTCATCGCAGCTCCTCCTTCCGCTTGGCCGTCCGCTCCAGGGCGGACGGCGGTTTGGTGTGCTCACCCCGGGCGGGTCCGTCCTGGGTGAGCGGTCTCAGATCCGTTGGTTCCAACCTTCGAGCACGGCGGCGGCGACAGTGGGATCGGCGAGCGCACCGAACTCATCCGCGAGCCACGCGTCCGCGGCGACGAGAGCCGCGAGTCCCCGGTCGAGCCACGCTCCACCGAGGGGGAGCGCACCGAAGTGCACTTCGGCGCGGAAGCGGAGCGCGGGGTCTCCGCGATCGACGACGATGCGCACCAGACGCAGGCGTCTGGTGGCATGCACGGCGACCACGGTCGCCGCGCGCTGGGAGACTTCCGACCACTGCCCCGCCGCGACGAACGGGAGAGAAAGGCGCGGCCCGTCATCGCCCCCTTCGAGACGGGCCACGCGAAGGCTCGTGCGCCGAGCGATCGAGATGCGCAGGGCGTTCTCGTGCCGCGAGACTTCGAACCCCGCGGCGCCGAGCTGCGCGAGGTGGTCCCCGGGGTCGAGCGGGGTGGGGTCGAGGATCTCGAGGTCCCGCAGCGGACGACGACGCCCCAATCTCCGTGCCGCCATGAGCAGACTGCGATCCCAGATCTCATCCGCACCCGGACGCGCAGTGGGGTTCCCCCCGGAGCAGCTGCTGAGCGCCGCCATGTCGAGCGGGTCATCCGGTGCGCCGGCCGCCGCGAGAGGTCGATCGGCGACGAGGACGACGCGCCGGCTTCCGTCGGATGCAGGGCGCAACGCGAAGGGACCGGCCGGCGCGTTGCGCGCGTCGGTCGCGCGCTCGTCGGCGCCCGCGCTCTCATCCGGATCGCGCAGGAGGGTGATCGGCAGCGATTCGATGCGCTGCCACTCCCCGCGGGGGGGACGCGGCCTCAAGCCGATGCCGCTCCGGTCGGCGAGGATGAGTTCATCGCCCCCGCGAATCTGGCAGCCGAGCGCCCGGAAACGCTCGACGATCTCGAGGGTGGGTGAGATACACTTCACGACGCCTCCTCCATCCGTGCGATCCGCGCCGCGATCCTCGCCGCGACCTCCGCCGCGACCGGTGCGAACGGACGGTGGAAACCTTCAGGGGGGGACTCGAGAAGTCCGGTCTCGATGATCGGGAATTGCTCCGCGTGCTCCCGGGTGAACCGGCTCGCAGCGGCGTGCAACCCACGCCATTCTTGCGGCGAAAAACTAGCTAGGGTCAACGCCGCGTACGTGAGGTGCACGATCTCGGCGAGCGAAATCCCCGCTGGGGGCGATCCGAGACAAAGCGCGCCGGATCCCCGGCTGTCAATATTAGGGTGATAAACATCGAGCGGATGGAGGACGGTGACGATCTCCCACGGCAGCGGTGGCACGGTGCAGAAGCGTTGCGTGAACCGGATCCCCACGACCACGGGCCCATCGAGGCGCACCTCGGAGTTCATCGGGGTGACCATGGTCGGGATCTCGAGCGCGAGCACCGCTCGCACTTCATCCACCCGGTGCTCGATCGAGGCGATCTCGAGGATGGGACTCTCCTCGGCGAGCTTCTCGAGCTCCTCGACCATGGCGATGCGTTTGCGGTTCCACAGCCGATCGTCGATCACGGCGTCTCCTCCCCCCCGACGAGACGGAACGACCTCCGCCGGGTGCCGTCGTCGAGCTCGAGCCAGGCGGGGAACCGCATTCCGAGCGCGGTGAGTGGCCGCTCCCAACACCCCCCGAGTTCCTCCCGCGTGCGCGACATCGCCCGGGAGAGAAGCGGGACGTAGGTCGCCCCTCCGCAGAGACAGCGGTCGAGGCGCGGCTCCCCGACGAGCCAGCTCGCCTCGGTCCACCGCGCGTCGCAGGCGCAGCACCCGACCTCGGTGCCGATGTCGCCCGAGCCGCGGACCCGCAGGTCGCAGGTGGGATCGAAGCCGGCACGATCGGCGAGCGCGGCGAGAGAGAGACGAGAAGCGTCTATCTCGATCGGTGCGGTGACGCGCGCTTCGTGATCGGTCGGGCAACGCTCGGAGCGTTCGATCCTCGAGCGGATCGACGTCCCCGAGGCGGGGTGGATGAGGAGCGACTCCCCGTCGCCGAGCGCGCCGGGGGCGTCATCGAGGGAGGCTTGAATGGCGAGCGCCGCGAGCGCCGCGGCGGCCTCTGCGAGGGGGCGAGAGCTGCGAGTGGGGCGCTCTCCATCGGGAGCGCAGCTCCGCTCTGCCCGCTGCTCGGCGAATTCCTCCGGCGTCCAGTTGCAGAGGGCACAGAGGTCGCTGCCGCGATCGTAGCGAAATGCGGCGACCAGGATGGTCCCCGTCGATGGGTCGATATTGACCCTGTAGAGCGGGATGCCGCTTTCGTGACAGAAGTCGTGAGCGGCTCGCTGCGCCGAGAGACGGTCGACGACGACCACCGCGAACATCCCCGGCCGCACGTGTCCACGATCGAGGGACTCGATCGGAACCGCGACCCCGGTCGCGCGCGCACCGCGGCGGCGGAGACGCTCCGCGACGACGTGCGCCTTCGGGCGCGCCAGCTCGCCTTCATCGCACTGGCTCCCGATGTTCTCCGGGCGATAGGACTTCGGGTCGCAGGGGACGAACTCGACGACCCCGAGGTCGAACAGCGCCCTCCCGAGCGGTGCTCCGACCACTCCGACTCCGACCAACAAGGCCATCCCCGCGGCGAAGTACTCGATCCGCGGGGGGTTCGGTGCGCGCACGATCACAGGCGCACCTCGAGACCGTTTCCGTCGAACGCGTGTCCTTCACCGGAAACTCCCAGACCCAGCAGGGCAGGGTTCGGGCGCAGCACCGGGGCGAGGGTCGAGGGCTCCCCGCACCGCGTGCAGCTCGGCAGGGCCATCAGACAGCAGAGCGGTTCTTGGTTGCCGTCCCCCTCCTCGAAATGAAATGCCGTGCCGCAGCTGCAAAATTGGACAAGCCCTTCCAGGGGCGCGGAGCAAGCGGCACAGGGGGTCCCTGCGATCTCGGCAGGCACCGGGATCGTCTCCGAGCAGAACTCGCGCACTACGATGAAGTCGGCATCGTCGGCGCCGATCGTGCGCCCCGCCCGGAGCACGGAGATTCCGAGCGGCGGAACTCCGTCGACGAGGAGCTCCGGACTCCAAGGGATCAGTGCTCGTTCCAGAGGGCTCCCGTCGATCGGGTGCAGTACCCCGATGACTCGATCGGTCGACACGAGTTCCGACCATGGACGCAGGATGAGATGACCCTCATCGTTGCGCACCATGGCGACCGCCCCCGATTCGGGTACCGCCAGGGGAATGGACTCGTGCGCCGCGCGGCATCCGAGTTCGTAGAGAACGAGACGGTCAGACATCACTCCTCCAGGCTCTCTCCAAAAAAATAGGGGTGGGACGCGCCGCAAGCGGCGTGTCCCACCCCTGGTGCATCCAGTGGGTGGTACCCGGTCCCCCCCCGACAGCGAGGAGGGTTCGACTCAGCTCTCCGTCTCTACACGTGTTCCTCTTCCGGGCGGTACTTCAGCTCGACTGCGGTGAACTTGATGCGATCTCCGTCGTAGGCGAGTCGGACATGACCGAACTCGAGCACATCGATGAGTTCTCGCTTGCGCTCGAGTTCCTTCCGGATGGCGTCGCGACTCGGACGCTTCCCGCGGCGATTGCGCTTCGCCTCGCCGCTCCTGGGGTCGATCTCCGTCGTCTTCCCGGTGTGCACCACCTTCGGCAAGCAGGAGTCGAATCGGAGCAACACTTGCTTGTTCCCCGGCCGTCCGTCGTCGTCATCGATCTCCCGCATGATGAGGTCGACGATGTGCGGAAGATCGGCCTGGCCTCGTGCCACCATCGGTTTCCCCGTCCAGGTTTTTCGGCTTTCTTGCCCAACCGTCAGAGCGCAGCTCAGATCCACAGATCCTCGCAAAACCGCCGTCAGAGGGCTCCACCTCGCATTTGAGAGACTAGCGCCTCCGTAGCTTCCCCGCAATCGGGTAACCCATCAGGTATTTACGTGATACCTAGAGTGACCACGGATATCGTTCTCCGGGCGAGGCACAACGCTGTTTCAGACAAGGGGACCGTGACCCCCAGCTCCACGGCTCGTCGAGGGCAGCTCGCCCGTTCCAGATAGACCCACAGTTCCGGATAAGGCGGCGTCTCAGTTGAGACGCACGAGTGGGATAGGCGCGACGTGATCAGCGCAACGTGATCAGCGCAACGTGCTCTTCGCGCGTGATCGGCGCAGCTGAACGGAACGTATCGTAGTTCCGACGATGCTCCGATGCGATGGACAAGGAATTTTCGCCGTAACCGCTTTCGGTAAACCCACCTGCAAAGCCCATCGAGCAGATCGTGCGCAGCGCGCGAAACGAATGTCAGGGAGGCACCCATGGCCAAAGCCAAGAAGAAGAAGAAGAAGGACGTCATCAGCGTCCAATCCTCCTACCCGCACTTCGTCACCCGGGTGAAGGCTGAGCTCGATCGCCGCAATATCGACTTCGTGGCACTGCTCGCGCGGACGCAGCTCTCCCGTCCGACACTCCGTAGACTGCTCGCTGGCGAGGGCAATCCGCTCCTCAGCAACCTCCTCGATATCTCGCAAGCGATCGGTCTCCCCCTCGTCGAGCTGCTCGGCCCGCAACAAGGTGTCGCGCAGCGGGAGTTTCGCTCCCCCGAGAGTGCTCTTCTCGGCGCCCCCCCCGTCGGTGATCCCACGGCGTACTGGGTCTACAAGGAGCTCTGCCTCGGCCGGAACGAAGACGATCTTGCCCGTGAGCTCGAACTCGGGAGCTTCCCGAACCCCGCAGAAACGGGGAAAGATGCGATCTTCCGCGCGGTCCTCGACGTGTTCCACAACCACCAAGCGTGGATCCACGCTGCCCACGTCCCCCGCAACCGTCCCCTCGAGGATCGGATCGCCACGCGATTCAAGCTCCCCGAGCGACTCGAACTCGAGGATCGGGTCCCTGTCCGCGTCATCGACATCCCGGAGACTTCGCACAAGATCATCCGGATTTCGGCGATCGCGGCGGTCGCTGCGTCGATCACCCGTGAGTTGATGCTCCGGTATCGCACTCTCGGGATCGGGGACGGCTTCTCCAGCGCGATGTGGCAGCATTTCCTTCGTCGGGGGGCGCTCAGCCGAATCGAGCTCCTCCCCTTGGTCGTCACCCCTCGTTTCACCCAGTACGAGCAGTCGAGCAACGCGATCGTCGCGTCGATGATGCGCACCCACCTCGGCTACTGGGTCGGCTCGACGATCGAACTCGAAGCTCTCAAGGTGCGCCTCCAAGGAGTCGATCACGCGGTGATCTCGTGCGGCCCGGGACACGCAGAGCCCAGTTCACGGCTCCCGCGGCTGGTCAAGGAATCCACCGTCGACTCCGCCGAGTTCTTCCAGAGGCTCGCCAAGGAGCAAGTGGTCGGCGACCTCCTCTACCACTTCCTCCGCGCCGACGGCAGCGAGTTGGAGATGCCCGACATGACCGGTGATCTCTCCAAGATCGAGCGGAAGGACCTCCGCGGCGGCAAGGCCGTCATCTTCTCAACCCCGATCGAGAGGCTCGCCGGGATCGCGGAGCGCGGGGTGACGCTCTTGCAATCCCATCAGTCCGACCGCGCGCCGGTGATCGCCGCGGCGCTGTCGATACGCCCGCGCCCGATCAACTTCCTGGTCATCACGAGGGGGATCGCGGAACGGCTGCTCGCCCGAGGGACGAAGGGAGCAGTCGAGCGTGCGTAGGGGGGGGATCGTCACCCTGCACGAAGTTCGTCTGGAAGTCTGTTGAACCTCCCCACCCAAGATCGCGGTCCCAGGCGACAAGTGCGGATGATCAATGGCGATGAGGAGTCTCTGTTGCGGTCATCGGTCGTCATCATTGCGCCCCCCATGGGGGGCCAGGAGGAGCCCCCCAAGGCTTCGCCTTGGCAGGGGCCTGCTCCTCCAGGGTTACTGGTTCAGGCGGCAACTATCCTGACGCAGGGGGG
>JAQBGV010000035.1:0-27269 GCA_032128395.1 Planctomycetota bacterium | reverse complement strand
GCACCCGGTCGAGCCGAGACGCGCACGATGCTCGCGTGCGGATCGAGATCGAGACCCCCGATGGACCGCGCACGCGCCATCGGGTCATCGGAACCGGCGGGAGCTTCGGATCCTCGAGTCTCCAATTGGAGGTCGGTCTCGGGAACGCGATCGCGATCCGGGGGGTGACCATTCATTGGCCCGTCTCCGGCGAGAGTCACCACACGGGGTTCGAGCTCGACCATGCTTATCGCATCCGTGAGGGGGACGCCGCGCCGATTTCCATCGAGACCACTCCGTTCCGACTCGGAAGTTCGTGAATCGATGAATTTTCGCCACTCGAGACAGACCGACCGCTTGGCTGGAGTGCTCCTCCTCGGGGGCGTGCTTTCTTCGATCTCGTGCGACCCAGGAAGCGCGGCGGGGAAGAGCGGTTCGGAGGGTGGGACAGCGTCCACGGCGAGCGCACCTCAGTTCTTTGTCGAGGCGACCGCCGAATCCGGCGTGAAGTACGTCACCCAGTCCTTCCTCGGTGAGCAGCTCTGGATGCCGACCTGCATGGGCGGCGGCTTCGCCCTCTTCGACGCGGACGGCGACGGCGACCTGGACATACTGCTGGCCAACGGCAGTGAAACACTTCCCGTCGGCGGTCCAGGTGAAAAGGGATCGAACCGTTTCTACCGACAGACCGAGCCGTTCCGATTCGTGGATGCGACGGAAGAGAGCGGCCTCGGGGACCGGGGCTACGCGATGGGGCTCACGGTCGGTGATCTCGACAACGACGGTGATGTCGATGTCTACATCACGAATTTCGGTCCCGACCGGCTCTACCGAAATCGGGGGGACGGGACGTTCGAGGACGTGACCGAGGCCGCAGGGATCGAAGCCTCCGGCTGGTCGGTCTCCGGCGCGTTCATCGATTACGATCGCGATGGGTACCTCGACCTGTACGTGACCCAATACGTGCATTTCGATCCGGAGACGCACTGCTCGGACCAGGCGGGACGGCCGGACTACTGCGGCCCCCTCGCATTCCCTCCCGCGCACGACGTCCTCTTCCACAACGACGGGGACGGGACGTTCACCGACGTCTCGAAGAGTTCGGGGATCGCCTCGATCGAGGCGGCCGGGATGGGCGTGGTCTGCGATGACTACGATGGCGACGGTTGGCTCGACCTGTACGTGGCGAACGACGCCTACGCGAACAATCTCTGGATCAACCAGCACGATGGCACCTTCAAGGACGACGGCATGGTCGCCGGCGCCGCGTACAACCTGAACAGTCAGGCCGAGGCGGGGATGGGGATCGTGTCCGCGGACCTGAATTCGGATGGGTGGTCGGATCTGTTCGTGACCCACCTCGCACTGGAGAGCAACACCTACTACCGGAGCCTCGGCCCCGGGGGCGGGTTCCAGGACGACACCGGCGCCGCCGGGCTCGCGTCGACGAGCATGCGGTGGACCGGCTTCGGTACTGCCGCTCTCGACTTCGAGCTCGACGGGGACCTCGATCTCGTCGTCGCGAACGGCCGGGTCTCACGGTCGGAACCGCTCCCCGGGGTCACCTACGGAGAACCGTGGAAGTTCTACGCGGAGCCGAACCTCATCTACCTGAACGACGGCAAGGGGCGGTTCGCCGAGGGGGGAAACCGCGCTCCATCGCTCACCGAACCGATCGAGGTGACGCGCGGAGTCGTGGCGGGGGATCTCGACGACGACGGGGATCTCGATCTGGTGATGACGAACATCGAGGGCCCGACGCGACTCTTTCGGAACGTAGCCCCCCGGACCGGCTCGTGGCTCCGAGTGCGTGCGATCGACCCTTCGCTCGGGCGCGACGCGATCGGCGCGCAGGTGACGATCGAGGACGGGGACCGAACCCGGATCCGGGTGGTCTCGACGGCCGTGGGATACGCGACCGCCGGCCCCTCGGAGGTCCACTTCGGTCTGGTCACCCCCCCGAGCCGGCTGCGCGTTCGTTGGCCGAGCGGCGAGCGCGAGGAGTTCGACCTTCCGGGGGTAGATCGCAAGATCGTGGTCCGGCGCGGCGAGGGCCGACCCTCCCCCTGAGGCGAAATCTACCGAGACGCGCTCCCCGGAGAAGGCTCCGTTCGCTACCGCCCCTTCGAGCGCTCGTATCTTGAGTGCAAGTGGAGGGTCAGGGCACCGATCGCAGTCGAGTACACGCGCCCCCCTACGATCCCCCACTCGCCGATCGGGTCCCAACTCCCATCGGCACAGCCACCCGAGCGCTGATGTTCGATGAGCGCTCGAGTCACCGAGTTGTCCCAGACCTTCCAGCGGTCCCCACCGTAGATGAAGAGCGCGGTCGTTCCGAAGTACCAGTAGAGCTGGTTCACCTTCGAGCGCAGTCGCCCTTGCCTCGGACGCCACTCCGGAAGCTCATCGCCGAGGAGTTCCGCCGCCTTTTCGACCTGTGTGTCCCCCCGCGAGGCTCCGCTGAAGAAGTGCCCGAGGAGAGCGACCGCCGTCATCGACGGCAGCTGCTTCGAGTACGGATAGTCGTCGAGGCCGAGCGCGACCAACCTCGCCCCTTCATCGCCGGGGGACTCGTACCCGGTGACGCCGGACTCGGACGACGTCACCGATCGGAACCACCGCTGCGCACCCTCGAAGGCCGGTTCGAATTCTTCGTGGGGGATCTGAAGAACACGCTGTAGGGAGGCGCCCTGCGCGGCCTGGAGCGCCAGCACCATCCAACCGGTCACCGAGGTGTCGTTCTTGCCGGTGCGGTACCCGTATTTCCAACCGTACCCCGGGTTCTGCGCACGGAGACACCAGCGGACTGCCGCCTCTGCCGGTCCCGCAAGGCGCGGTCGGTCGCGACTCAGGACCAGGAGCTCGCAAATCGCCCGCGTCGCGAGCGCGTGATTGTAGACCCACTCTTCGTTTCCAGTGAGCGGCGCCCCGAAGAGCCCCGACGTGGTCGGATCATCACCCTCGACCTGCTGTGCGAGGAGCCACATCATCGCACTCCGCACCGCCTGCCGGAACTCGGCGATCTCGCCATCGCGGTGGGTATGTGCGTGGCCGAGAAACGCGAGCATCGCGAGGGAAGTGACGCCGACGTCGTATCCCGCGAAGCCGACCCCTCGGGGATCCGGAGCGCTTGCGGGTTCGAGGTGACGGCAGGGCCCCTGTTCGTCGCCGCAGCTCGAGAGGAAGTCGTGGGAGGACCAATGGCCGTCAGGGGCCTGGTGCCGTACGAGCCACTGGAGCGACTCTTCGATCGAGGCCCGGATCTGTTCGTCGGGGATCGGTTGGGATCCGCCGATCACTGCTTCTGCCGGGGTGGTGAGTCCCGTCGTCTCAGTCGTCGCCACTGGGCCGTCGGGGGTGCCCCCGCACGCGGAGAGTCCTAGGGTCAATCCGATCGCGAACAAAAATCTGGTCGTGCGGGTCATCTCGCTTCGTCCTTCCGCCCTCATGATTCGAATGCGATGAGCATCTCCGCTGACCCAACTCGCGAGATGTCGGATCGACTCCGAGTTTCTGCGGCGTTACTGACCCACCCCTCGGTCGAGCTCGATCAGCGCCATCCCGAACGCCTTTCCGATCCGGCCGTAGCACTTCACGCTACCGAGGTAGTGATAGGGGAAGTCGGAGCCGATCTTCTCCCACTCCACGAGGTTCTCCTTCCACCCCTTTCGAAATACGGCGTCCGCTTCGATGTCCCAGTACTGGTCGGTGCGCACCAGCGCGACATTGCCGCGGAACTCGGGGAGACTCGCGGGGGCGGCCTGGGCTTCCTTGAACCGCTTCTTCTTCTCATCGGTGGGTCGCTCCGGCAGGTCCGGCCCGTCGACCCCGAGCTGACCGATCACGAACGGCAAGTCGGGTGCGTGCAGGTCCGCGCGGACGTCGCGGATGAGGTTCGCCAGGTTCTCCGCGTACTCGGCGGTGTATTCGTCAGAGATCATGTCGTTCCACCCTTGGAACCACACCATGCCTGCAAGCTCGTAGCCTTGTCCAGAGTAGTCGGGGATGAGCTCCGGGAGGCTCGCAAGGGCGCGATCGACCTCGCGGATCATCGTGCGGTAGTAGTGGCCGAACGAGCGGCGGACATCGCCGATCGTCGTTTCGGGGTCCCGCTTGCGGGCACTCTCGAGCAGCGGCTGCAGCGTGGCATCCTCGGGCACCCCCGATGAAGGCGGACGGAAGTCGCGAGCGAGGCTCTTCCCCCCCCATGCAGTCTTGATGATCAGGACCGGCGCTTCGTGATGATCGCCCACCACCCAGCCGAACTCGAGCTCGGGCCCGATGCACCCTGGGCTTCCGTAGCCGACGGTCAGTGGCCCCTGCCGATCGAGGAAGCGAATCGAGACGTCAGCTCGTTCGACCCACTTCCCGTCCTTCTGCAGATGTTCGAAGAGCGCCCTCGTCTCCGGCTGCGAGATCTGGTGCTCGAGGAGGGAGACTTTCCCCTTCCCCTCCATGTTCGACTGACCGGCGAGGATGAAGACCTTCACCGGATCGGCCGCGCGCAACCCGATCGGAGCGAGGAGCAGGAGGACGATCCACAGCATCAGGGCGAAGAGTCCGGGGGTCCGATGCATCACGCTCCTCCGTTCTACGGAGGAGATTCTGTCCGAACTCCGGTCATCGGGGAAGCCCTCCCTGCGCGAGCGGCGCGCGGTCATCTGCCTGCGAACGCAAACCGCAGAAGCGCGCCGATGAACTCGGGGCCGATCGTATTGCCGAAGAGGGCGAGCGTGTAGTATCCAGCGTCGAGCACGAGACTGGCCGGCGTCAAGGCGGTGCGCCAGGTCCTCGACCACACGCTCCGCGAAGCGGCGAACTTCGGTGCGAGGATCTGCACGGTCTCCGCACTCCCACCCGGCCCCTCATCCGAGCTGACCAGGGTTCCGCGGAGGAGTCTCCGAGTCTCCCAGTGGACTCCGTCCCCCGGTTCCAGCGAATCGAATCGGAACAACGCCCCGTAGCGAGTTCCCCAGCTCGCCGGATCGCCGGACGAACAAGTTCCGCTCCAACTCAGCTGCGCGCGGCACAAGATCCCCGCCGCGTCCGTGCCGGCGACATCAGGCCCGAAGTGCAACGTCACCGACAGGGTGGTAGGACCCAGTTCCCCGCCAGGGTGTGCCCCCGGCGGAAGCTGAGAGGACTCCGTCGGCTCCAGGAAGACCACGCGCGCCCATCGCCCTTTCCCGGGTAGGCGACCCGTGATCTGGGTGGGGAGCGCTGACTTCTCGATCGAGAGAGAGAGGATTCCCTCGGGCGAGTACTCCGGCCGTCCCTCGATCTTCGCCAACTTCAACGGCGTCGAACCGTATTTCCACAGCGACTGAGTGATGCACCCCGAGAGAGTCGCGGCAAGGACGAGAACCGTGCCGACCCGAGCGAGCGATCGCGCCGTGCTCTTCATGCTGTGACAGTCCTTCCGCACCGGGCCGCCCCACGCCACTCCTACCCCCCGATGCGCCATCCTCCCCCATCCTGGTCCAGGAATCTGAGACGTCTCTTCGAAGGCGAGCTGCAGTGGATCGCTCGGCGGAAAGCGACTATGCTCACTTCAAATCTGAAGCGATAAACGGAGTGAACCGATGATCCTGAGAGTTCTCATCTGTACCTGCCTCGCCGTCCTCTCCACCACCCAGAGCTTCGGTCACGGCACGGTGATCGCCCCGATCAGTCGCGTCTACCGCGTCTACCAGTCGAACCCCGAGAACCCCAGCTTCCTGCTCGCCGCGAACGCGGTCGCGACCGACGGCACCCTTTCGTACTACACCTCGAACGAGCTCTCCCGAAACATTCCGCAGGCGGTGACCGCCGGGCTTCCCCCCGCGTTCGACTACTCGCCTTGGATTCCGGATGGGCAGCTCGCGAGTGCGGGGCGCGTCGACCCGTTGTCCCCCGAGTACCCCCGCACCTACGCCGGGCTCGATCAGGTCAGCGCCGACTGGCCGACGACGCCGGTCGATGCGGGCGAGACGATCCTCGTCGACTTCCTGGTGACCGCACCCCACGACCCGAGCGTGTGGGATGTCTGGATGACGACTCCCGACTGGACCCCGGACACACCGCTCGTCTGGGCGCAGATGGAGTTCATCGCGAGACCGACCGTGACGTTCACGGGCTCGCACTACACCTTCGACCTGGTGATCCCCCCCGATCGCAGCGGACACCATGTCCTGTGGGTGGCATGGCAGCGCAACGACCCGGTCGGAGAGGTGTTCATCTCGACCTCGGACCTGATGATCACCCCCGTGGTGCAGCCAAGCGTCGAATTCATCCGGGGAGACGCGAACCAGGATGGACTCTTCGATCTGGCCGACCCGATCGCCGCACTCGCGCACCTCTTCGGTGGTGCACTGACGAGCTGCGCGGATGCCCTCGATACGAACGACGACGGGGCGGTCGACATCTCCGATCCCGTGAGTGCCCTCCTGGTCCTGTTCGCGTTTCAACCGTCCCCGCCGGCGCCGTTCCCCGCGTGCGGCCTCGACCCAACCATGGACCCGGCGGGGTGTACCGACTTCGCGAGTTGTCCGTAGCCGCTCGCCCGGGGTGGAGGAGAAGAGTCGATGCTTCTCGTCCTCTCCGGTCACTTTGCATTGAGGCGAAGCGGCGGACCGGGGAGACTGTCGTCCACTCGCAGCCGCGGAGAGCCTCTCGCCCATGACAAACCCAGTGAAGACCGGCGGGGCGATCAAGGTCCGACGGTGGAAGACGAGCGACATTCCCGCGCTCGTCGCCTGCCAGAACGCGGCCTACCCCAACATCGCCCGCGAGAGCCTGGCCGACGAACGCAAGTTCGCGATGCAGCTGGCCGCGTTTCCCGAGGGCCAGTATCTCGCCGAACGTGATGGCCGCGTGGTCGGTTATTGCACCTCCTTGATCGTGGTCGTCGATGACGATGCTCCGTGGTATTCCTTCGACGAGATCACGGGCGCGGGGACCTTCAGCACGCACGATCCCAGCGGTGACACGCTATACGGCGCCGACATCGCGGTCCATCCCGACCTGAGGGGGTGCGGCGTAGCGGGGCTGATGTACAAGAAGCGAAGAGCACTGCTCAAGCGGCTCAATCTCCGACGGATGGTGGCCGGAGGCCGCATTCCCGGTTACGCCGCGGTCGCCAAGAGGATGACCCCCGAGGAATACATCGATGCGGTTCGGCGAGGCGAGCTCAAGGACTCGGCCCTCTCCGCCCACCTCAAGGCGGGCTACGAGGTTCGGAGCATCCACTACGCCTACCTCAACGACCGAGAGAGCATGAACTACGCGACGGTGCTGCACCTGGCCAATCCGGCCTTCAATACCGAGCAGCACCGGATCGCCGCGTCCCCGATCCGGAAAACGGTACGCAAGGTGCGCGTCTGCGCCGCCCAGTACCAGATGCGCACGATCAACGCATGGGCCGATCTCGCGCGCCAGGTCCACTTCTTCGCCGAGACGGCGAGCGAGTACCACTGTCACTTCCTGCTGATGCCCGAACTGTTCACCGCTCAGTTGTTCAGCCTCCTGCCCCGTGACATGCACTCACGGGAGGCGGTGGTCAAGGTGGTCGGCTACTACGAGCAGTATCTGCAGTTGTTCCGCGAACTCGCCGCTGAGTTCAGTCTCTACATCATCGGTGGCTCCACCCCGACCATGATCGACGGCGAGATACGCAACACCGCCCACCTGTTCTCACCGAGCGGCGACTTCTACACCCAGGACAAGATCCACATCACGCCGGTCGAACGGCAGTACTACGGCACGTTTCCGGGCGATTCGATCCGAGTCTTCGACACGCCCCTCGGGCGTATCGGAATCGCCGTGTGTTACGACGTGGAGTTCCCGGAGCTGGTTCGTCTGCTCGCGCTCCACGGAATAGAGATCCTCTTCGTGCCCTTCGCGACCGACGAGCGCAAGAGCTACTTCCGCGTGCGCCACTGCGCCCAGGCGCGCGCGGTGGAAAACGTCATCTACGTGGTGATGGCGGGTTGCGTGGGCAATCTGCCGCAGGTGCGCAGCTTCTTGGTCAACTACGGGCAAGCGGCCATGTGCACGCCGTGCGATGTGGCCTTCCCCATGGACGGTGTGCTCGCCGAGGCCGATCCCAACACGGAGACGGTGGTCGTGGGCGAGCTGGATCTCAACGATCTAGCGGTGCAGCGCGATCACGGTACGGTGCGACCGCTCCAGGATCGTCGCACGGACCTGTACTCGCTCGAGAGCCGACTCGGCATCGAAGTGGTGTACGTGACCTGAGCTCGGGCCGAGATCAGTTCCGCCACTGTTTCCTACGCGCCCCGGACCGCCACCCTGGCCCAGGCGAACTACTCCTCGGTCAGGCGCTCCGCCACCACCGACACGTGGTTGTCGAGGACCTCGAGGAAACCGCCTTCGACCCGCCACTTCTTCTCGGTGGAGTCGGGGAGGCGAACGCGGAGGGGGCCCGTGCCGAGAGCCGTGAGGAGCGGGGCGTGCCTCGGGAGGATCCCGATCCTTCCGTCGAGGGCGTGCGCCTCGACGAAGGTGGCCTCGCCGTCGAAGGCGCTGCCGTTCGGGGTCAGGATCTGGCAGTGAAGTGTAGCCATGGAGGTCTGCTCCTCGATTGCATTTCGAAACTGTGAAGCGTGCTGTGAGCGCGCCTGCTCAGCGGCCGAAGGTCCGCTGCAGCATGCGCCGCGATGAGGGGCCACGAAGTGGTCCCCTCATGCGGTTCCTAGGCTTCGGCAGCCATCTTCTCCGCCTTCTCCGCCGCTTCCTCGACCGCGCCGACGTACAGGAACGCCTGCTCGGGCAGATGGTCCCACTTGCCTTCGACGAGCTCCTTCGCGGAGCGCACCGTATCGGCGACCTCGACGTACTTGCCCTTGAGGCCGGTGAACGCCTCTGCGACGTGGAACGGCTGCGAGAAGAAGCGCTCGATCCGTCGGGCGCGTCCGACCAGGATCTTGTCCTCCTCCGACAATTCGTCCATGCCGAGGATCGCGATGATGTCCTGCAGGTCGCGGTAGCGCTGCAGGATTCGCTGCACCTCACGGGCGACCGCGTAGTGCTCCTCGCCGACGACCTGCGGGTCGAGGATCCGGCTCGTCGATTGGAGCGGGTCGATCGCAGGATAGATCCCCTTGCCGGAGATCCCACGGTCGAGGGTCGTGGTCGCGTCGAGGTGCGCGAACGCCGCCGCCGGGGCGGGGTCGGTCAAGTCGTCCGCCGGGACGTAGATCGCCTGCACCGAGGTGATCGAACCCTGCTTCGTCGAAGTGATGCGCTCCTGCAGCTGGCCCATCTCGGTAGCGAGGGTCGGCTGGTAACCCACCGCACTCGGCATCCGCCCGAGCAGCGCAGACACTTCGGAACCGGCCTGCGAGAAGCGGAAGATGTTGTCGATGAAGACCAGGATGTCCGCGCCGGACTCGTCGCGGAAGTACTCCGCCATGGTCAGCGCCGAGAGCGCGACGCGCAGCCGGGCACCGGGGGGCTCGTTCATCTGTCCGAAGACGAGCACCGTGCGGTCGAGGACTCGGAAGGTCTTGCCATCCGCGGTCTTGACCTCCGTGTCCTTCATCTCGTTCCAGAGGTCGTTCCCCTCGCGGGTCCGCTCCCCCACCCCCGCGAAGCAGGAGTAGCCGCCGTGCTTCGTCGCGACGTTGTTGATCAGCTCGGTGATCAAGACGGTCTTGCCGAGGCCCGCCCCGCCGAAGAGGCCGGTCTTGCCCCCCTTCGAATACGGGGTGAGCAGGTCGACGACCTTGATCCCCGTCTCGAAGACCTGGGTCGAAGCCTCGAGATCCTCGAACCGAACCGCGTCCCTGTGGATCGGCCGAAGCTCGACGCCGGTGAGCGGCGGGAGTTTGTCGACCGGCTCGCCGAGCAGGTTGAAGACGCGCCCGAGGACCTTCTCGCCGACCGGCACCTCGATCGGGCCGCCGGTGTCGACGATCGGCATTCTCCGGACCACGCCATCGGTCGAGGCCATCGAAATCGCGCGCACCCGGTTGCCGCCGAGGTGCTGCTGCGTCTCTAGGGTGAGGGTGGACCCTCCCATGTCGATCCTGAGGGCGTTGTTGATCTTCGGCAGGTGCCCCTCGGGGAACTCCGCATCGATCGTCGCGCCGATCACCTGCACGACATGCCCGGTGACTGTGCTCACGATTCTCTCCCGTCCATCGCGTTCTTCGGACGCCCACTCAGTGGCAGAAAGGCCCACCGCAGAGAGCGTTGGCTCGGGAAGCCGCGAGGCGGTCCCCCGAGCGAAACCTCAATTCGTCGCCGCCGAGCCGCCGATCACCTCGAGGATCTCCTGTGTGATGCCGGCCTGGCGCGTCCGGTTGTAGAGCTGGTTGTACTTCTTGCCCATCTCCTCCGCGTTGTCGGTCGCGTTCTTCATCGCGATCCGACGCGCGATCTGCTCGCAGGCCGTGGCCTCGACCAACGACTGGAACAGGCGGGTCTTGAGCGAGACCGGCAACAGCCGGCCGAGGATCGACCCGGGATCTGGCTCGAGGATGAAATCGGTCGTTCCCCCCGCGGGCTCTCCCTCATCCTCTACTCCGAGCGGGAGAAGAGACCGCTCCACGGGGTACTGCCGCGTGCTATTTTCGTAGTGGGTGACGATCACCGTCACCGCATCGACGTCTCCCGCGGCGTAGCGCTCGAGGATCGGCTCGAGGAACTCCTCGGCCTGCTCGTAGGTCGGCTTGTCGTCGAAATAAGAGTACGACTTCTCCACTTTTCTCTTCGCGAAGCGGAATCGTGCCGCCCCCTTCTTGCCGATGACGTGAATCTCGGCCTCGGTCCCGTCGGCGTCCATCCGCTGGATCCGCTTCTCGGAGAGTTTCAGCACGTTCGTGTTGTAGCCGCCGCAGAGGCCGCGATTGGCGGTGATGATGATCAACACCTCCTTGCGGTTCTTCTCCGGTCGGCGCAGGAGGGGATACTCCGCCGCGTATTGAGGATCCGACGCCCCCTGCCCGAGGTCTCGGAGCATCTGCCCGAGCTTGTCCCCGTACGGTTGGACCGATTCGATCCGCTTCTGACAGACCACCGACTTCGCGGTGGAGATCATCTCCATCGTCCGCGTGATCTTCTTCGTGTTCGCGATCGATCGAATCTTGTTCTTCAGCTCGCGCGCGGTGGCCACGGGCTACGCTCCTTCGGGTTCACTCAAGCTTTCTTCGGAAGTTTCGCCTCGAAGTCCTTCTTGAAGTCGTCGACCGCCTTCGAGAGGCGCTTCTCGATATCTTCCTTCATCTCTCCCGAGTCGCGGATGCTCGCGAGGATCTCCGGGAACTGGTCTCGCAGATGGCCGACGAGACCCTTCTCGAACGACGCGATCGCCGAGACCGGGAGGCTGTCGAGTTTCCCCTTGGCGCCGCACCAGATCATCACCACCTGCTCCTCGACCGGCATCGGCTGGAACTGCGGCTGCTTCAACAATTCGACCATGCGGAATCCGCGGTCGAGCTGCGCCTGGGTCGCCTTGTCGAGCTCGGTGCCGAGCTGGGCGAATGCCTCAAGCTCGCGGAACGCGGAGAGGTCGAGACGCAGGGTGCCCGCGATCTTCTTCATCGCCTTGATCTGGGCGTTCCCCCCCACCCGCGAAACCGAGATCCCGACGTTCACCGCCGGACGCTGGCCGGCGAAGAACAGGTTTGGTTCGAGGTAGATCTGGCCGTCTGTGATCGAGATCACGTTCGTCGGGATGTACGCCGACACCTCGCCCTCCTGGGTCTCGATCACGGGCAGTGCGGTGAGCGAGCCGGCCCCGAGGTCATCGGAGAGCTTCGCCGAGCGCTCGAGGAGGCGACTGTGCAGGTAGAAGACGTCTCCTGGGTAGGCTTCGCGCCCCGGCGGACGACGCAAGAGGAGCGACAGCTGCCGGTAGGCGGCGGCCTGCTTCGACAGGTCGTCGTAGATGCAGAGGGTGTGCTGGCCGTCGTACATGAAGTGCTCGGCCATCGCGCACCCGGCGTACGGTGCGATGTACTGGAGCGCGGCGGGGGCGGAGGCGGGCGCGCACACCACAATGGTGTAGTCCATCGCGCCTTCGCGTGTCAGGCGGTCCACCACTCCCGCGATCGTCGACCCCTTCTGCCCGATCGCGACGTAGACGCAGATCACGTCGCCGCCGCGCTGGTTCAGGATCGCATCGACCGCGATCGCGGTCTTCCCGGTCTGCCTGTCCCCGATGATCAGCTCGCGCTGGCCGCGACCGATCGGGATCATCGAGTCGATCGCCTTGATCCCGGTCTGCAGCGGTTGGTGCACCGACTTCCGGTCCGCGATCCCCGGCGCCGGAGATTCGACCGGACGGAAGCTGTCGCTCAGGATCGGTCCCTTGCCGTCGATGGGGTTCCCGAGGGGATCGACCACGCGCCCGAGGAGCGCGCGCCCGGTGGGGACCTGGAGGACGGTCCCGGTCCGTTTGACCTCGTCCCCTTCCCTGAGGTCTTCGAACTCGCCGAGGATCACCGCTCCGATCGAGTTCTCCTCGAGGTTGAACGCCAGTCCGCTCGCCCCGTTCGAGAAGGCGAGCATCTCTCCCGCCATGCAGTTGGAGATCCCGTAGATCTGGGCGATCCCGTCCCCGACCTCGAGCACCGTTCCGACCTCATCGACGGTCAGCGCCGTGCCGTATCCCTCGATCTCCTTCTTGAGGACCGAGGTGATCTCGTCCGCTTGTAGTTTCATTCGAACAGTTTCCTCCCGAGGCGAGGCGCGGTGATCGCGCCCCTGACATTGTTGAGCTTCGTGCGCAAGGAGCCGTCGATCACCGTGTCGCCGATCCGCACCGTCATCCCGCCGAGAAGTGCGGGGTCGGCACTGTCCGCCGCGATGATCTCGCGACCGAACCGCTCGTGGAGAAGTGCCACGAGGCGCTCCTTCGCGGGAGCGGAGATCGGCTTCGCAGAGACGATCCGAACGTGGGAACGACCGCGCACCTCGTCGAACAGTTCGTCGAAGGTCGCGGAGATCTCGCCGTAGCACTCCTGGCGGCCACGGTCGATCAGGATCCGGAGCAAGTTCAGGATCGGTTTCGAGACCAACCCCGACAACGCGCGCTCCAGTGCGGCCTTCTTGTCGGTCCGAGAGATCTTCGGGCTCTCGAAGAACACCCGGAAGAGCGCGTTCGACTCGAGAGACGAAGCGAAGGCGGCGAGTTGTTCCGCGAACGCCTCGCTCTCGCCAGTCTCCTGGCCGACCTCGAGGAGCGCGGTCGCATACGCGCTCGACGCCGGGTGTCGCTTCTTGATCGACTGGCCCATGCGGGCCTCCTCACGATGTCAGTCTTTGGCTAGTTCTTGATCTTCTCGTACTGCTCGATCGTGTCCTGGACGAGACGCTCCTGGTCTTCCGTGGTCACCGCGTGCCCGACCAGCTTCTCGGCGATCGCGATCGACAGGTCGACGGCGCGGAGATGGATCTCGCCCACGGCGAGGTCCTTCGCGCGATCGATCTCCGCGAGGGCGCGCTGCTTCAGATCTTCCGACTGCATGCGCGCATCGTGGACGATCTTCTCCTTGACCGCCTCGGCGTCGCGCTTCCCTTCGGCGACGAGTTCGTTCGCCTCCTTGCGGGCCGCGGCGAGCACCACCTCTTGCTCCGCCTGGAACTTCAGCTGTTCCTCGTGCATCCGATCGGCCGCCTCGAGCGACTCGCGAATCTTCCCCTCGCGCTCGTCGAGCGCTTTGAGTAGCGGACCCCAGGCGAGCTTGTAGAGCGCCCCGAGGACGACGACGAAGATCAGGATCGTCCAGATCATCGTCGACGGGATGAAGCTGATCAGCTTGCTTTCCGACTCGCCGTGCGCCGCGGCCGGGTCCTCCGCAAGGAGGGGGCTCACGACGAACAGAAGCGTGAAGGCGAGCGCCAGCGGACGGTGCGACGCGTGGTTCATCCCAGCCCCGCCACGCTTTTCGCGATCCCGATGACGTCCAAGTAGATCAACAGGCAGACGACGATCCCGAAGAGTGCGACCCCTTCGACGAGCGCCGCGGTGAGCAGCATCATGCCGCGCACATCACCGGAAGCTTCCGGCTGGCGGGCGATGCTCTCGAGCGCGGATGCCGCGAGGCGGCCGATGCCGAGTCCTGCGCCGATCGCAGCGAGACCCGCTCCGACCCCTGCGCCGACCAGCGCGTTGTTGAGGAACGCGGGAACCTGATCCGTCACCGCCGCGACCAGGGGGAACAGACTCATGACAAAGTCCATCGGATGTCCTTTCGACGACCGCGCAAGGCGGATCTGCACTCGACCACGAGCGCAGCGACGACCACTTCAATCTTCTCCCCAAAGCCCCGGATGACCCGTGCTCCGGATGGCTAGTGCTCCGGATGGAGAGCCATCGAGAGGAAGACCGTGGTCAGGAATGCAAAGATGAAGGCCTGGATGAAGGCCACCAACAGTTCTAGGAAACTCAGGAAAACCGCTCCACCCGCGGAGACGAGCGCGATCGCTCCCCCTGCGAAGAAGTTGTCGAGCGTGAAGGCTGCGGTGAAGCTGATCACCACCGCCAGCATGATGTGCCCCCCCACCATGTTCGCGAAGAGTCGAATCGCGAGGGCGCACGGCTTGATCACGTGTCCGAGCATTTCGATCGGGACCAGGAGCCACCAGAGGTACCACGGCCCGACGAGAAGGTTTGCTTTGAGGTAGTGGATCGGCCCGTTCCGCATGATTCCGAAGGTGTGGTAGACCGCCAGGCTGATCAGCGCGAGCGACAACGTGATGCTGATGTTGCCGGTCGCCGCCGCCGCGCCAGGGATCATGCCGAGCAAGTTGCAGAACAAGATGAAGAAGAAGAAGGTCCAGATGAGCGGGAGGAACTTGTTCGTGTCCTCCTTCAGGAACGGGCGGGCCATCTCGTCCCGAACGAAGAGCAGCATCGCCTCGAAGCAGGTCGCGAGGCGCCCCGGCCGGTCGCTGGCGATGCGCTTGGCGACCAGCGGGAAGAGCCAGAGAAGGAGACCCGCGGCGACGAGCATCATCAGGACGTGCTTCGTGATTCCGAGATTCGCCGTCAACCACACGAGCTTGTGATCGAGCACGTGCGCGACGGGATTCTCGGAGGCCAGGGGTAGGAGGATCGAAATCATTCTGAAGCATTTCCTTCGGTCGACTTGTCCGACGTTTTTTGTGCGAGCGCTGCCGGCTGGCTCCGCAACGCCCCCGCGCGGAGGAGTTGGTTCAGGGTGAAGATCTCCACCCCGAGGACCAGCAGGTAGAGCGACACGGTCGCGATCAGCGTCCGTCGGCCCCAGTCGCCACCGCACGCGAAGAACACCACCGACTGGCTCGCTGCAAGCACGAGAATTCGCAGCACCATCCCCGAAACCAACGTTCCCAGGATCTTCCCGGGCTCACACGCCAGCAGCCGACTCAGACCGCGAAACCCGATCACCCCGAGGATGCAGGCCCAGAGGCCCGCCCAACTGAGACTCGGGATCGCTCCGTTCCCCCACGACTCGCGCAAGGAGAAGGCTCCCACCGCACTCGCGATGAGAACCACTCCGGCGGCGCGGAGGAGAAAGGTGCGGGCGAAACTCATCGCCCCGCCCTCGGTTCTTCGTCGTCTCCCTTGGAACTCGGCGCAGCTCCATCGCGAAACATGATCGTGAACATCGCGACCACTCCGAGGGCGACCCCTCCGAGTGTTCCCCAGGGACGGAAGCCGTAGCGTCCATCCAGCCAGTTCCCGAGGAGGGTCAGGACGACGAACGTGAGTACGACTTGGAAGCCGATCGCGGAGTACCGGAACATCGCGCTGGCGTCATCGCCCGCGCGCTCCGGTCCACGTTTCTTCGGAATCCTGCCCCGGGGAGAGCCGGCGGTCATCCGGGTCTCCATTTCGAGTCCATTCGACCGATGAGGCCGAGAGACTACTGGCGGCCCGAGAGAATGACAAGGGAACCGGAACGATTCCGAGACCCCCTGGTCGGAGCGCTCGGAGGCACGTCGAAAATCCTATCTAACTTACTTCAGAACCATATGTTACGGCAGCTGGAATCAGCGCTCTCCGACCGCTTCCAACACCTCTCCGACGAGGGCGTCATCCGGAACGATGCTGCGGGCGCGCTGCGCGAAGTCTCGCGCCTGGTCGAGGTCCCCGAGTTTCCAGTGACAGTAGGCGAGTCGAGGGTAGATCTCACCGAGCGGCGGCGCTTCGCCGACCAGTTGCACTTCGAGCTCGCGCTTCGCGAGACGGTGCGCCCCGGTTTCGAAGTACGCTCGTCCGAGCATGCGATGCAGGTCCTGGTCGTACGGCCAGATGAAGGGCGCGTCCCATGCGGACTCGATCACCTTCTCCCAGTTCTCGGCGGCGGTGTAGTACCCCGCAAGGCGCAACCGGACGGGGAAGTTGTCGCGGTCGTACCGGATGAGGCGCTCGTAGAGTTCGACCGCTCCCTTCTCGTCCCCCTCGTCGTCGAGGATCTTGGCGAGCACGATGTACGGGTTCGGGTTGCCGAAGCGTGGGCGTACCCCTTCGGGATGCATTTCGATCGCTTCGCGGAAGAGCGTCTTCGCCCGGTCGTAGTTCTCGGCATCGGTCTCGAGGAGTCCGAGCGCCACCCGACACCGGTACGGATAGGTGGTTCCGCGCTCGATCGCCCTGCCGAGCTGCTCCCGAGCGGTCTTCTTCTTCTTCTCGCCATAGGCGAGAAGTCCCTTCAACGCGGCGACATCCGCGTGGGCTTCATCGATTCCTTCCGCTTTCCCCAGACTCAGCTCGGCATCCGCCTTCTTCCCGTTGAAGAAGTATGCAAACGCGAGCCTCGCCCATCCCGCCGCGTCGTCGGGGTGATCCTCGGTATGGTAGCGAAGGGGGCCGAGGGAATTCTCGGGCCACTGGGGACCGAGGCGAAAGGACTCGGCGAGAGCGCGTGCGTTGCGGAGGAAGCGAGCGTCGAACTCTTCGAGCGAGATGCCGAGCACGTCGCGGAACACCGCTTCCGTCGCTTTCCCGCTGCGGTAGGCGTCGAGCATCTGCAGGAGATGGTCGTAGCTCCACTCCTTCTCGATGAAGGTGCAGAGAAGTCCTCCCTGGTAGTAGGAGAGCAGGATCTGCCCCGGCCAGGTCGGCCGCGTGAATCCCTTCTGTATCTCCGCCATGCCGAGGATCTGGCCGGCGTGCACCGCGGTCACCCACTCGTCCGCGTAGTGTCGGATCCACCGCGGCTCCCCCCGGCCTTCCTCGAAGACCGAGAGCCCCTCGCCGAACCAGCGAGGAATTCGGTGCCGAGCCTTGTGGAGCGTCACCACGTGGGCGAATTCGTGCACGGCGACCGCCCCCCAGTTCCCCGGGATCGCGTTCGGAGTGGTCAACGTCACCATGCGGCCGAAACACACCCCCGAAGCAGCGAGGCCGGGAAGGCCGATCGAGCGCGCCGAGAAGTACTTGTGCTCTGCGAAGTCCTCGACGGTGATCGGCCGGGTGACGACCTCCTGGTACTCGCGCTCGAGTCGGTCGCGGGTCTCGAGGAGGAGGAGCGGCGAGAGGTATGCCATCAAGTACGGAGCCTCTTCCTCGGGCATGCGGATCACGAAGTCCTCGGTCACCACTTCGGTGAACTTGCGGTCGATGCGCTTGATCAATTGCAGCGTGTTCTTGGCCCAGACATTGAATGGGTCCGCCTCGAACGCCTTGCGCGTCCACTCCCGTCCCTCCTCGTCGCGCCCCGCTCGCAGGGCATTGATGCCGAGCACGGCGTAGGCGGGCCAGTACCCGGGATCGATCTCGATCGCGTGACGGGCGAAATCGGCGGCTTCGACGTAGAAGAAGCGGTCGACGAGGCGCTCGGCGAGGGATCCGAAGAACGGTGCGGCGGCGGGAAGCTCGGTCACTTCGGTCACGAGCGCCTGGAACTCGTCGAGACGGGCGGTCGCGAAGTAGAGCGCAGCGAGGCGCCCCTTGCGCCACATGTCCGTCGAATCCTGTTCGATCGCCTTCAGATACTGGCTCTCTGCTACTTCCCACTGCTCCTCGTAGAACGCGATGTCCCCCGCGAGCATCAGCGCTTCGGGGTGGTCCTTCCAAGTGCGCAACGACTCCTCGAGGTGCAGTTTCGACTCGCCGAATCGATCGCGAGGGAACGCATAGTCGGAGTAGATCGCGCGGGCGAGGCCGGCGTGCGCCTCGGCGTGCTTCGGATTGCGCTTCAGCGCATCTTCGAAGTGGCTGCGCGCGTCGGGGTAGTTGTACGTCGAGTACATCACCCACCCGGAGGCGACGTGGGCGGCGACCGACTGGGAGTCGCGGTCGAACGCGGTCGAGTACAGGACCTGGTACGCCTCTTCGATTCGGTGGAGTCCCTCGCACGCCTTCCCCATCCAGACGAAGACTTCGGCGGGGAGTGCACCCGCCTCCGAGGTGGAGAGCCGCTGGTACTGCTCGATCACCGCGAGAAACTGCTCCCGAGCATCGTCCCGGAACCCTTGGCGCAGAAGGATCTGGCCGAGCCGAGTGCGCGCCTCGACCTGATCGCCGTCCTTGCGGATGACGGTGCGCAACAGTGACTTCGCCCGGTCGAGTGCCCCGCGTTCCTGCTGGAGTCCCGCCGCTGCGACGAGGAAACTCGCGTCCTCGGCGCTGAAATGGGGATCCGCCGCCAAGAGCTCGATCGCCTCCTTGCCGTGTCCCGTCTCGCGAAGGAGTCTGGCCCAGAGGAGGGGGAAGCGGTTCGGCGCTTCGAGGCGCCACTCCTCGGCCTCGGTGTAGCGACCCGTCTCGAGGAGCTGCTCGACTTCCTTGCGCTCGTCCTCCTGCGCCCAGGTGACGGATGCTGCGAAGAGAGCTGTCCCGAAGCAGAGGGCCTGGAGAGCGGCGCGGGGGGTCGGCGTGAACAACGGAACCTCACTTTCGGGCCGGGGGCCAGGATAACGTCCCCGCGCGCGGGTCCCACCGGTGATCGAAAAATTTCAACGGGCCGATCGGTGGAGGGCTGCGCCTGACGTGACTCTCGGCGTCCCTGGCGGTCTTGGCGAGAACTCGCCCTTGCAGTGAACGGTCGCCGCGGAGCCGGAAGATCCGCTACGATCCCGGCGAAGGGGGATGCGATGGACCGCGGGAGCATCGAGCCGGCCCTCACCCCCGGGCGCAACCGTGTTCACGAGGTGATCTTCGAGGCGGACACCCCCGCCGGGCGGGCGTTCGACATCGCCCTCCTCTGGTCGATCGTGCTCTCCACCGCTGCGCTCCTGCTCGAGAGCGTGGAGAGCATTCGCCTCGACTACGGCCCGGCGTTCGAAGCGACCGAGTGGCTCTTCACCGGCCTGTTCTCCGTCGAATACGCCCTCAGGCTCTGGTGCGTGCGCAGCCCCGCCCGCTACGCGACGAGTTTCTTCGGGGTGGTCGACTTGATCTCGATCGTGCCCGGTTACATCAGCCTGGTGATCCCCGGGGCGCAGCCGCTGATGGTGGTCCGGGCGCTCCGCCTCCTCCGCATCTTCCGGGTCTTCAAGCTCGGCCATTTCGTCTCGCAGGGAAACACACTGATGCTGGCCCTGCGGGCGAGTCGGGCGAAGATCACCGTCTTCCTGTTCGCAGTGCTCAATATGGTCCTCGTGATCGGCGCTCTGATGTACCTCGTCGAGGGGGGACCAGAGACGCGCTTCTCCAGCATCCCGCAGAGCATGTACTGGGCGATCGTGACGATGACCACGGTCGGCTACGGGGACATCGCGCCCCAGTCGCCCCTCGGACAATTCCTCGCGTCCGTGGTGATGGTGATCGGGTACGGGATCATCGCGATCCCGACCGGGATCATCAGTGTCGAGATCGCCCGCGCCGGCAAGGAGCCCGTGCTGACCACGCAACACTGCCCCCACTGCAGCCGCGAGGGGCACGACGTCGATGCGGTGCACTGCAAGTTCTGTGGGAAGCGCCTGTAGGCGCCTCACGCCCCGCGTTCTCCTCCCCAGGTCGCGTGGCATCTCGCGGGCCGACCGAACGACAAATTTGGGCTCTTGGACGGGTATGGGGGCCGCATCCTACACTTCCCTGGTGGTGCGACCTTCCTCGCTCTGAGGTCGTGCGCGGGGGGGAGGCTCCCGCGTCCCTCCCCGGGTCCCGCCAGTTCGTTTCCCTGGCATCCGCACGGTCACGCGATTCCCCCGGAGTCGCTGCTCGCTCCGGCTCTCGGTGAATGTCCGGACCTCCCGGACGCGCGCTCGCGCGAACCCCGACTGCAGCCGGCCCGACCGGGCGAGGAGGTGAGAGTTGGCGGTCAAGTTCACCGAGAAGGCCGAGAAGGTCCTGCAAATCGCGAACGGCGAGGCGCAGCGACTTCAGCACGGCTATGTCGGCACCGAGCACGTGCTCTGGGCGCTCCTGCATCAACCGGACTCCGTCGCGGTGCAGTCGATTCTCAGACTCGATGTGAATCCCGAGGCGATCCTGAAGGTCCTCAACGAGAGCCTCCAACGGATCCCCCGCAGCCCGCGCGCCGAGTCCGGCGTGCTCCCCTACACTCCCCACGCCAAGCGCTGCCTCGAACTCGCTCGCGAGCAGGCGGTGCAGATGGATCAGTACTACGTCGGGACCGAGCACTTGTTGCTCGGGCTCTGCCGTGAGGAGGAGGGGGAGGCGTCGCGGATCCTCAACGAGAAGGACGTCGGCAAGGACAAGCTGCAGAACGTCATCCAGAGGATGCTCGGCGGCGACAACGATCAGCTCCCTCAGAAGATGATGCGTCGCCAGGGGGCCCCCACTCCGACCATCGATTCGAACGGCACCGACCTGACCGACCTCGCGTCGCAGAATCGGCTCGATCCGGTGATCGGACGCGCCAAGGAGATCACCCGGATCATCCAGATCCTGTCGCGCAAGACGAAGAACAACCCGGTGGTGATCGGCGAACCAGGGGTCGGCAAGACTGCGATCATCGAGGGGCTCGCCCAGATGATCGCGGATGGTCACGTCCCCGAGATCCTCGCCCGGAAGCGCCTCGTCTCGCTCGATCTGGCGTCCTTGCTCGCCGGCACGAAGTACCGCGGCGAGTTCGAGAAGCGGATCAAGGCGATCATCAAGGAAGTCGTCGACGCCGGGAACGTGATCCTCTTCATCGACGAGCTCCACACCATCATGGGAGCGGGGGCCTCGGAGTCGAGCCTCGACGCCTCGAACATTCTGAAGCCCTCGCTGTCGCGCGGCGAGATCCAGTGCATCGGCGCGACCACCCTCGATGAGTACCGCAAGCACATCGAGAAGGACGGCGCGATGGAGCGGCGCTTCCAGCCGATCCACGTCGAGCCCCCGAGCCGCGACGAGGCTCTCGAGATCCTGACGGGGCTGCGCGACACGTTCGAGGCGCACCACCGCGTGCGGATCGACGACACCGCACTCGAAGCGTCGGTCGACCTCGCGATCCGTTACATCTCGAACCGCTTCCTCCCCGACAAGGCGATCGACGTGCTCGACGAGGCGTGCTCATCGGAGCGCCTCGAGCGCACGACGCGCCCCCCCGACGTCACCAATGTCGAGGGGATGATCGAGAAGCTCGAGCGCGAGAAGAACGAAGCGGTGTTCGCGCAGGATTTCGAGTCCGCGGCGCAGATCCGCGACCATCTCGAGTCCGCGAAGGATTCGAAGGAGAAGGTTCTCCTCGAGTGGAAGAAGTCGACCAAGGAGGTCGACGGGGCGATCGACGCAGAGGCGATCCGCCGCACCATCGCGAGCATGACCGGGATTCCGGTGCAGAACATCCTGGAGGAGGAGGCGGAGCGGCTCCGCAAGATCGAGGATCACATCCACAAGGAAGTGGTCAGCCAGGATCACGCGATCAAATCGATCGCGAAGGCGATCCGCCGCGCCCGCGCCGGCCTGCGCGACCCGAACCGGCCCCTCGGCAGCTTCATCTTCGTCGGCCCTTCCGGGGTCGGGAAGACGCTGGTCGCCAAGGCGCTCGCGAACTTCCTCTTCGGCAACAAGGACGCGCTCCTCGCACTCGACATGTCGGAGTACATGGAGAAGCACTCTGTCTCGCGCCTGATCGGTTCACCGCCCGGCTACATCGGGTACGAAGAGGGCGGCCAGCTCACCGAGAGGGTCCGCCGGAAGCCGTACTTGGTGGTGCTCTTCGACGAGGTCGAGAAGGCGCACCCCGATGTACTGAACACCCTCCTGCAGATTCTCGAGGAGGGTCGCCTGACCGATTCGTTCGGCCGTCAGGTCGACTTCCGGAACACCATTGTGATCATGACTTCGAACCTGGGGGTCAGCGAACTGGACACGCACACTCCCCTCGGCTTCACCAGCGGGGACGCGTCCGCGCACCGCAAGAGTCAGCGCGACCACTTGGTCGAGGTGTTTCGCGGTCATTTCCGTCCCGAGTTCCTCAACCGCGTCGATGAGCTGGTCGTCTTCGACAGCTTCAGTCACGACGAGCTCGCCCAAATCCTCGATCTGGAGGTGCGCAAGCTCGAGAAGCGCCTGATCAATCTCGGACTCTCGATCACGCTCGATCCCGAGGCTTCCGATCTCTTGATCGAACTCGGCTCGGGCCCGCACCTCGGCGCTCGCGGGATTCGTCGCGTGCTCGAGGAGCAGATCCAGGACCAGATCGCGGATCTGATCCTGGACAGGAAGCTCGTCGAAGGGGGTGCGATCCGCGTCACCCTGGAGGGGGGGCGATATTCTCGTCATCGTAAACGAGGGGACCCCGGTCTCCTCGGAGGTCATGCCGTAGCGCACACGCGCGCGCCTGGCTTCCGGGACCGGGGAATCGTTGGCGCCGGCGTCCGTGCCCGAGAGGGCCAACGGGCGTCGGCGGTGTTTCTTGGCAATCCCAGGTCGATCATGGCGTCCTCCGCGTCCGCGCGTCTTTGCGAGAGATCTCCGTCCACCCCGACTACACTGAGGGACTCCCGCGAAAGGAGCCCCCATCCGTCCCCACTGGCCCCTCCCCCTCCTCTTGCTCTTCTGCCTCGGCTGCGCGCACCCCGCGCCACGTGAAGACTCACCCTCCCCCCATCGCTTCGAACTCGTCGTCCTCGGGATCGCCCAGGACGGCGGTCTCCCCCACGTCGGGTGTCAGAAGCCCTGCTGCGTCGAAGCGCGCAAGAGCGGGCGGAGCCTCTCCCCCGCGTGCCTCGGGATCCTCGACCGCGAGAGCGGCCGCACTGTGCTCATCGAAGCGACTCCTGCGATCGGGTCGCAGCTCGCGCTCTTTCGGCGCGTGACGGGCACGTCCGAGGCCCCTCGGCACCCCGTCGACGCCGTTCTGCTCACCCACGCGCACATCGGGCATTACGCGGGGCTGATCCACTTCGGACGCGAAGTCGCCTCGACCCAGTCGATCCCGCTCCACGTCACTGATCGCATGGCGCGCTTCCTCACCACCAACGGACCATGGAGTCAGCTCGTGGAGCTCGCCCAGGTCGAACCGGTCATTTTCTCCGCGGGGGTGCCGTTCTCCCCGATCGACGGGATCGCGGTGACTGCGATCCCGGTCCCCCACCGCGATGAGTTCTCGGACACAGTGGCGTTCCGGATCGAGGGACCCACGCGCACCGTGCTCTTCTGCCCCGACATCGATCGATTCGAGGGAACCCTGCTCGAGGAGATGCTCGAGGGGGGTCGACGTCGCCTACCTCGACGCCACCTTCTACGACGGTCGCGAACTCCCCGGCCGCGACATCTCCGAGATCCCGCATCCACCGATGGTCGTCACGATGGAGCGGCTCGCCGAGCGTGCTCGCACGGCCCCCGGGAGCGTCCGGTTCATCCACCTGAACCACACGAACCCCGCGCTGTGCGATCGAACCATCCGCGCCGAGTTGAAGCGACTCGGATTTCAGATTGCGGAAGAAGGGGAACGGCTCGGACTCTGAGTTTCGTCCGTGCGACTCTCTGCCCCCTGATCGCGGGTCCCGGAAATTAGTCCCGATCGCGAGGGGGGCAAACACGGGGAACCGCAACACTCCGATTCGAGACCCGGAAACGATTGCCGAGTGCGGATCACGCGGTCCCGCACCCGCGAGCTCCCTTCTGATTCATCGGTCTCGTCACCCCCGCACCGCTCATCGTAGGCTTTCCTTGGACTCGGCCGCACACCCGACTTCTTCTCCTGTGTGCAGCCCAGCGTCAACCGCCCCGCGGCCCGCGCGGGGCAGGACATTTCGAAGAGAGGGACAATGGGATCGAACTGTTTCGATCGGGCGCGGCGCAGAGCCGGATTCACGATCATCGAAATCGTCATGGTGGTCGCGCTCCTCGGGCTCCTCGCAGGTGGAGTGACGAGCTCCTTCTGGACGGTCCAGACCGCGTTCGGTGAAGAGCGCTCCGACTCCGAACTGACCCTGCGGTCCAGGTCCGCGATGGATCGACTGGCGCAGCTCGTCGGCAGCGCGGTGACCTCCGATGCCGCCTTCTCGTTGCTCCCCCTCGGAGGGGGGGGGAACGAGTGGGGTCTGCGCTTCCGTGAGTTGGAAGACGTCGTCGCGGCTGCAGCGGTCTACGACGACGTGCTGGTGGTCCACTTGATCGGCCCGAACCAGTCGATCCACCCCGCGGCAGGGGTCGTCATCGGTCGAGCACCGGATCTCGACGCGGTGTGGGACACCGGAGCTGGCGCGGATGGATTGCTCGGCACCACGGATGACGATGCGACGACCGGATTCGTGGCCGGCGTACCTGCGGTGGAGGTTCTGCTCCCCGCGGAGTTCGCGCCACAAGTCGGGCCGATGCTGACGATCGTCGACACCGCGAGCGCCAGCGGTCGACTGATCACGATCACCCTGCGAACGAACTTTCTCCAGAGGAACGGGACCTTCTTGAGGTCCGCCGACTTCGTGCTCGAAGAGAGGATCGCGCTGCGCTTCTAGCGCGGTTCGAGAGGGGAACAACTTTGCAACTTTTCACGACTTCGGTCGATGGTCGCCCATCGCGTGAAGACGGCTTCAGCCTCGTCGAAGTGACGATCGCCCTTGCCCTGTTCGCGACCGCACTCCTGACCACCGGTCTCACGCTACTCCAGGGCAGCCGCAGCCTGGATGAGTCGGAGAGCTTCTCGCTCGCGCTCCGCGCCGTCCGCGATGTCTGTGCCGAGATCCAGGAGCAGGCGAACCTGCCCAACAACCTTCCCCTGTTCGAGGGGATCGGCGCGGTGTACAGCTCGCACAACGGCGAGACTCGCACGATCACGGCGCTTCCCGCGGGAACGATCTCGATCACGTGCTACGCGGACGAGCCCACCATTCCGGCCGTACTCGGCGGGCCCCAGGACTTGAACTTCGACGGCGACAGCAACGACAACCTCGGGGGACAGGCGAACGGCTCCGATCTCCAGCTGGTCCCCGTCGAAATCACAGTCAGTTTCACTGACGACCGTGGAACGGTCACTCAGACATTTCATCGCCGATTCGCCCAGACTACCGACTAGGAGAGCACCACGATGGACCTCCAGATTTATGGCCAAGCGCGCGTCAGCGCTCGGAAGAACCCTCGAGAAAAAGGGGTCGCCCTCATTCTCGCGCTCCTCTTCATGGTTGGACTGTTGGGCTTCACCGCCCTCAGCGTCGACATGACCAAGGCGCACAGCGTCGTCCGCTCGAGCGAGCAGTCGCTCTTCAGCGCGCGACTGATCTCGGAGTCGGGTCTCGCCCAGGCGATGGCCCGGCTCAAGGAAGCGGGACAAACCGCGCCGGTGTCGGGGAATGGGGCCAACGCGGTTTGGGTCCCCTTCTCGAACGGGGAGTACTTCTACTCGACAGACATCGACATCGTGAACGCGAAGGCGACGATCCGATCGTGGGCCCGCGTCCCGGTGGACGACTTCCCGAGCGGGAGCATCGTCGCTCCGGATGACCCCACCTGGGATGGTAGCGGCTACGTGACGCGCGGGACCGAAGTCACCATGGTCAGCTCGCGGTACCTGCCCGAGACCCCCGCCTACTTCGGCAACGGGGGGATCGAGAAACCGCTCGGCGGATTCCAGTGGACGAGTGGCGTCGATCCGTTCGACCCCAGCACCTGGCAGCAGGTGAGCAACAACCCCTCCTCCTGGCAGACCGCGAGCGTTCCGATGACCGTGAACGCGCTCAACCACCCTCCGGACTACTTGTACAACGGCGGATCGCCCGATCCGGCGACCCCCGGGGTGCACGACTACGCCCCCTGGGTGTCGCAGACCCAGGTCGGCCAGATGAACATCCAAGCATGGATGAACAACTCCGCGAACGGGGGGAGCGCGATGAGTGGATTCATCCCATCTCCCATCGGGAGCTACTCGAGCGATCCGACCTCTCCCGACTACGTGTTCCCGGTCGACACCGTCGCCGCAGACGTCCAGGACTACGCCTGGAGCCTCTGGAGCACCTTCGAGAACGACCCCACGGTTCCTCAGCTGAACTCCGGGAACCAGTCCGGCGTCTACGGCACCGAAACGATGCCCGGGATCACCATGGTCACCGGCGAGCTGCAGGTTCCCGCCGGTCAGACTTTCGAAGGAAACGGGATCCTGGTGATCCGCGATGACTACGACCCGAACGTGGACACCAACAACACGCCAGGGACGAGCGCCGCGCTCGACATCTACGGAGAGTTCAAGTGGACCGGGTTGGTGATCATCGCGGGTTGGCGCCCGAGCATTCAGGTGCGCCCCGGCGGTGAAGCGACGATTGTCGGCTCCCTGATGGGTGAGGACAGCGTGATGTCGGGGGGCGAGGTGAGCCTCGACAGCGCGACCATCATCATGAAGATCGAGGACGACTTCAGCCTGCTGTACTCGAACGCGCTCTTCCAGCCGGGAACCTTCATCTACGACCACCTGCCGCTCCTGCAGAAGACGGTAGTCGGCGCCCGAGAACTCTACACCGACTAAGCTGGCGGGCCGGTCGCCGATGAGTACCCGTCTGCATCGTTGCGGGGTCCTTCCCGATCGTCAACGACCCCATGATGGGTCGCCTCCGGTCGGGAAGGACCCCGCGCCTTCCATAAGAAGGCCAGGTTGTCCAGGGCGAACGCGGTCGCAGTCACCGGGACCGGGACCGGGCAGTCGAACCTCTCCGGGGTACTCTCCGTTTCCGTCCGCTCCGGGATGCGGCTCCCGATTCTTCTTTCTCTAGAATCGACAGCTCCGCACGCGACCTGGTCCTGCCGCTTCGCCAATCGGGTCGCGACCGGCGATCCACTCTCCCCAGCGCTACTGGCCTTCTCGTCTCTTTCTTGCATCCGGCACCTCCTCGAAGCCATCGAAATCGGGTGATGGGACTGGCTCGCCGAAGGTGATGCCTGTCCCGGACGTTCGCCGGTACTCCGGATGGTCCCGCACGACTGCCTTGTTGAATAGGGGTGGATCAGCGGGCGAACGTCCGGGACA
>JAQBGV010000034.1:0-2666 GCA_032128395.1 Planctomycetota bacterium | reverse complement strand
GGACTCATCGCCTCTCGATGAGCCTCTCCCCGCCGGTAGTGCGGGGCGAGCGGGACACGGGCAGTTCGGGTTCCACCTCGGCTACTACGATGGCGAGGACGACCATGCAGCAAACCCGTTCCTCGACGAGTCTCTGACCGTGGTCGAGCCGGTCGTGTTCTTCAACTACAACCTGAGCAACTCGACGAACATCTGGACCAACCTCTCCTACGACTACGTGTCGAGCGCCTCGATCGCTCGACTCGACGACTACGAGGTCACGGCGGCCACTGGCGACTCCTACATCGCACAGTCCGGTGCTTCTGGTGACAACTACTACGGGGTCGAACTCGGACTGCTCCACCACTGGAGCGACACGCTGCAGACCGACATCTTCGGCAGTTTCTCCAAGGAGTACGACTACCAGTCGATCGGCATCGGTGGAGATGTGGCGATGAGCGTCGCCGACCAGGATGCGACGCTCGGTGGGAGTCTCCGGCTGTTCTTCGATGAGGTCGACATCATCCTCTTCGACGGGAACGAGGAGGGGAGTGAGAACCGCTACTCGGTGGCGACCACTCTGAGCTGGTACCAGATCATGACTCCGCTGACGCACGGGACGTTCGGCCTGACCGTGGGCTACCAGGAGGGATTCCTGGAGACCCCGTACAATGCGGTCGTCATCGAGGATCCGCTCCTCCCACCGAACGAGCACCTCGAGAACATGGCGAGTGGGATCGAGACGAGCGAGAACCTGCCAGGGACGCGGACGCGCTTCGCCGCCTACGGACGGGTCCGGCACTCCCTGACCGACGCAGTCGCGACAGAGATCTTCGGTCGCATCTACACCGACACGTGGGGGATCGACAGTTTGACCATCACGCCGAGACTCTACCACCGGCTGGTCCCGGACCAACTCCGCCTGCGCTTCTCGTATCGCTTCTATATTCAGGATGCCGCCGACGCCTACGATGAGCAGTTCACTGCGGTGAGACACTTCAGAACGCAGGACTCGGATCTGGGTGACTTCTCGTCGCACACGTTCGGCGTGCAGCTGCGTTGGTACTGGAGCGAGACGCAGCGCATCGACATCGGGGGAGACTACATTTTCAGGAGCGACTCGCTCGATCAGCTCATCGCGAGCCTGGGGTGGAGCTATGACTTCTAGAATCGTTCCGGTCGTGTGGCTGGCGATCATCTGCGGCTGCTCGACTCTGGAACCAACTCGCGCGGCGCCCGCTCCTCCGCCGCGTGACCAGATCGAGAACGGTCCGCCCGCTCCCCCCGGCTCCTCGCTCGTCCTTCGGGATCGTCAGCTCGGAGTCATGGGGACCGACCTGAAGATCACCGTGATCGGCCGTGATCCGGAGGACCTCGAGCTGGCGCTCGATGCGGCCGTGACGGAGATCCGGCGGGTCGAGGACCTGATGACCGATTGGCGCGCTTCTCCACTCGAGACGTTGAACGCTGCGGCAGGACTCGGGCCCCAATCCGTCCCCCCGGAGTTGGCGCGACTGGTGGCGCGCAGTCAGGAGATCTCCGAGCTGACCGGCGGTGCGTTCGACATCACGTTCGGGGCCGTCGGCAAGCTGTGGAAGTTCAAGGGTGTGACCCCCGCACTCCCTCTGGAGGCCGAGATCTCGGCGGCGCTCCGTTTCGTCGACTTTCGGCGAATCGTCGTCGACCTCGAGAACGCCACGGTCGAATTGCCGGCCGGTTTTCGGATCGGCCTCGGCGGGATCGCAAAGGGATACGGAGTCGATCGGGCGATGGAGGTGCTCCTGGCTCATGGGATCCGCCACGCGATCGTCAATGCCGGTGGCGACATGAAAGTCCTCGGGACGTACTTCGGCGAGCCGTGGGAGATCGCGATCCAGCACCCTCGGCGACGAGGGATCGCTCTGGCTGCCCTCCGGATGTCGAACGCTTGCATCGTCACTTCCGGAGACTACGAGCGCTTCTTCGAGATCGATGGTCGTCGCTATCACCACATTCTCGATCCGCGGACCGGTTTCCCGGCGACGGGTGCGATGAGTGTCACGGTGGTGGCGCCCGACGCGGCCTTCGCCGACGCGCTGGCGACCGCCCTGTGCGTGATGGGTCCCGAGCAGGGTCTCCCACTCATCGAACAGCTCCCGCGCGTCGAAGCGTTGGTCGTCGATCTCACCGGAGAGACGCACGCGAGCAGCGGGCTCCAAGGGTTCTTCGCCGAGTGACGCTCCCCACCACGCGGCGTCCGGGCTCCCCGGCTACGGGCAGCTGAGCGCACCATCGCAGTGGAGTGGATCTCTGGCAGAGGGATCGGGGCCGCAGACGTTCGGAGGGGGCAGCGGGTTCGTCACGGACCCGAACAGCGATCCGAGGAGAGCGATGGCGTCGCTGAGGTCGATCGTCGCATCGTCGTTCGTGTCGCACGCATCCGTACAGGCCGGTGCACTCGGGGCCCTGCGAAAGGGAAGAGAATGCCGAGCAGGAAGATGACATCGGCCAGATCGATACTGCCGTCGTCGGAGCAGTCCCCGCGCACGAACTCCGTGTCGCTCGGAGGGTCGCTGACGTAGACCAGCGCGTTCGCCATCAACCACGCCCCGTCGGTGGTGGGGTCTTGGAAGCCGGGGAAGCAGTCGCTCGACGGCGGGTAGAGCCCGAGATCGACCCGCCCCGGTCGTGTCGGGAGCGTCGCGACA
>JAQBGV010000033.1:0-2912 GCA_032128395.1 Planctomycetota bacterium | reverse complement strand
GGAGGTCACTACTCGTCGTCGTTATCGTCGCCGCCCTCGCAATCGAGGATCGTGAACTTGGTCATCATGCCCGCGAGCAGGTGGTCGTTCACGTGGCAGTGGTACATCCACTCCCCCGGGTTGTCGGCCCGCAGATCGAGGGTCTTGCTCGCCGCGGGGAGGATCTCGGTGACGTCGATCCGGTTGCCGTTGTGGAGCAGGGTCACGCCGTGCCAGTGCGGCGTGTGGAGGTCGACCTCGGTGCCCATCGCGACGATGTACCAGCGGACTCGCTCTCCCTTCTGCATCACGTAACCGGCGTTGTTCCCCCAGAGGAGACCGTTGATGGAATGCATCAGGTTGCTCTCCTGGAAGTCCTCGTCATCCGGATCGGCTCCGGGCGCAAACTCCGCGATGTTGTCGTCGAGGAACAGGCTCGAGTTCTCATCGTAGATGTTGAAGAGGGAAACGAATTCCCGATCCACGTTCAGCGGCGTGGCATCGGGGCGCGCCTTGTTTCTCTTGGTCACGATGATGACCCCGATCAATCCCCCGTTGGTGTCGGCGGGCTCGTCGGCGTGCGAGTGGTACGGCCAGCAGACCGAGCTCGGATCGCCCGGTCCAGGACCGGCGCGTCGCGGGACTTGCCACTCGTAGGTGTGGGTCTGTCCCGGCTGAACGTTGTCGTCGGCCTTGTCGGGTCCACTCGTTCCATCGTCATACGGAGCCCCCTCGGAGCTCTTGGAGTAGAACACTCCGTGCGGATGGATCGTCGCGGGATGATCCGCCAGGTTGTTCTTGAAATGGACGACGATCGTGTCGCCGACTTCGCCCCGGATGATCGGACCGAGTGCGGCGAGATGGAGCTCCTCGGGCGGCCGCGGAACGAGTTCACCCCAACCGGGGGTGTACTTCCGATAGAGAGCCTTCTTGTAGATCCGGCCGATCCCGTCCTCGACGAAGACCCGTTGGTCCTCGCTGAATTCTTGACCGCTCATCAGATTGATCGGGAAGGACGGGGCAAAGTCCCAATACACCTCGTCCGCCGCGATCCAATACTCTCGGACCTGACCTGCCTCCAGAGCAGAAAGGCCCGCAGTTGAAACACAGAACAGTGCGCTCAAGATCACAGCAGAGCGCCATCGTTCGATAAACATCGAGATACCTCGTTCTTCCAGAAGACACCCATACTTCAAATAGACACCCGTTCTTCGCGCTCGATCGGGAGCCTCCACACCTCCTCCTTCCCGGGGGCTCAGTGAGAACAGGAACCCACCTGTCCCACCGATCGGCGAAGTTTCGAAGATAGAGCACGATCGGCCGCCTTCAATCCTAAATCCTTACAATGCAATGAATTACGTAATGATTACAGAGGGGTCGCCAGCGCGTAGATTATCGTCGGGAACGAGTGTCAGGATACGAGTTGTCGACTCGTGAGAGGGCCGAGCAGATTCTACACAGCGCTTGTCGATTGTGCCCGATCTCCACTCGTTCCGTGCTCCGACTCGGACGCGCTACTTTCGTCCCGCGCCCGGCCGACGTTCCGGTCTCGCGGTGATCGGGTCCTCCGGCCACGAGTGTTTCGGGTAACGACGGCGCAGCTCCTTGCGCACCCCCGGGTAGGTGTTTCGCCAGAAGCTCGCGAGATCGTCGGTGACCTGTTGAGGGCGCTGGTTCGGGGCGAGGAGGTGAAAGAGCAGCGGCACTCGACCGCCCGCAAGTCTCGGGGTCTCGATCCACCCGAAGAGCTCTTGGATGCGCACCGCAAGGATCGGCGGCTTCCCCGGTTCGTACTCGATACCGATCCGACTGCCGCTCGGAACCTCGATCCGTTCCGGCGCCTCGCGGTCGAGCGCCGCACCCTGGGCCAGGTCTAGCAGGTTGCGCACGAATTCGAGGAGCGGGAGCGACCGGAGTTCCTGGAACGAGCGCTTCCCCGCGCAGAGGGTCGGAAGGAGTTCCGCGACCGCCGCATCGTCCACGGCGGGCAGTGCGAGCTCGGGGAGGAACTCGCTGAGCCAGCCGATGCGCGCGCGAAACGCCGCGAGATCCGGATCATCGAGAGGCAGAGCTGACCGGAGATCCTCTGCCGCGGCGTGCGACAGGATCGCAGCGGTCACCGCGTCGCGGTCGGCGGGGGCGCGCCCCTCCTCGAGCGCGAGGTCGTCGAAGAGAAGCCGCTTCACCCGCACCACCTGCGCTCGCTCCCGATCGAACTCCACCCCGATCTCCTCCCGCAGCCACTCGGGATCGATCCAGTCGCGTTCGACCATCGACGCTTGCCGCACCCCCGCTTCCGCACGTTCCCCGCGGCGCCCCGCGTCGAGATCGACGCAGACGAACAGTTCCGCCCCGTGGAGCCCGCTCTCCGGGCGCAACTGCACACCGCGCCCGCCGACCATCACGCCACGACGTGTCCCACCGCGAAGGCGCGCCAGGCGGTCGGGGAATGCCGCGAGGAGCGCGCGCAGCGTCGCTTCATCGGCATCGACTGCGAGCCGCGGCTCGGCGATCTTCGCGCGTGTCAGCAGACGTGCGATCGAGTCACGAGCGCGGAGCACCCGGCGCGCCGCACCCGGGTGGAGATCGGTCGCGGCCTTCCCTCGCCCCTTCGCAGCCTCGAACGCCTCGAGCCGGACCACGCGATCGAGGACGTCGCTGTCGGTGGGATGAGCGGTCTCGCCCGGACCCAGGCGCTCGCGTCTCATCGGATCGCGCTCGGAGAGGAGCGCTGCGACGAGCGCGAGGCGCCGCGGATGACCGAACCGCTCCGCTTCGAGGGCGAGCCGTGCGAGTCGGGGCGACGCGGGGAAGCGTGCCAGCCGCTCGCCGAGCGCGGTGATGCGCCCGTCCGCTACCGCACCGAGCCGGCCGAGCAGCGCGAGGGCGCGGTCGAGTGCCTCTCCGGGCGGCATCTCGTACCAGGGAAACGC
>JAQBGV010000032.1:0-19638 GCA_032128395.1 Planctomycetota bacterium | reverse complement strand
GCTCCAGCTGGTCACCGTCCCCGTCGAGGCATCGCTGAAACCGACGATGAGTGGGGTGTTGCCCGAGATGGGGGATCCGGAGAAATCGGCGGTCGGCGGTGCGTCGCTGACCTCGATGTAGCCGACCTTCGTGTTGCCGTCGCTCCCGCCCGGGCCCGTGGCCGTCAGCGAGACGGTGTACCCCCCCGCGGCGGAGTACAGGTGCGTCGGGTTCTGACCGGTCGAGGTGGCACCGTCACCGAAGTTCCAGCTCCACGACGTCACGGAACCACTCGACAGGTCCGAGAAAGAGACGAGGAGCGGCGCGGTTCCCGCGGTCGGAGTGCCGGAGAACTCGGCGACCGGCGGCGGCGGAGGCACGCTGACACTGATGTAATCGACCTTGGTATTCAAGGCGCTCCCGCCGGGGCCGGTGGCGGTCAGCGAGACGGTGAAGTTTCCCGACCCGGTGTAGGTGTGACTCGGGTTCTGGAGGGTCGAGGTCGCACTGTCGCCGAAGTTCCAGCTCCACGAGGTCACCGGACCACTCGACAGGTCGGTGAACGCGACCACCAACGGCGCATCGCCGCTCGTCGGGATCCCGGAGAACTCCGCGACCGGTGCGGGTTGGGTCAATGTGATGTAGCCGACCTTGGTGTTCGTGTCGTTCCCGCCAGGGCCGGTGACCGTCAGAGAAACCGTGTACGTCCCTGCTGTCGTGTAGGTGTGACTCGGGTTCGCGGCGGATGAGGGAGTACCCCCGTCCCCGAAGGTCCAGCTGTAGCTGCCGATCGAGCCGGTCGAGAGGTCGCTGAAGTTCACCAGCAGCGGGGCAGTTCCGCTCAAGGGGGCCCCAGTGAACTCGGCGGTCGGCGGCGGCGGCGGGGTCGTCACGCTCATGTACCCCGCCTTGGTGTTCGTGTCGTTACCACCCGTTCCCGACACCGTCAGAGCGACCGTGAAGATCCCCGCCGCAGTGTAGGTGTGGTTCGGGTGCTGCGCGCTCGACGTGTCGCCGTCCCCGAAGCTCCAATTCCAGCTATCGACGTTGCCGGTCGAGAGGTCGGTGAACGCGACCGCCAGGGGGAAATCGCCCGAGGTCGGGGTCCCACTGAATTCCGCCGTCGGCGGGGTCGGGGTGGTGCTCTCGTTCACATCGCCGGTGATGACCAGCGCGTACCCCTGCGGCACCGAGTAGTTCCCGTCGAAGGGATCGACGGTCACGGTCCAGGTGCCGGTTGCGGGATTCGAGCGGATGACACACTCGGTGTTGTTCAGCGTGTCTGCGGTGCCGCCGGTGATGCTCTCGCCGGTCGTGCCGTTGAAAACGTTGCCACGATAGGTCGCGCCACCGGGATCGGTGACCACGAGGTGAAGGTCGTTGATCAGCTTCTTGCCCTGGCCGGTGCTGCCCGGCTCGTCGGTCCAGGAGAGGGTCACGCGCAGGCGTTCGCTCGAAGAGTTCACCGTGAAGTCGAAGCTGTGCGCGGTCGCGCTCGGTCCGGTGAATCCGTTCGCGCTCGGAATGTCGAACGCGATCAATCGACGCGCACCTCCGGGGAGATCGAGAACGTCGGAGAGGTTCGGCTCTCCCCACCCCTGATAACCGTTCGGGTACTGTCCGTTCCCGAGGTTCGCACCGGTGAGACGATGCCCCCCGTTGACCAACATCGAGCGCATCAGCGCCGCGGACGGGTCGGTGATCGGGGTGGCGCCGGCGTAGCGCCCCTCTTCGAAGTACTGGTGCACGAGGGCGCCCGCGCCGGTCATCGTCGGAGCGGAGAAACTCGTGCCCGCGGTCCACTGGTACGCGCACGACGCGCTCCCGGTGCCGTTCGACTGGGGGAGGATCAAGAGCGATTGCACCCCGCCGTCGCGAGGCGCGGTGTCGCTCCCGGGGGCCATGATGTCGGGCTTCGTGCGACCGTCGAAGGCCAGACCGATGCTCGAGAAAGTGACCCTGTCCTCCGGCCGGAGCACGTCGTCCGAGGCTCCGACCGCGACGTTGTTCTTGATGATCGCCTGGCTGGTGAGCGCGTTCGCGATCGCCCCGTCGTTCCCCGCCGCCATGCACTGGAGCATCGAGGGGTTGTCGAACCCCGCGAGATCGTGCGAGACCGAGGTCTGCGAGTAGGTGTTGTTCGACTCGGCGAGACCGACCGAGTGAGAGGTCGTACAGACCCCCGCCGCTCCCATGTTGTTCAGAGTGATCGACATGTTGGCCGGGAACTCACCGGGAAACTCCCACCGGAACGCCCCGGCCGAATTCATCAGCGGGGTGAAGTAGATCTGCGCCTCGTGCGCGATCCCCGGCCCGAGCAGTCCTGAGAAGTTGCTCGGTGTCCACGACTCCCAGCTGTCGACATCGTGTTCCCACCACTTGGTGTCGTTGTTCCCGTAGAAGTCGCCGGCCGCGGCCCCGGCGACCTGCTGACCGTGCTCGCCGGCGCTGCTCCCTTGGAGGGTCGCCCCGCCGAGGATGTCCGCGCGCGGGATCTTGAGGTTCACGCCGCCGGTTCCGACGCTCGACAGGAGGACGCGGGAGAGGTTTGGCAGGGCGAATCCCCAGTTGTCGATGGCGGAGTCGGGGAACCCGGAGCCGCAACCGGTGACGCCGACGTTGTTCCAGTCGATCGACGTGTCGACCACTCCGACCAGCTGACCCTGCCCTTGGATGTTGTGGGTGAGCCAGAGCGGAAAGTTGCCTGCGGTGACGATCGGGCTCGCAGTGCCATCGTCCGCACTCAGGGTCCTGCTCTGGAGCTTTCCTCCCCCCGAGATGTCGAACATGCGCACGCCATCGCCGCTCTCCTGGATCAGTCGCACCCCCTCGACCAGCGCGATGTCGACGAGCTGTCGGGGGAGCGCCTCGACGACCAGGAAGTGCAGGTCGTAGGTCTGGAGTCCGCGCTGGTGCACTTCGGTGATGATGCGCAGGCCACGGGCCTCGAGATCGGTGCGCAACGTGGCGCTCGGATGTCCCGGGATCACATCGACGTCGAGCAGGTACGTGTTGCGGGCGACCCGGTCGGGGCTCGTGAGCACCATGGTGCCGATCAGCGGCGAGAGCTTGTACGCGGGTTGATATGGACCGAGCCAGTCGACGAGATCGGAGTTCGCGACCTCGTCGTGGGCATCCCACGAGTCTAGGTGCGCGATCAGCGCGCGGTTCGGCAGGTACCACCGGGCGAGCTCGCTCCCGTCCGGCCGCTGGATTTCTCCGGTGACGTCATCGAGGAGCTGCTTCGCGTCCTCGGTCACCCCCGCGCGGAAATGAACGACCCACCACCCCGCCGGCAGCGGCAACTCGCGATCGGGGATGACCTCGAGTTCGAGAGGGATCGTCGGCAGCGCATCGACCTCGAAACGAGCGTTGCCCGCGTGGACGATCGAGGGGTGGTCGGGATTCTCGGTCTCGATGAACGGAGGCGCGAGGTGGTACGGATACCAACCGGCGAGGCCGGGAGCGTCTGCGCGAGCGATGGGGCGGTGGTCCTGCTGCGCAGCGGCTTCATCCGCGGCCGCGCCGTGCAGTGGCTTGCCGTCGACCGGTGACGGGAACGGGTTCGCGACCTTGCCATCATCCGCAAGCACGATCAGGGGCAGAAGAAGGAGGGAGAGCGCGAGCCACTGGGGGATCGAGCGACCTGACATCGAGACTCCTCTCGACCGCGGCGAGAGCCGGGCGCACTCGAGGGGGGGCCAGGAACGATCCCCTCCCACTCGAGAACGCAGGCGGGTCCTCGACGCAAGACTTGGTTTTGCCACTACCCGGGGAGCCCTCCCAGGGGACGTGGAAGATAGCCGGGAATTCGGGGGGCGGCAAGTTCAGTGCACGTCCCAAGGATCTGCCCAGAGCACCCCCCTGGTCGATCCTCGATCCTGGAAGTCCAGTCGGGGCTTCGGAATCCTCTGCCACTAGCGGAAACTACCCTGTCGACGATGGAGTGAGCGCTCACCGTGGGGATGGGGCAGGAGGAGATCGATGTCCGATGATCTCGTGACCGTGATCACGGCCAGGGACGCCGATGAGGCTCGAGTCATCCAGGCGGTCCTCCGTTCCGCGGGGATTCCTGCCATGACCGAGGGTGACTCCCTCATGGACGAGTGGGCCGTCAGCCAGCGAGCGCTGGGACGGATCGGCTCCGCGGTCAAGGTCCCCCCCTCCTTCCTCGAGCAGGCGCGCGCGGTACTCGAGGAAGCGCTACGGCTCGAGGGCGTGTTCCCCGATTCGTCCGCCAGCCCCGATCCTGAGCTTGCGCTAGACACCGAGCAGGAAGAGGAAGAGAGGAGACTCGCGGAGGATGCCCGCTCGCGCGCCTGGCCGACGAGCGCGGTGATCTGGCTCTGCGCGCTGTTCGCGCTCGCCGCCTTGTTCGCCGGGCTCTGGGTGGATACACGAATCGATCTCCAGAGAGCGACGACGGACCCCATCTTCGAGTACGTCTGGGATGAATCTGGGACGAGACTCGACTCGAACCTTCGGAAATCGGGTCGCACCATCGTTCGACTGCATGATGGGAACAGAGACCGAGTGTTCGAACGAACGGAGTCGCTGAATCCGGCCGGAGAACCAACGTGGGAGGCCTTCGATCACGACGGTGACGGGATCTACGAGCGAACCGTCCTCCACTCCCCGCCGCCCGGGAGCGTGATCCTCGAGATCCTCGACAGGAACGGGGACACGTTTCCGGAGGCGGTCGTCATCACCACCGCCGATGGCTCGAGGCGAACATTCGAGGACACGGACGGCAACTTCAGTTTCTCCGAGTCTCAGCGTCGCCCCTAGGAGGCTGTCGGAAAACCTCGATTCGGAGGTCGCCGGCTTGCGCACGCCCTGTCGGACGGCGGCTCAGATCGTGGTAGGCTCCCCACATGACGCCGCTTGCACTGATCTTCGGGGTGTACTGGCTCCTCCACCTCCCCAGACTGCGGAGGCTCACCGGTAGCGCTCGGCCTGCGGACCGGGCGGCGGTCGCGATGGGAGTAGTGATGCTGCTCCCCGCCGTGATGCACTTCACCCGGACCGAGCAGTTCGTCGCGATGATTCCCCCCTCGTGGCCGGCACCGGAAATGTTGGTCCTCGCGAGCGGAGTTGCCGAGTTCTTGCTGGCGATGCTCCTCCTCACTCCCGGGACGCGTCGCGCCGGGGGGTGGTTCGGAGTCGCGCTCTTCTGCGCCGTCTGGCCGGCGAACATCGCGGTCGCCTGGAGCGGGACCTACCCCGAGGGCCTCCCCCAGTCGCCCCTCTACCACGCGCTCCGAGTGCCGTTCCAACTCTTCTACATCGGCTGGGCCGCGTGGATCGCGCTCGGACATCTCCCCGGCCACGACCTGCGTCGTCGACTGATGGCGCGCTACTACGACCGATTTCAGAAGCCGTACGAGAACTGGATCGCCGACCGACGGCAGAAACTGCTCGGAGAGGTGAGCGGCACCGTACTCGAGCTCGGACCGGGCACCGGGATCAACTTTCGGTACTTCCCGAAGGCGATCGAGTGGCTCGGGGTGGAACCGAACCCCCACATGCACGCGCAACTCCGAGAGCGCGCCGCAGAGTGCGGATTCGGCGCGGTAGAGTTCCGCACCGTCACCGCCGAGGGGATAGACCTCCCACCCGCGAGTGTGGACGCAGTGGTGGCAACGCTCGTCCTCTGCTCGGTCGATCATCCATCCGCGGTGGTCGAGGACATCCAGCGCGTGTTGCGCCCCGGGGGTCGTTTCTACTTCCTCGAGCACGTCGCTGCGCCGCGGGGAACTCGATCGCGCCGATTCCAACGGCTGCTCCGCCCACTTTGGCGGTGCTGCGCGGATGGGTGCATCCTGGACCGTGAGACCGGGGCACTGCTTCGGGAGGCGGGGTTCGCAGAGCTCGCGATGGAGGAATTCGAGGTCGAGTCGGGGATCATCCCCCGTTTTGCCGCGCCGCACATCATCGGGGTCGCAAGGATGGCTCTCGAGTGATCGCTTCCTCGTAGCATCCACTCGACGACAGGAGGCAAGAAGGCGAGACCCGCGGTCGCCCTCCTTGCATCGCAGCCGACCCATAGCGCGGTGGAGCAGTCCCCTACCTGTGCTCCGGCGGTTGGATCGGATCCACCTCGCCGCGCCCCAGTTTCTCCTGGTACTCGTTCCAAGTCATCGACGGCAGGTCGGACTTCTCCTCGACCATCGAGATGCAACCATCGACCGGGCAGACGAGCGAGCAGAGGTTGCAGCCGACGCAGGTCGCCCGGATCACCTCGAGGACGTTGACGTAGCCCGCTCCCGCGCCCGGGAGGAAACTCTCTCCCCCACTCCGGTGGAGTCGCTCCGCGCTCTTCGGGTGCAATCGCAGAAATTCATCGCGGGAAACGGCCGAGCAGGCGATCGACTGGTGGGCGCCGTCTTCGCAAGCGATGTAGCAGAGCCCGCAGTGGATGCACGCGTCCTGGTCGATGTGGGCGACCACCTTGTAGCCGAGATCGAGCTCGCCCCACCCACCGACGCTCGCCACCGAACGGCCTCGGACCTCGGTTAGGCTCTCGAATCCCTTCTCGAGCATCCACATCTCGAGACCGGAGATCATCGGCTCGACGATGCGGAAACCGAAGTGCATCGCCGCGGTGCAGACTTGCAGGGATGTCGCACCGAGTAGCAGGAATTCGGCGGCGTCCCGCCAAGTCTGGATCCCGCCGATCCCCGAGATCGGGATGCCGATCTCCGGATCGGAGGCGACCTGCTGCAGCATGTTCAGCGCGATCGGCTTCACCGCCGGGCCGCAGTACCCGCCGTGCGAGCCGCGCCCCGCCACGTGCGGCTTCGGTCGGAAGGTGTCGAGGTCGACCCCGACGATCGAGTTGATCGTGTTGATCAAGGAAATTCCGTCCGCCCCGCCTCGTTTGGCCGCGGCGCCGATCGGGCGCGGGTCGGCGACGTTCGGGGTGAGCTTCACGATCACCGGGGTCTTCGCGACCTCCTTGACCCAGCGCGTGATCATCTCGGCGTACTCGGGCACCTGACCGACCGCGGAACCCATGCCGCGCTCGCTCATCCCGTGCGGGCACCCGAAGTTCAGTTCGAGGCCGTCGCAGCCGGTCTCCTCGGTCCTCTGGACGATGTCGTGCCACGCCTCCTGTTCGCTCTCGACCATCAGCGAGACGATCAGAGCGTGGTCGGGGAACTCCTCCTTGATCTCGCGGATCTCCCGCAGGTTCTCATCGAGCGTGCGGTCGCTGATCAGCTCGATGTTGTTGAGGCCCATCATCTTGCGGCCGTCGTAGTCGACGGCGCCGTAGCGGGCCGAGACATTGACGATCGGTTCGTGCGCGAGCGTCTTCCAGACCGCACCCCCCCACCCCGCCTCGAAGGCGCGGCGGACCTGGTAGGCGGAGTTGGTCGGCGGACCGCTCGCGAGCCAGAACGGGTTCGGGGAGCGGATCCCGCAGAACTCGATACCGAGGTCGGGCTTCTTCATCCCGACGCGTCCTTTCGAGCAAGGAACTGGTCGATGCCGCGGGCGGCCAGCTTCCCGTCCTGGACCGCGTCGACGATCTCACCCCCCTTGGAAACACAATCTCCGCCGGAGAAGAGCCCCGGGATGCTCGTCTCTCGGGTCGCGGGATCGATGACGACACGCCCCCGGTCGATCTCGAGCCCGTCGATCTGCGCGAAGAGCTCCCCCCGAGGCAGTTGCCCGAGGGCCTTGATCACCTGGTCGCACGGGATCTCGAAGTCGTCCCCGTCGACGTCGACGAGGCGCGCCGCTCGTCCATCCCCCTCGAGTCGCTGTCGACGGAAACGAACCGCACGCAGGTCGCCGCCATCGCTCACGAACTCGACCGGGCGGGCGGACCACTCGAAGGCGACGCCATCGGCGAGCGCGATCTCATATTCGTAGGCGAATGCGGGCATCGCCTCGCGGGTGCGGCGATAGGCGATCGTGGTCTCCTTCGCGCCGAGCCGCACCGCCTCGGTGGCGACGTCGACCGCGGTATTTCCGCCGCCGATGACGACCACCCGCTCGCCGACCTCGCAATCCTCGAACGGTTTTCGGTGCGCCTGGTCGATGAAGTCGAGCGCCTCCCACACGCCGGGGGCGTCCTCGCCGGGGATGTCGAGCGGTGCGGTGCGGCCGAGACCGACTCCGAGGAACACCGCGTCCATTTCGTCGATGAGCTTCTTCAGGGCGGGACCATCGACCGGAGAATTCAGCTCGATCTCGAACCCGATCGCGAGCGCCTGCTCCACCTCGGAGAGGGCGAATTCGGTGGTGATCTTGTAGGGCGCGATCCCGGTCGTGTTCAAGCCGCCGGGGAGATCTCCCGCCTCGAAGACACGGACCTGGTGCCCGAGCTTTCGGAGTTCATGCGCGCAGGCGAGTCCCGCCGGGCCGGACCCGATCACCGCGACCTCGCGGCCGGTATCGGGCCCCGCCTCGAAGAAGGAGAGCCCGCGCTCGGCGGCGTAGTCGGTGGCGAATCGCTGCAGCCGGCCGATCTCGACCGGGGCGCCGCTCAAGGTGCGATCGACACAGGCCCCTTCGCAGAGGACTTCGGTCGGACAGGCGCGCGCGCACGATCCCCCGAGGATGTTCTCCGAGAGGATCGTCTCGGCGGATCCCGCGGGGTTGCCGTGGAGGATCTGCAGGATGAACCGCGGGACATCGATCGTGGTCGGACACGACCGCGTGCACGGCGCGTCGTAGCAGTAGAGGCAACGCGCGGCCTCGATCCTCGCCTCCTGCGCGGTGAGGGGAGGATGGAGGTCGGCGAAGTTCGCCGCCAATCGCTCGGGGGTGAGTCGCGGGGTCGGCATCGGGTGCGTGTCCTAGCTCATCCAGTTCCGAGAGCCCTCGGTGGACCACTTCCCGGTGATCTTCTTCGCCCGGGTCCAGAACTCGATCGCGCTCTCCCCGGTCAAGTCGCCATCACCGAACGAGCTGTCGTTCCAGCCGCCGAAGGCGAACGGTTCACGCGGGACCGGAACCCCGACGTTGATCCCGATCATCCCCGCGCTCGCTCCTTCGACGAATCGCTCCGCGACCCTCCCGGAGGAGGTGTAGATCGCGGCCGCGTTCCCGTAGGGGTTGGCGTTCTCGATCGCGATCGCCTCTTCGAGCGTGTCGCACCGGATGATCGTCAGCACCGGCCCGAAGATCTCGTCGCAGGCGCACTCGTCGCTCGGGGAGGCACCGTCGATGATGCACGGGCCGAGGTAGAACCCGTCGCCGGTGCCATCCGCGACCTTGCCACGGCCATCGAGGACCACCTTGTCCCCGGCGCGATCGAGGTAGCTCCCGATCCGCTCGATCGCCTTTTCGCTGATCAGAGGGCCGATGTCTCGCCCGGGGACGATGGCCGCCATCTTCTGCCGGATCTTCTCGATGACCGGTTCGACCTCGCCGACCGCGACGAGCACGCTCGCCGCCATGCAGCGCTGACCGGCGCATCCGGTGACGGAAGCGACGACGTTCGAAGCGGTCATCTCGGGATCCGCATCGGGCACCACCACCAGGTGGTTCTTCGCTCCGCCGAGCGCCCGGACCCGCTTGTAGTGCGCGCAGCCGCGCTCGTACACCGCCTTCGCGACCGCGGTCGAGCCGACGAAAGCGATCGCCGCGATCTTCGGGTGGTCACAGATCGCCTCGACCACTGCGCGGTCGCCGTGCACCACCGAGAAGATCCCGGGGGGCAGGCCCGCTTCATCGAAGAGCCGCGCGATCTCGAGGGCACTCTGGGGGGTCTGCTCCGACGGTTTCAGGATGAACGCGTTGCCGCAGGCGATCGCGTTCGGCGCCATCCACAACGGCACCATCAGCGGGAAATTGAACGGGGTGATGCCGGCGGTGACGCCGAGCGGGCAGCGGATCATCCGACACTCGACCCCGGGGCTCACCTCGAGCCTCGGTCCCCCGACGATCTGCGGGAGGCTGCTCGCGTATTCGACGCACTCGATCGCCCGCAGGATGCTCCCGCGCGCCTCGGCGTCGCTCTTGCCGTTCTCCTCGGTGATCTTCTTCGCGAGGTGATCGACCTGCGCCTCCATCAGAGTCTTCATCCGGAAAAGAACCTGCACCCGATCCTTGATCGGGGTCTTTCCCCACGCGACCTGCGCGGCGGCCGCGCGCTCGACCGCGACGTCGAGATCGGCGGCGGTCGAGAGCGGCACCTCGGCGATCCCCTCCCCCGTCGCTGGGTTGGTAACCACGAGCCGCCGCTCGCTCGTGCTCTCGAGCGGAGCACCGCCGACGAAGTTCGGGAGAGTGGGAAGAGTTCCGACCGGATTCACGATGGTGCTCCCTGCAGACCGGCGGTCTTTCGCGAGATCCAGCGCCCGCGACCTTCCTTGCCGACCACTTTGTAGTCATTCACGATCACCTCGCCACGCGAAAGAGTAGTGCGCGAGAATCCCGCGAGCTCCCACCCTTCGTACGGGGACCAGTCGGCGTTCGTCTCCATCTCCGCGGGATCGACGCGGATCGTCTTGTCGGGGTGGATGATCGCAATATCGGCATCTGCCCCGACCGCGATCGCACCCTTCTGCGGGGCCATCCCCATGATCCGCGCCGGGTCGGTCGAGAGCTTGCGGCACATCTGCTCGAGGGTGAGTCGCCCCTTCTGCACCCCGTGGGTGTAGACGATCGGCAGCAGCGTCTCGAGACCGGGGAGGCCCATCGGGATCTTCGTCCAGTCCCCTTCCCACATCGCTTTCTGCTCGCGCGTGAAGGTGCAGGTGTCGGTCGAGACCACCGAGACGGTGTCCTCGGCGAGTCCTTGCCAGAGGCGCGCGCTGTCCTTCTTGGTCTTCACCTGCGGACAGCAGGCGTACAGATGGCCGCCCTCACCCTCGAACACCGAGTCGTCGAGCACGAGGTACTGCGCGCACGTCTCGGCGAGGACCGGGACTCCACGTACCTTCGCATTTCGGATGATCTCGGTCCCCTCCGCGGTCGACATGTGGACGATGTAGAGCTGCCCTCCCGTCGCTTCGGACCACATCACCGCGCGCTGGATCGCTTCGGCCTCGATGAAATTAGGGCGGGTCATCCCGTGCAGGCGCGCCCCGTATCTCTGCATCTGCTCCGGGGTGTGATTCCGGGCGATCAGCTCGTCGAGGACGCGGGAAGATTCTGCGTGCACGAGGAGCATGCTGCCGAGTTCGCGCATCTTCTCGAGGGTGCCGAACATCGCTCGGTCGTCCGATTGCCACCCCTCCGACTCGTAGATCATGAACTCCTTGAAGGTGGAGAAGCCGCGATCGACCATCCCCGCAATCTGGTCCTTGTGCTCATCCCAGCGGGTGACGCAGATGTGGAAGGTGTAGTCGATCATCGCCTTCCCCTCGGCGCGGGCGTGCCAGTTGTCGGCCGCCTCGCTGAGGGAATCGCCCGCGAACGGGATCGCGAAGTCGATCAGGGTGGTCACCCCGCCGCGCGCGCCGGCGCGGGTGCCGGTGCGGTAGTCGTCCGATGAAACCGTGCCGCAGAAGGGCAGTGCGAGGTGGACGTGCACATCGAGCACGCCGGGGATCACGGTGTGGCCGCTCGCGTCGATCTGTTTGGCGCCATTTGCCCGACCGGAGAGATCTGGGCCGATGGCGGCGATCTTCTCCCCCTCGATGCCGATGTCCGCAAGGGCGATGCCGTCCGGGGTGACGACTCGTCCGCCGGTGATGATGCTGTCGAAGGCCATCTTGATCTCCCATCCGCAGCCACGGTACGCGGGGGCTAGATTACCCTGCCGCGTCGGTGAGAGCGATGTCGAGCACCGCGAGGGCGTAGTCCACATCATCCGCCGTGATGCACATCGGGGGCTTGATCCGCAGGACATTCCCGTCGAGCCCACCCTTGCCGACGAGCATCCCGTGCTCGCGACAGACCTGGAGGACCCGGGCGGTCTCCGAGGTGGCGGGCTCGCGGGTGTCCCGGTCGCGGACCAGCTCGATCCCGAGCATCAGCCCGATCCCGCGCACGTCACCGATCAGCGCATGCCGAACCGCGAGCTTCTCGAACCCGTCGAGGAACCGTGCACCGAGCACGCGACAGTTCTCCTGCAACCCCTCTTCCTCGATCACCTCGAGCACGGCGGTCGCGGCGGCCATGCAGACCGGGTTCCCCCCGAAGGTGTTGAAGTGGATCCGCTGCTTCAGCACCTCGGCGATCTCGCGGCGGGTGGTGACCCCGCCGAGCGGGACGCCATTGCCGATCCCCTTCGCCATGGTGACGAGGTCGGGGACCACGCCGAAATTCTCGAACCCCCAGAAGTGCTCACCGGTGCGGCCGAACCCGGTCTGCACCTCGTCCGCGATACAGACACCACCGTAGCGACGGATCACTTCGTACACCTCGCGCAGGTAGTTCGGCGCACCGTGCGTCACTCCGCCGACTCCTTGGAACGGTTCCGAGATGAATGCGGCGACCTTGCCGGGGGTGGCGTAGCGGATCACTTCTTCGACTTCTTCGGCGCAGCGATGCGCGATCTCCTCCGGGGAGGCGCCCTCCGGGTTTCGGTACGGATCGGGGCAGGAGACGTGATGCACCCCCAACCCCTGCGGGAGGGGGAATTTCCAGGTGCTGTGTGCGGTGAGCCCCATCGCGTGGGGGGAGGCGCCGTGGTAGGCGTTCCGCAGCGCGATGACGTCGTGGTTCCCGGTGAAGAGGCGCGCCATCGTGACCGCGAGGTCGTTCGCCTCGCTCCCGGAGTTGACGAAGTAACTCACGTCGAGCCCCTCGGGAAACTTCCCGGCGAGCCGGCGGGCGTACTCGCCGATCCCCGGATTCAGGTAGATCGTCGTGACGTGCTGCAGGAGCTCGGACTGCTTGCGGATCGCCTCGACGACCTTCGGATGGCAGTGTCCGCACGAGACGGTGACGATCCCCGCGAGGAGATCGAGGTAGCGCTTCCCGGTCTCGTCGAAGAGGTACTGCCCGTGCCCCTCGACGAGCATCAATGGCTCGGCGTAGAGGGTGAAGATCCCGGGGTTCACGTAGCGCGCGCGGTTCGCGATCACTTCGGCGCGCGAAGGCCCGTCGTAGGGGGCGGGGCGGTGGTCGCAGGGGGGCAGCTTGGGGCGGGCGATCGCTTCCGGCTCGGGCACGACTGAGACTCCTTCTCCCGGATCCGCGTAAGTTTCGAGTGAGACCGACGGACCGCGCGGCATCGTAAGTGCCCCGGAAGAAAGAGGAAACCTCGATCTAGGAGGCTGTCGGGAAGCCTCGTTCGAGACGTCGTCGTGCGGGTCGCGTCCTGTCGGCTGGCGGCTCAGGTCGATCGTAGGGGTGGAACCCTCGATCTGAGCCGCCGTCCGGCAGAGGGTGAGCAAGCCGGCGACGTGCGAATCGAGGATCTCCGACAGCCTCCTAGTCGCGGCCAGGGACAAGGAAGTCGGGTCGATCGAGTGAAGGTGCGTCGCCGATGCAGAACGCAGGGGTCGAAGCGCGCCGCCCACGGATCGAGGGGAGGTCATCGCGACGCGCGTAGCGGACCCGGCTCATCCCTTGGCCTCGCTCGGGCCGTCGTCGACCCCCGGGTCGAACATCCGGCTGAGGATGAAGTGTGTCCCTCCCGCGAGAAAGAGCCCGATGAACCACGCGTAGTCGTAGATCCCCACGAAGAACGAAGAGACCGCGATCTGCTCCCGACTGGCTTGAAAGAGGAAGCCGGGGACGTTCGGCGCGATGCCGACCGCGAGTGCGACGAGCGCACGCCAGTTGAGCCCGCTCCCTCCGTACGAGTACTGCCCATCGGAGCGGTAGAGGTCAGAGACGACGAGTCGTGCTCGACGGATCAGGTAGTAGTCCGCGAGCATCACCCCCCCGATCGCGCCGAGCAGCGCGCCGTATCCGATCAGCCAGGTGAAGATGTACTGATCGAGGTCGCTCAGCAGCCGCCACGGCATGATCAGGATCCCGATCACACCGGTGATGATTCCGCCGGTCCGGAACGAGATGTTGCGGGGAGAGAGGTTCGAGAAGTCGTTCGCGGGGGACACCACGTTGGCGGCGATGTTCGTCGACAGAGTCGCCACGATGAGGGCAAACAGGGCGAAAGCGACCACGAGCGGGCTCGAGAACTTCTGCAGGAGTTCGACCGGATCCCAGAGCGCTACGCCGAAGACCACGACGGTCGCACAGGTCACCACAATTCCGATGAAGGAATAGAACGCCATCGACGTGGGGAGGCCGATCAGCTGCCCGAGCATTTGGTCGCGCTGACTCCGGGCGTAGCGCGTGAAGTCGGGAATGTTCAGCGAGAGGGTCGCCCAGAAGCCGACCATCGCGGTGAGGGATGGCCAGAACGCCCGCCAGAACGAGAACTCACCCGGTTGGCTGTTGCGGGTCAGCGCGACCGTCTCGTCGGAGAGAATCTTTCCCAGTCCACCGCCCTCGGAGATCGCCCACGCGAGCAGGCCGACCCCCGATCAGGAGCAGGAACGGCGCGGCGATCGTCTCGAGCCACTTGATGCTCTCGATCCCCGCGAGGATCACCCCGATGTTGATCGCCCAGAAGAAGAGGAACGAACCGAGTTGCCCCGCGGAGATTCCGAGGAAGGCGATGCGGTCCTGCTCCCCCGCCGGCTCGAATCCGAAGAAGAGCGCGAGCAACGCGTAGATCGCGGTCCCCCCGATCCAAGTCTGGATCCCGAACCAACCGCAGGCGACGAGCGCACGCATCAACGCGGGGACGTTCGCACCGACCGTCCCGAAGGGTGCGCGCAGGAGCACCGGGAACGGAATTCCGTAGCGGGTTCCGGCGTGAGCGTTCAAGAGCATCGGCACGAGGACGACCAGGTTGCCGAGAGTGATCGTCAGGAGTGCCTGGCGCCACGACATCCCCGCGGAGATCAGCCCCCCAGCGATCATGTAGGTCGGGATGCAGACCGCCATGCCGACCCAGAGCGCGGCGATGTTCCACATTCCCCAGGTGCGCCGCTCGGGCGGCACCGGCGCGAGATCCTCGTTGTACAGCGATGAACGTTCGATGGCGGTCATGGCGCTACGGCGCGACCGTACCCGTGTAGGTCTCCGGCCGACGATCGCGGTAGAACTGCCAGACGTTCCGCACCTCGCGGATCACATCCAGATCGAGGTCTGCGGTGATGATCGCGTCCTCGGTGCGCGGGCCCTCCACCATGATCTGCCCGCGAGGGCTCGCGAAGTACGAAGTGCCGTAGAACTCGCCGATGTTCCATGGCGCCTCAGTCGCGGGGCGATTGATCGCGCCGACGTAGTAGATGTTCGCGCAAGCCGCTGCGGGCTGCTCGAGCTTCCACAGGTACTCACTGAGGCCGGCGACGGTCGCGGATGGATTGAAGACGATCTCCGCCCCGGCGAGACCGAGTTCCCGCCACCCTTCGGGGAAGTGTCGGTCGTAGCAGATGTAGACCCCGACCCGCCCGACCGCGGTATCGAAGACCGGATAGCCGAGGTTTCCCGGGCGGAAGTAGAACTTCTCCCAGAAGCCGGGCTCGCAGTGCGGGATGTGGTTCTTGCGGTACTTGCCGAGATACTTTCCATCCGCGTCGATCACCGCCGCGGTGTTGTAGTAGATCCCGGTGCCGTCCTCCTCGTAGAGGGGAATGACGAGGACCATGCCGTGCTTCGCGGCCAACTCTTGCATCAATTTCGTGGTGGGACCACCCGGGACCGGCTCGGTGAGGTCGTACCACTTCGCGTTCTGCTCCGCGGCGAAGTACGGTCCGTTGAAGAGCTCCTGCAGGCAGAGGACCTGCACCCCCTGCGCCGCGGCCTCACCGATCAGCCCAACGTGCTTCTCGAGCATGCCGTCGCGGATCGCGTCCACGGATTCGGTGGCGTCGATACAGAGAGTGGCCTGGATCAAGCCCCCCTTGACGATCCGACTCACGACGCTCTCCCCTCGATCGCGGGCAGCCCCCTGACGCCATCCTAGTCCCAGATCCAGCGCATCGCGCTGGATCTGGGACTAGAAATCGAACAGATCCGGCTTCTGGTTGAACTTCTCCCAGGCCACTTGGACCTGCTCCGGAGCCTCCCCGACCCACTCGAACAACTTGTCGATGTGGACCGGTCGATTCTCGCTGACGTTCTTGTACGACTCACGGCAGTACTTCGTGAACCCGCTCCGGTACTTGCCTCCCTCGTACATCATGAAGAAGTGGACGACCGCTCCGGCGGTGGCGTAGTTGTCCCCCCGCGCTGCCCCGTGGAACCCCTCGTCGGTCTGTGTGCCGCTCACGAACGCGAGGAGATCGATCGGGCTCGCGGGACGGATCCCCATCGGTGGTTGGGCGCCGGCGAGGAGTCGCTCCATCCCCTCCTGACCCCTGATCACCGGATCCTCCATGAACACCGCCTGCCCCTCGACCATCCATACCGGCGGTCGCGGGCCGTCGTTGTAGGTCTCGCCGAAGATCTGGTGCGTGACCTCGTGATAGATCGTGGTCAGGTCGGGCCCGTCCGGCTCTCGGTAGAAGTAGGCCTTCCCGGTGTTCGGGTCGTAGAAACCGGCGCTCTGGACGAGCAGGGGATCGCTCTTCAGGTCGGGGTCCTTCTTCACCGCTTCGAGGTAGGACTCACGGCTCCGGTAGTAGTGGAGGACGAGCTTCTTCTGCATCTTCATCCCGCCGCCGAACACCAACTCCGGATCCGGCTTCTGGCCGGGATTGACGTAGAAGTCGACATAGACCCGGAAGAAGAAGGAGTAGAGGCGCTCGACCTCGCGTCCGAACTCTACCGCGTCCTTGAGCGAAGCGTTGGTGTGGACCAGGAAGTGCTCGGTGTCGTACTGCCAACGGTTCTCCCAATCGCGGCGGAGCTCCTCCACCTTCTCCTTCGGGAGCCACTTCCCTTTGTACTCGAGCTTGCCGGCCTTCAACGCCTCGATGGCGTTCTGACTCACCCAGCCGTAGTCGGGATCGAGCAGCAGACCCTGCTTCGCCTTCTGGACTTCGTAGGCGCTGTACCACTTCCCCTTGAAGTTCTTCTGACGGAGAAGATTCTCACGCAGCGTCTTGTTCTCGGGGGCGAACGGCAACGTCCAGAGGAGGAGCTCGTAAGCGTGCGCGGGGAAACCCTGGGCGAGGCACTTCTCGGCGAGCTTCTTCTGATCCTTGACGAACTCTTCCGTCGCCTTCTCCCGCTTCTTTTCGAGGTTCGTGGCCGACTTCTTCGAGAGCGCCTCGGCAGAAGCGGACCGCGCGCGCAACTCCCCGGCTCGTTTCTCCACGCTCTCGCGCAGCGCTCGATCGGCTTCGCTCGGTCCTGTCGCTTCGAGCCCGAGCGCTTTCCGCAGCTCTCGCTTGAGCGCGTCCTTGTCCATCCCTTCGCGGATCATCACCCCGGACCCGGCGGTGATCCGGAGCCGCGACGGGGGAGGTTCGTAGAGCGCGAGAAGAGTCGACAGGGCCTCCTCGGCCCGTTCCTTCTCCCCGGCGTCGGCGTACTCTCCGGCGACCTCGAAGAGGGTCTCGGTGTACTCCGCGACGTACTCGGCGCGTTTCTCCTTGATGGCGCGATACGCCTGCATGATGACATTCTCGTCCGCGCCGGCTCGGTCGCCCGACGAGGCGCACCATCCCACGAGCGCGGTGGTGACGATGACGAGGAGCACCCTGCGCATTTTCGTCCTCCTTGGTCGAGTTCCGTGACCGTCTGCCCGAATCTGAAGTCCGCCCAATTGTCCCGCCCGGATCTGGGCGGGCGATGGTAGCGTGGATCGGCGGGGGTGGCATTATCACCGGGTGACCTCCGGATCGGAAGGGTGTCCGTCATGCGACTCGCGATCTTGCCGCTGATCGTCGTCCTGGCCTCGGCGTCGCCTCCGACCTCGATCGATGCCGCCCCGCGGCCGGATGACCCCGCGATCGACATCGAGACCTGGGAGCAGAGCCTCGACACTCTTCTGTCCACCCTGCCGCACACCTCGCGCCTGGCGGATCGTCTCGCGATCCTCGAAGAGATGGCGTCGCTCGTCCGCATCCGCGTGACCCCGCGAGGGCACTGTCTGACGAAACTCGATGAGATCCTCCGCGTCGCACCCGAAGGGTCGCTCCTGGACGCGGTCGCCGAGACGCTCCTCGCCGATCCGATGCTCGACGCGTACACGCGGTTCTTCGCAGCCCTCGACCGGAGCGACTACGCCGATCTCAAGGGGCGCCAGCTCGGAGACACTGGGATCGAGACGCGGCAGCGCATCCTCGAGCAACACGGGATGATCGCCGCGGACGCCGCGCATCGAGCTCGGCTGGGGGACCATCCCCCCACCATACCCGGCGACCTGAGCGCTGCGCTCGAGGCGGAGCTCGGCCGGGAGAGTCCGCGCAGAGTCCGCGCCGCGGCGCTCTTCGCGGGCGGTTGGGGCATCGCCTCGCTCGCTCCGAAGCTCGTCGAAGCGCTCGAGAAGGCCGAGGATCCGTGGACGCGTTCGCTTCTCATCGAAGCTCTCGGCCGGACCGATCCGACCGGCAAGAGCGAGAAGATCATCGAGAGTGCGGAGTCCAAGACGATCGCGGAGAAGCTCGCCGCCCTGCCACTCCTCGGACATCTCGAGGGGGAACGGGTCGACGGGGTGATTCGCGAGGCGCTCGCCGACCGCAGATGGTACGTCCAGCGCGCTGCCGTCGAGGCGTGCCTCATCCGGCGAGACGTGGCCGCGATCGACCTGATCATGGCGAAGCTCCCCGATGCCTCGCCGAGGATCCGACGCTCGATCTACGACGTTCTCTTCGACGTCAGCGGGGGGACGCTCCCTCCCGATCCGAGGGACCTGGAAAAATGGTGGAAGGCGGCTCGCGAGGGATTCGAAGCGGCCCCCCCCGATCGGAAGGAGCGGGACCCCGGCCGGAAGACCCGGGTCTTCACCGATCCGTCGAACTACTTCGGGGTCGAGCTGTGGTCCGATCAGGTGGCGATCGTGTTCGACGTGTCGGGGAGCATGGAGCACGGCGCGATCGCCATCGAACGGGAAGGGAAAACAGAATCCGGCACACCCTTCGAAGTGATGCGGAAAGAGATCGAGCAACTGCTGGCGAGCCTCCCCCGCAAGGCGAAGTTCCACCTGATCTCCTACAACGACCAGGTCACGCCGTTCCAGAAGGGGCTGGTCGTGCAATCACCTACGTCGCTCCGCAGTGCGGGGAAGTTCCTCGACAAGCTCTCCCCCAGCGGTGAGACGAATATCTACGACGCCGTGCAGACCGCGCTCACCGACCCCGAAGTCGACACGATCTTCCTCCTCTCCGATGGCGAACCCACCCAGGGCGCCCGCGTCGAGTCGTACGACATCTTGGAGGGGGTGGCGGCTCAGAACCGCTTCCGGAGAGCGGTGATCCATACGATCCAAATCGGCCGCGATCAGGATCTGATGCGCCGTCTCGCGATCGCGAACGGCGGTGACTATCGGTGGATTCCTCTGATGCGCTGAGCAGTGATGCCTACAGGGTTCCGATCAGGCACCATCGGGAGCAGCGGGCCTGGACCCTTTGGCCACGTCGGGGTTCGATTGCGCGGTGGTTTCCTCGACCGCTCCGTCTTCCTCCGCCTCGCCCCCTTCCCCCTCGTCCCCAGCTTCTGGCGAGTTCTTCTTCTCGATCTTCCGCTGGCGCTTCTCTTCCTTCTTCTTCTGCTTCGCGAGCTCTTTCTTTCGCTTCTCGTACGAATAGTTGGGTTTCGCCAATGTTTCTCCCAATTCACGATTCAGG
>JAQBGV010000031.1:0-24532 GCA_032128395.1 Planctomycetota bacterium | reverse complement strand
ATGCCTGTCCCGGACACTCGCCCGCTGGACCGCAGCTCTTCTCACGTTCTCGCGAGCATCGCTCAGCGATCGTTTTTCGTCGGAGTACCGGCGGCGGTCCGGGACGGGCATCACCTTCGGCGAGCCAGTCCCAAATCGCCTTCGATCCGGTAGCCCTCCCCCTGCAGCGCCTCCACCGCCCGATCCAGATCCGCTTCCCGGAGCAGCAGATGATCGGTCTCGTAGGTCGACAGCACGAAGATCGACACCCCTTCGCGGGCGAGGGGCGCGGCGATCCCGGCGAGGATCCCCACCGCGCTGAAATCCAGCGGACCGACCACGCGCAACCAGCGCCACCCGCGCTCCGCCGCCATCCCTTCGGGAACCTCCGCCTCCGGCCTCACCGCGCTCTGCTCCCCCGCCGCGGCCAGATCGGCACGCAAGCAGCCATCGAGGGGGTCGACCGAAGGGAACACTGCCCCATGGATCACGGCATAGAGGCCCGGCTCGAGAACGAGTCGCGGTCGATTCAACGGTTCCTCCCGGAAGGGGGCACGAACGCGTATCCTGACGCCATGGACGCAGGCGCCAAGAGCAACTTCATCGCGACTCGAGATCTCCCGTGGCGCGACTCTCCCCACGCGGGGGTGCGCTGGAAGAAGATTCGCTTCGACGGTCGCGGATCGGTGGTCCTGCTCCACTTCGAGCCGGGTGCGAGCTACGGCGCGCACCGCCATCCGGAGGGGGAGGAATACTGGGTGATCGAGGGGTCGATCCACGATGGCGGTCGCGTACACGGCCCGGGGACCTGGATCGAGCATCCCCCGGGATCGATCCACCGGCCGCGATCGGAGGAAGGCTGCCTGCTCTTGGTGCGCCTCCCGGCCCCGATCGAACCGATCGACTCGCCCGGGGCCGATGAACCGAGTCTCGGTACTCTCCTCGACCAATCGATCCGATATAGACCTGGTCTCCTGGATGGGCCGGAGGGGCCATCGTAGGATCGCCCCTCCTGGGCCGCGTGCGGGACGCGGAGAGCCGGGATGTCGGACAAATCCCCTCCCGAGTGCCGACGGAACACCGCTCCATGCCGAGTTTCGGATCGAACACCGGATACGTCGACGACCTGTACCAGCAGTACCTCGCAGATCCGCAGGCGGTCAGCGCCGCGTGGCGGGAGTTCTTCGCCGACTACCCCGGCGGCGGGGCCGCGGCAGTGCCCCGTCCCCCAGCCCCGCGGGTCGAGCCGATCGCACAGGCCGCACCTCCCGGCTCCGGTTCGGCCACCGCCACCGAGACCGCGATCCGGGTCACCGTCACCGCCGAGACGGATGTCGACGAACAGCCTCCTCGGCCGGAGCTGACGCCGATCCGAGGGATCGCCGCGAAGATCGTCGAGAACATGGAGACCTCGCTCGGGGTGCCGACGGCGACCACGGTGCGCACGATCCCGGTGCGGCTCCTCGAGGAGAATCGCCGGCTGATCAACGAGCACCAACAAGCCTCCGCCGGCGAGAAGGTGAGCTTCACCCACCTGATCGGATATGCGGTCGTCCGCGCGCGCTCGAGAAGCACCCGGCGATGAATCACGGCTACCGCGAGGCGGACGGGACACCGCAGCGGCTCGTGCGGGACTACACCAATCTCGGACTGGCGATCGACATCGAGAAGCGCGGCGAGCGCACGCTCGTGGTGCCGAACCTCAAGGATGCCGCCCGTTCCACGTTCTCCGAGTTCCACGCCGCCTACAACGATCTCATCGGACGGTCCCGACGGAACAAGCTGACCCTCGAGGACTTCGCCGACACCTCGGTCACGATCACCAACCCGGGGATGATCGGCACGGTGATGTCGGTGCCGCGGTTGATGGCGGGGCAGGGGACGATCATCGGGGTCGGCTCGATCAGCTACCCCCCCCAGTGCGCGGGGATGGCGCTCGAGACGATCGCCGAGCTCGGCATGTCGAAAGTGATGACCCTGACGAGCACCTACGATCACCGGGTGATCCAAGGGGCTGAGTCGGGGGCGTTCCTCGCCACGATCGAGAGCCTCCTCCTCGGGGGGGAGCGCTTCTACGACCAGATCTTCGCCGCGCTCGGAGTGCCGCACGAACCGTTCATCTGGACGAGCGGTGCGGCGACCGGTCGGTTCGAAGGGGACCACGCAACGACCGCCGCTTGGCGCCAGTCCCGCGTGATGGAATTGATCCGGTCCTACCGGGTGCGAGGTCACCTGATGGCCAACCTCGACCCCCTGGGGACCACCCCGGAGCCGCACCCCGAGCTCGAACTCCACCACTACGAACTGGGGATCTGGGACCTCGATCGCTCTTTCCTCGCCGGTGGCGTGGCCGGGGAGCGCGGCCGCATGAAGTTGCGGACGATCCTCGACACGTTGCGTCAGACCTACTGTCAGTACGTCGGCGTCGAGTTCATGCACATCTCCGATCCCCACGAGCGCGCGTGGCTCCGGGAGCGGATGGAATCGACCCGCAACGAAGAGTCGATGTCGGTCGAGGAGAAGCTCCACATCCTCCACGAGCTGAACCGCGCCGAGTCTTTCGAGAAGTTCCTCCACTCGACCTACGTCGGGCAGAAACGATTCAGCCTCGAGGGGTGCGAGACGCTGATCCCCGTCCTCGATGCGCTCCTGACCGCGGCATGCGATCACGGGATCGTCGAAGCGATCATCGGCATGTCGCACCGTGGCCGCCTGAACGTGCTCGCGAACATCCTGAAGAAGCCTCTCGGCCGGATCTTCCACGAGTTCGAGGATGCCGACCCCGAGTCGACCCAGGGATCCGGTGACGTGAAGTACCACCTCGGTTCCCACGGCACCCACGAGGGACGCGAAGGAAAGACGATCGGGCTCACCCTCGCCTCGAACCCGAGCCACCTCGAATCGGTGGACCCGGTGGTCGAGGGGATGGTCCGCGCCCGCCAGGAGTCGCTCGGGGATCTGCAGCACCTCAAGGTCCTCCCCATCCTCCTGCACGGCGACGCCGCCTTCTCGGGACAGGGAGTGGTCTTCGAAACGCTGAACATGTCCCAACTCCGCGGCTACCGGACGGGGGGGACGATCCACCTGATCGTCAACAATCAGATCGGTTTCACGACCGGTCCAGACGACGCCCGCAGTTCGCACTACTGCACCGATGTCGGCCGCTCGGTCGCCGCGCCGATCTTCCACGTCAACGCCGACCACCCGCAAGCGGCGGTGCGCATCGTCCGCCTCGCGCTCGAGTACCGACAGCTCTTCCACAAGGATGTGGTGATCGATCTGGTCTGCTACCGTCGTTGGGGTCACAACGAGGGAGACGAGCCCGCGTTCACCCAGCCGCTCATCGTCGAGAAGATCGAGGCGCATCGGTCGACGAGGAAGCTCTCGGCGGAGCGGCTCCTCAAGCGCGAGGAGGTCGAGCCCGCCACGGTCGAGCGGATGCTCGAAGACTTCCATGAGCTCCTCGACGAGGCGCACCGCGACACCAAGGCGGCGCTGCCCGAACGCGCCGCGACCCTCCCTCGACCGGACCACGAAGAGACCGAAGGAGTGGCGACCGGGTCGATCGAGACCGGCATCGAGGAAGCGGTATTCGATCGTCTCCTCGATGGAGTCTTCGCCGTCCCCGACGAGTTCTCGATCCACCCGAAGCTCGCCCGGCAGTTCGAGCGACGGCTCCGTCAGGCCCGGGAAGGGCGCATCGACTGGGGACTCGGCGAACTGCTCGCGTTCGGATCGCTGGTGACCTCGGGGATTCCGGTCCGTCTCTCCGGCGAGGACTCGGGACGCGGGACGTTCAGTCAGAGACACTCGATCGTCGTCGACCACCGGACGGGGGACGGCTACTGCCCCTTGAAGCACCTCTCCGAAGGTCAGGCCCCATTCCACGTTTTCGACAGCCTGCTCTCCGAGTTCGCGGTGCTCGGGTTCGAGTACGGCTACAGCGTCTCGAACCCGAGCGCGCTCGTCCTATGGGAGGCGCAGTTCGGCGACTTCGTCAACGGCGCGCAGGTGATCATCGATCAGTACGTCTCCAGCGCCGAGGAGAAGTGGCGACAGCGGTCGTCGGTGGTGATGCTCCTTCCGCACGGATACGAGGGGCAAGGGCCAGAGCACTCGAGCGCTCGATTCGAGCGATTCCTGCAGTTGTCGGCGGAGGGGAACCTGCGCGTCTGCCAGCCGAGCACCCCCGCACAATACTTCCACCTCCTGCGGCGGCAGGCGCTCTCGGATGAGAAGAAGCCCCTCGTGGTGCTCACCCCGAAGAGCCTGCTCCGCCTCCCCGCGGCGGCGAGCGCCCCGGACGAGCTCACATCGGGCCGGTTCCAAGAGGTGATCGACGACCCGACGCGCGGAAGCGCGACCACACGGCTGATCTTCGCGAGCGGGCGGGTCTACTACGACCTCGTCGCAGAACGGGAAGCGCGGGGAAGCGACGACGTCTCGATCGTGCGGCTGGAGCAGTTCTATCCTTTCCCCCGCACGGCGCTCCTCGAGATCGTCGACGCACTCCCGGACGCGGAGTTGTTGTGGGTCCAGGACGAGCCGCGCAACATGGGTGCGTGGTGCTTCCTGCTCGAGCGCTTCGTCCCCTGGCTCGGCGGACGTGAGCTTCGATTCGTCGGACGGTCGTGGAGCGCGAGCACTGCGTCCGGCTCGAAGGGGGCGCACGACGCCGAGGCACGGGTCATCTTCGACGAGTCGTTCGGGGGCACGGCGTGAGCGGCGCTTCCACGGTGACCTACCTGCGGGACACTGCCGAGATCCGAGCGCTCGCCGACGAGGCCCGCGCCGAGGGTCGGCTCGCACTCGACGTCGAGTTCATCCGGGAGCGGACCTTCTATCCACAGGTCGCGTTGGTGCAAGTAGCGACCGCCGAGCGGGCGGTGCTGATCGATCCGGTCGAGGGTGCGGACCTGACCCCGATCGATGAACTGGTGCTCGACCCGACGGTGACCAAGGTCCTCCACGCCGCGAGCCAGGACCTGGAGATCTTCTACTACCGCACCGGTAAGATCCCCCGGAACATCATGGACACGCAGATCGCGGGTTCGCTCGCCGGTCTCGGCCACCAGGCCTCCTACGGGGTGATGATCGAGCGCACCCTCGGGGTGACCCTGAAGAAGGGGGAGAGCTACACCGATTGGCTGCGGCGCCCTCTCTCGAAGAAACAGGAAGAGTACGCGCTCGATGACGTGCGCCCGCTCCTGGGGGCCTACGACGTCCTGGTCGAGCGCCTGCGATCGAAGGGTCGACTCGGCTGGGCCGAGGAGGAGATGGTCCGCTACGAGGACCCCGAGTACTACGTGACTCCACCGGACCGACTCTTCCGCAAGGTGAAGCGGTTCGGCACACTCGACCCCCGCGGCCTCGCGATCCTGCAGGAATTGACGATCTGGCGTGAGAACGAGGCGCAGGAGCGCGATCGCCCTCGGCGAAACATCGTCCCCGACGAGGTGCTGGTCGAAGTCTCCCGTGGTGCCCCGCGCTCCGAGGACGACTTGTCGCGCCTCCGCGGCCTGCATCCGCGCGAAGCGAAGAGGAGCGGCAGCGCGATCCTCGCCGCGGTCGAACGAGGGCTGGCGATCCCGCAGGGAGAGCGGCCGTACATCGGAAAGAAAGAACGCCTCACCCCAGAGGCGGAGGCGATGGTCGATGTCCTCCAGGCGGTGCTGAAGGCGCTCTGCCGCGCGGAAGAGGTCGCCCCCCCGATCGTCGCGAACGCTCGGGACGTCGAGAACCTCGTCCGCGACCACTTCGCCGGCGGTGTGCATGCCAGCGACTGCTCGCTGCTGACCGGCTGGCGTCGCGAATTGGTCGGCGACGAGCTGGTCCGCTTCGTCGAGGGCCAGGTGAGCATGCACCTCGACCCGAAGACCGGTGCACCGGTGTTCCACGATCGGTAGGACGCGACTCGGAGCCCCGTCGATTTTCCATCCCTGAGGGACAGTCCCTCGACAGAGTCATGGCGCCACGCTCCTGCAGGGGCGAGATCAGTCCCGAGCGGTGGTGAGGCTCAGACCTCGATCACGTCCATGAAGCTGGATACGCTGAAGACTGCGTTTCCGGCCCCCGGCGGGCCATACCCCGGCGGTACCGGCAGGCCGTGCTTCTTGTGCGTGTCCCGCCACGCCCGCAGCAGCCCCACGTGATACTCGAGCGGCGCCGACGGTTGCTTCTCTCCCGCGCCCTCGCGTTCCATGACGAGCGGCGAGAGCGGCTCGGGGCACCACACTGTGAAGCGCGGGCAGACCCCCTGGCTCATGAACCAGTCGAGCCCCTCCGCGGTGCTCGCCACCGCTTCCTTCGGGTCGGTGAAGCCGTGCGGCCTCGACATCTCGATCCCTGCGACGAAGTTCGGAATCACGTTCTCCGCACCGAAGATGTCACGCGCGGCGATGATGCGGCGGTGCCATTCGTCGCGGCCGACGTAGCTCGCCTTGCCGGGGCAGAGCACGTCGAAGAGGCGCGCATCCCACACCTCGTAGTTCGGGTGGTAGACCTGCACCCCCGCGTCGCGGAACTTCTTCTGTTCATCCTCGGGGAGGGCCTGCGCGACCACTTTCGAGATCCATCGCCCGGGGAAACGCTCCTCGATCGCGCGGGCGTAAGCGGCGTAGAAGTCCGCCTCGCTCTCGCCCTTCAGGGTGCGGGTGATGCTCCCGCCGGTCAACGTGTAGGCGTGGGAGTCGGATGATGTCTCGGCGATGATCGCGAGCGCTTCGAGAACATCATCGAGCGGCTTCACCGTGCGGTATGGTCTTCCCGCCTTCACCTGCTGCCGGTAGTTCTCGTTGATGTCGCAGAAGCGACACTCTTCCTTGAACCCGAAGTACTGGCACTTCCGGTAGACGGTGAGGTAGATCAAATAGCCCCACTCGATCGTCGGTGCGACCTCGTTCACCGGTTGTCCCCCCGCGAGTGAGCGTCGGTAGTATTCGGGGACCGGCAGCAGCTCGACGCTGGCGAGCTCGCGCGCACCACAGGCGAGGACGAGTGACCCATCGCGCAGTTGGGCGCGGTAGGGGGAGGCGGGGTTCACACGCACCGACACGGTGGTGGTTCGGTAGCCGTGGTCCCCCCCGGAGAAGCGGATCTCCTCCGGCGCGCGCAGATTCTCGTCCTGTTCCATCGCGTCGATCGGGATCATGTCGAAGCTGAATATGAAGTAGGACTTCGTCTTGTAGTCCGCGCAGAACCGCAGTGTCTCCTCGTCGAACGCGATGCCGAGACGGAGCAGGTCCTCCTTGAGGAGTGCTTCCGGCGGGAGGTCGGCGTACTCCGTCTCGAGCCGTGCCAGTTCGGCGAGGCGCGCCTCGTGGTGACCGGTGTGCGGTTCCGTGCTCGGGGTGCTCATGGGGGGGAGTGTACCGCGGCGCTCTGTGACTGTGACGAAAGGCGGGAGGAATCCTCTCCTCGGGCCGTGCACCGAGCGGTCCCGCGAGTAGACTCTCCGGCCGAAACGGAGGGTGAGAATGGGGTCGGCGGTGACGACTTCCGAGAGCGAGCAGGCTCGGGCGCGGCGGCGAGAGCGGGAGCGCCGCGGATTCCGCGCTCAAGTCGCCGCCTGGGCGATCCGCATCACCGTGGCCCCGCTGCGGATCGTCCCGGTCCCCGTCGCGTTCTTCATCGGCCGCCGCTTCGCCGATTTCCTGTGGCTCTTTCTGCCGAGTCGCCGCCGCATCGCGGACGAAAACCTGAGGACTGCCTTCGGGGAGCAACTCTCAGCACGCGACCGGGCTCGGATCGGGCGCGAGAGCGTGCGGCGGTTTTCGATGACCCTGGTCGAGGGGGTCCTCCTCCCCGGTTGGATTCGGACCGGGAGGCTCGAACGAGTCGCGGAAGCAGGCGCAGGCAATGCCGAGGCGTTCGCGCGCCAGCAGCGGGGCGAGCCGATCATCTTCTTCTCCGGGCACTTCGGGCCGTGGGAGGTCTCGGCGCGGCAGCTCGTACGGCTGGGATGGCGCATCGGGCTCCCGTATCGCTCGACGAAGAACGAGGTGCTGCAGGACTGGATCGTCCGAACCCGCGCGATCGCCGGCCCCGAGCAGTTTCCGCGAAAGGGAGCGCTCCGGCCGCTGATGCGGCTCCTCAAGGAGGGGGCGGCGGTGACGATGTTCCTCGACCAGAACGAGCGCGGCGGCCTGTTCGTCGATTTCTTCGGCCGGCCGGCCGCGACGGTGACGACGGTCGGCGTGCTGGCGGAGCGAACCGGGGCTGCCGTGTACCTGCAGGTCCCGCGCAGGGTCGTGCCGGGACAGAAATATCGCGTCGATTTCGAGGGGCCGCTGACGATCCCTGACGGAGGGACCACGGAGGAACGGATCCACGCGTGGACGCAGCTCGCGACCGCACGGATCGAGGCTCGGATCCGCGAGAATCCGGCGGAGTGGTTGTGGATCCACCGCCGGTGGAGATCCCGTCCGCTCGCCTCGACGCCCTCCGAGCCCGCCGGTACCATGCCGTCCGGGTCGACGAAACGGCACTCTCCGTCCCGCCAGGAGGAAACCGAATGACCGATTTTCGAATCCCCGGGGTAGAGCCGATCGCCACCGGCAAGGTCCGAGACATCTACGACCTCGGGGACGCGCTCCTCCTGGTCGCGACCGATCGAATCTCCGCCTACGATGTCGTGCTCCCTCAACCGATTCCGGAGAAGGGGGCGATCCTCACTCAGCTGACGAAGTTCTGGCTCGAGCACCTGCCCCCTTCGATCGAGCATCACATGCTGTCGACCGACGCGGCGGACCTTCCGGAGCCGCTCGCCGACGCGGTGCGCAAGTGGGGTCCGCGGGCGATGAGGGTCCGGAAGCTCGAAATGGTGCCGATCGAGTGCGTGGTGCGCGGATATCTCGTCGGGAGCGGCTGGAAGGAATATCAGGACCGGGGCACGGTGTGCGGCATCGGTCTCCCGACCGGACTCGAGGAAGCGTCGCACCTCGACCACCCGATCTTCACCCCCGCAACCAAGTCGACCGACGGGCACGACGAGAACATCTCCTCCGAAGAAGCAGCGCTTCAGATCGGCGAAGACCTGGTACGCGAGCTCGAATGGAGATCGGTCGAGGTGTTCGAGTTCGGACGGGAGTGGGCCCGCGAACGGGGGCTGATTCTCGCCGACACGAAATTCGAGTTCGGACGAGTCGCCGGGCGAGGAGTGCCGATCCTCGCGGACGAGGTGCTCACCGCCGATTCATCCCGTTACTGGCCTGCGGATCAGTACCAGCCGGGAGGCAGCCCGCCGAGCTTCGACAAGCAGTACGTGCGCGATTTCCTCTCATCGAACGGGTGGCGCGGCGATGGCCCGCCCCCCGATCTCCCCGCTGAGGTCGTCGCGGGGACCGCCGAGCGCTATCGCGAGCTCTACCGCCGGATCACCGGCGAGAACTGGGGAGGCTAGATCGATGGTACCCGATGCCGGGGAGTCACAAGTCCTGGTCGTGATGGGGAGCGACTCCGACCTCGATGTGATGAAGGCCGCGGTCAAGGTGCTGCGGCAGTTCGAGGTGCCGTGCTCGGTGCGGGTCTGCTCCGCCCACCGCACTCCGGACGCCGCCCTGCAACTGTCGAAGGAAGCGCGCGAGCGGGGAATCCGGGTCATCATCGCGGGTGCCGGCGGCGCCGCACATCTCGCGGGAGTGATGGCCGCCCACACCACCGTGCCGGTGATCGGGGTTCCGATCGACTCAAGCCCTCTCCACGGCGTCGATGCCCTCTACTCGACCGCACAGATGCCGGGGGGAGTCCCGGTCGCGTCGATGGGGATCGGCAAGTCGGGTGCGAAGAACGCCGGTCTGTTCGCAGTGCAAATCCTCGCGAACTCCGATGATCGGCTCGCGGCCGCCTACGCCGAGTACAAGGCGGAGATGGCGCGTGAGGTCGAGCGCAAGGACGCAAAGCTTCAGGAGGAGCTCGAGCAGCTCTAAGCTCTCAGGATCCTCTTGTCCTGACCTCTCCCGTGCTCTACGGGGTAGCCCTCCACTTCCGTTGATGGACAATGGACTCGGTGGCGTCCCTGGGCTCGCCCCCGAATCCGGAGACTGGAGGCGCGATGATGCGACCGCGGACCGTTTCGCTCTTCATCTCGGGGCTTCTTGTTCTAGGAAGCTTCGCCCCGCTCTTCGCGCAGGACTTCGAGTTCGAGGCGCACGATGCGACGATCGCGTATGACCTCGCGACCGGAGTCGGTTCGGGCGAGGTCGAGCTGACGAATTTTCAGGTCGCGGGCGCGCTCCTCACTGTTACGGGGTGGAGTTTGGGCCTGGCGCACGATGCGGGGGTCGTGTCGGCCGTCGACATTGAAATGGGCAGCTACATCCAGAGCCTGAATGGCGGACTAGGGCCTGGCTCCTGGATTCCGGGGATTCATGCAAACGGGGTGACCATCGGCTGTATCTACAGCTTCACCGGGGGAACCGTCTGCACCTACGAGGTCCCGAAGCAGATCGCGGTGATCACCTACGACACCATTCCCGGGGCGTTCGCAGGAAACGGCACGGGCGGTTCGACCCAGGTCGATTTCAGCGGGGCAATCGGAACCCCGCCGGTAGCGACGGTCATCATCATCGCCGGAGGCTCCGATCCGGTCCTCGAGAACTCCGGGACGATCAGCCTCGTCCCTGTTCCCCCTCAGATCACGCGTGGCGATGCGAACGGCGATGGCTTCGTCGATGTCCTCGAGGACGCGATCGTCGCGGTCGACTACATGTTCGCGGGGGGGCCGACGGTGCCCTGTATCGATGCGCTCGATGCGAACGACGACGGCCAGGCGAACATCGCGGACCCGATCTACCTTCTGAACTACGGTTTCGCCGGGGGTCCGCCGCCGCCGGCTCCGTTTCCCGGGTGTGGTGCGGATCCGACGGATGACTTCTTGAGTTGCGGTATGCCGACCTGTCCGTAACCAACACCGAGGAGGACCCGCTTACTTCCGGATCTCCCCGAACGGTGGCGTGAGGATCCCCGCTTCCGTGATCCATCCCGCGATCAGCTCCGCCGGGGTGACATCGAACGCGGGATTGCGGAAGGAAACCCCCGCGGGAGGCGAGCCCTGCGATGCCGCTCGCCAAATCTCCGCGCCATCCCTCTCCTCGATCGGGATCTCTGCGCCGGCTGCGATGGAGAAGTCGAAGGTCGTCGAGGGTGCGGCGACGTAGAACGGGATTCCGTGCCTCGCGGCGAGCGCGGCGACGGAGTAGGTGCCGATCTTGTTGGCAGTATCGCCGTTCGCGACGATTCGATCGGCGCCCGTGATCACACGGTCGATCTCTCCTCGGGCCATCAGATGCGCCGCAGCACTGTCGGCGATCACGGTGACGGGGATCCCCGCGCGAGCGAGCTCCCATGCGGTGAGACGGGCTCCTTGGAGGAGCGGACGCGTCTCGTCGGCGATCGCGGAAAAGCGGACACCGTTCCGCCAGGCCTGATAGAGCACCGCGAGCGCGGTCCCGCTCCCCACGGTCGCGAGTGCTCCCGCGTTGCAGTGAGTCAGGACCCGGTCGCCCGTCTGGATGAGCGGCGCGCCCGTGCGGCCGATCGCGTCACAGCGCGCGACCTCTTCGTCGTGGATCCTCTGCGCCGCTGCGAGAAGGTGTTCCTTCAGGGCCGGTCCTTCGAGAGCCGAAGCTTCGGCGGACTCGAAGCTCGCCTGCATGCGATCGACCATCGCAGCGAGGTTGATCGCGGTGGGGCGCGCCTCGCGCAGGCCGGGGAGTTCCGCGCGCACTGCAGCGCGGATGGCGCTCCCCTCCGTCAGCCCGCGTGCGGCGAGGCAGACGCCGTACGCCCCCGCGACCCCGATCGCCGGCGCCCCGCGGATCGCGAGGCGACGGATCGCCTCGATCATGTCCCGCGGAGTGCGGACGACGAGTTCGATCTCGGCATCCGGGAGGCGCGTCTGGTCGATGAGGACGACGTGTCCGTCGGCTCCACCCTGCCAGCGCAGGGTCGGCAGTAGTCGCGTTCCATCGCTCGCTCCATCGCTTCGCATGCGCGAAGTGTATCGGGGTCGGGCTCACTCCTCGACCCACTCCACCAGATCCGTCCCCCGCGCTGGCGCACGCCATCGAATTCCATCTTCCGCGAGGACCCGCCGAAGTGCTTCCGAGGGAGGTCCCCCTCCGAGCGTGAGTACGAGTTCCGGTGCCGCGCCCCGCAGCCAGCCGACCAACCCCGGCGCCTCCCGTCCGTGGTGGGGGAGGAGCAGCCACCGCACTCCCGGGGCCGGCACACTCGCGAGCCCAGGGCCCTCGAGATCCCCCGGCGCGAGAAGGTCGATCCCCTCCCCGCGGATGCGCACGACGAGGGAGTCGTCGTTCACCGACGGGGACATCCCGTCGGGAATTCGTGCGGCCGGGTGGAGCGCGACCAAGTCGAACTCACCGATCCGGAAGTGTCCTCCGGCGGAGAGACGGATGAGGGGGACTCCCGCGCGCGTGATGGCACGCTCGATCGCCCAGCCGAGACTGGGTTCTTCGAAACGGGGCCCGATCGCTACCGCCCCGATCCGAATCCTCTTGAGGAGACCCGGAATCGCCAGGACGTGGTCCGCGTGGGGGTGCGAGAGCACGACCAGGTCGATGCGGTCGCGCCCGGCGCGCCACAGTCGATCGCGCAGCGTGCGCGCACCTCCCTCCGCGTGATCGAGGCTTCCCGCGTCGAGCAGGATGGTCGCGCTCCGGCCGAGGATGAATGCACCCTGCCCGCGCCCGAGATTCGGTGCGAGGAGGCGAGGGGCCCGCGGTACGGGATGGAGCAGCACCGCGACGATCGCGACCGCGAGAAGAATTGCAGACGCACGCCGTCGACCCGACAGCATGGCGAGGGTCGCTGCGAACACGGCGCTCGCCGCGATCGGTGGCATCGGTGGGAGCGTCCACGGCGTACCGGGGAGGAGTTCCACCGCACCCGCCACCCCTTCGCCACACCAACTGAGCGCTTCGAGTACCGGACCGACGACGCTCGGTGCTCCCGGGATCAGTGCGAGGATCGAACCCGCGAGCATCGCCGCGAGCCAAGGGGCGAAGCAGAGCGAGATGAGCGGGCCGAGAGGAACCACCTCTGGGGTGATCCAGACGAGCACCACATGAGCTCCGAGCCAGGCGCCGCACGCGATGCGAAGCGATCGTCCGAGGCGATGCCTCCTCCCCTCAGGCTCGCTCGATCGGGTCTCCCCCGCCATGGTGAGCGCGATCCCCGTCACTGCGGCGAAGCTCAACCAGAAGCTCACCTCACCGCCCGCCCCGGTGCCCGACCCGAGCACGAACAGGGCGAGCACGAGGAGCTCCGGGAGACGCGGGCGCGCGCTCCGGCGCAGGTTGGTCATCGCGAGAGCCCCGAAGAGCGCGGCGCGCATCACCGGCGGATCTGCCCCCGCGAGTCCGGCGTATCCGAGGAGGGCGAGGGCGCCGATCGGTCCACTCCGCCGCCTCCCGGACCCGGGGAGTCGACGCTCGAACGCGCGCACGAGCGCGATGAGCAGTCCGACGTGCAAGCCACTGATCGCGAGCAGATGCCCCTGTCCGATCGCGCGGAATCGCCGGGTGACCTCGGAGGAGAGCAGAGCTCGATCTCCGAGGAGCAGGGCGCACGACCATGCCGCGGCCCGGGAGGGGAGGGTACGTCGGAAGCGCTGCCGGAGCAGGCGCCGTGCGCGGTCGAGAGTGGCGAGAGGGGAGCGTTCGACGACGCTCCACTCGTCCGGGTGGGGGACCCAGAGTGATCCCGGTGCGGTCGCGCGCGCGATGCAACGGATGCGATCGCTCCGACCCAGGTCGGGGTCCCCGCGCACGCGCAGAGAAAGGGTGCCCAGGACGGGAATCCCATCGATCTTCAATGCGACCAACTCCATCCGCAGCGCGAAGTCCCCGTTCATCTGTCCCAGGCTCGGCCGTGGCGTTCCGGCGACCCGCCCCGTCACCGCGTGCGGGCCATCGGGGAGGGATGGCACGGGTGGCGGTGACAGTGGAGCGGCGTAGATTCCGAGGAGAAGGGGGATCGTGTGGTTGCGGATGAGCCGACCTGCAGGGAGGCGCCGTCGAAGGAGCACCGAGGCGAGGGCCGCGACGATGCACCACAATGCGGCGGGGAAGCGCAGAGATGGGTCGGCGCCGATCAGCCCCAACCCGAGAGCGAACGCGACCGCACGGGTCAGGAGCGGCGGGGACCGGTGTATCTCGGGGAGCGATGGAGAGTGGGCCGACGGGGATGAGGGGTCCTGAGGAGAGGATGGGGAGAGCAGCATCGCCACGGCACCTCCGATGAGGAGACCGCGTGGATCGCCGCCGAAGTCCGATCGTCCCCCGGGATCGACCCGGGAGCAAGTCGGATGGAGCAGGGCGCTCCCTGAGCCATTCCCGGCGCTCCTTCGACCCGTTTCCTCGGGTATCCTCTTGCTGGGGCCGCGGGAGCGGTCGGGCCATGGGAGACGAAGAAAGGCGCCGATGCCACGTCAGTTCGCGATCGCCGGCTCGGTGGCCCTCCTGTTGGTCGGCGTGTTCTGGTGGCTCCTCAGCGGCGATCGGCCAGACGGATCGCAGATTCCGCGAGTGGACCGCGATGCCGCTCGTATCGAAGAGGTGGCGGGCTCCATCCTTATCGATCTTTTCGAGGGCGCGGGAGTCGCCGGGGGGGAGTCGAGCGAGATCGACCTCGGGGCCGGAGCCGGGGCCTTGCGCGGATGGGTGTCGGACCCGGAGGGCAGCCCGGCACCGGGCGCCGAGGTGTTCCTCTACCGATCGCGGCTGCCGGCCGAGGTCGAGCAGGAGGGCGGGCTACCCCTTTTTCGTCTGCTCCAGGTCGATGGTTCCGGCGGCGTGCTGCTCCGGGATCTCGCCGACATCGGGACGATTCCGTTTCGACCGGAGATCGCGAGCGGTTTGCTCAGGCTCGCCGGAGTCCGAACCGACGCGTCCGGGCGCTACGCATTCACCGGTCTGGCGGCGGGACGCTACATCGTCGCCGGCCGCGCGGACGGGACACTCGTGACCCCGACTCCGACGATCCAGTATGTCGCCGAGACCGATGCGCGGGTCGACATCGCGCTCGTCGCGGCCGGAGACCTGACCGGGGTCATCCTCGGCGAGGACGGCTCGGTGATCGAGGGTGCGCAAATCTTGTTGCGAGGAGAGATCGTGCCGCTCGAGGCAGGGATGGAGGGGTGGTTCGTCGCGCGCGACGAGTTGCTCGTCTTCCTCCTGAATCCGGTGACGGGGACGACACGGTCGGATGCGGATGGGCATTTCCGGTTTTCTGCGCTCCCCCCCCTCGATTATCAACTCTTCGTCGAGGCAGCACCTTGGGCCGCGACCGAGAAGCGTCACTCGGTCCCCGAACCCGCTCCGATCGAAATCGTGCTCGCACTCGGGGGGACGATCGAGGGGGTGGTCTCGGATCGCTCCGGTGAGGTGGTCCCCGCGGTCGAGGTCGTGCTCTCCGCCGACGGTGGACCCGCCATCCTCGAGGCGGGGTTGCCGCCGAGGCCGAAGGGGACGACCGACGAAGAAGGACGATTTCGCTTCGACGGACTGGCGGAAGGTGCATACCGGATCTCCGTCCAGGGTGCCGGTTGGCAACCCCAGTCGGTCCCCGGACTGCTGGTCGCCGCGGGGGAGATCCTGAGGGTCGACATCGAAATCGACGCCGGGGTGGTGATCGAGGGGATCGTGCGAGATCCCAGGGGGTCTCCCGTGCCCGACGTGAACGTGAGCGTTCGCACGGAGCGCGGGGCTCCCAGTGCGCAGACCATGACCGACCGGAGCGGAGCGTTCGCGCTCGATACCCTCTCCGAAGGGACACACACGGTTTCTTTCCGTCGGGATGGCTGGCTCGTGCAATCCACCGACGCTCCGACCGGTGGACCGGCTCTCGACATCACGCTCGAGCCCGGTCCGATCGTCTCCGGGCGATTGGTCGCGAGCGATGGCACTCCGGTCGCACAGGGCCGAATCCAGAGCGAGCGGGACTGGCGCCGGGCGGTCCTTGCGGAGTCCGTCAGCGACGGGCGGTTCGAGTTCTCCGCATCCACGGACCAGGAGTTCCGCCTGCTCATCCGCGCGGCGACGTTCGCGGAGACGACGTTCGATGTTCCGGCGGGGGGGGGTGACCTCGGCGACATCGCACTCGCGGAGGCGGTGCGCATCGAGGGGGTGGTGCTCGACCCGGATGGCGCGCCGCTCCCCGGCGCGCGGGTGACCGCGAGTCGCGATGACCCCGAGCAGCGCACCCGCTGGCGGAGTGGTGCACGCGACTCGGTCGACTTCACCGATGCCGAAGGCGCGTTCTCGATCGAGGTCGACGACCCCACTGCGATCTACGAGGTCACCGCGCGGTACGCGCTCCTGCTCCCGAGCTTCGGCGAGACGATCTCCCTCGGCGGGTCGGGGGTCAGCGGGATCGTGCTCTCGCTCCGGTGGGGTGCTTCCTTCTTCGGAGCGGTGGTCGGGCCGACGAACTCGCCGGTCGAGGGTGCGGTTCTTGAGTTTCGGATGACCGGAGATGGGGGCGGAACCCTCGGTCGTGGCCGGAAGACCACACGTTCTCGCACGGACGGCGAATACCAGGTCGTCGGGCTCGAGGCGGGGGGCTACGAGCTCCGCGTCAGTGCGCCGCGGCTGGCCCAGTCGGTGATGCGGGAACTCGAGGTCGGCCCCGACGAGGCGCGCCGCGTCGACGTCCATCTCGAGCCGGAGCAACGACTGACCGGAGTCGTGGCCGATGACTCGGGAGCGCCCATCGACCAGGCCCGGATCTCGGTTTCTGTGGTGGGGGGCGCGCGCCGGAGCTCGAGCAGCGACCCGACCGGCTCCTTCATCGTCGATCGTCTCGGACGGGAGGAGTTGACCGTCGCCGTCGAGTCTCCTGGATTCCTCAGATACTCCGAACGTGGCGTCTTCGCGCAGGACGGACCGCTCGAGGTAGTTCTTCGCGCCGCCTACGAGATCACGGGCGTTGTGCTCGATCAGGGGACGGAGGAACCGATCCCGAACGCGCGTGCCCGGATCACCCCCGTGGTTTGGGAGGGGCGCAAGGAACGCGAGGTCTGGGGGCGCACCGACGCGGAGGGGCGATTCACGATCGGAAATCTCGCTGCCGGGGATTACCAGCTGCAGATCGCCGCGGAGGGATACGTCCCGTTCGAGGTCACTGGAATTCGACTCCCCACTCGCCCGAGCGAGGATGACCTGGTCGTCCTGCTCCGTGCGGGGGGACGGATTCGGGGGACGGTCTATGACATGGTCGGATCTGGGCTCGCGGACGTGCGGGTCCGCGCGTTTCGACTCCCAGACGATGAGGACGCCCCCCGGCGACGTCGTGGCCGACACGATGCACAGGACAACACCGATGAAGAGGGGAAGTTCGTGCTCCACGGGCTCGTCGAGGGTCGCTACGAGGTCCGGTTCGAACACGGCGACTACCTCAGCGAGAGCGAGGATGTGGTCGTGTCGCTCGATCGCCCCGAGCCGCTGGTGACCGCCTCACTCGAACGAGGAGCGGAGATCGAGGGGCGCGTCTATTCCGCGTCCGGCGCAGTGCAGAACGGGGGGAACGTGATCCTCGTCGGCCCGCTGCGCCGACGGGTGAAGCTCGAGGAAGGGGCGACCTTCCGTTTCGCCGGGCTGCCCCCAGGGACCTACCAGATCCGGTTCGTACCCGATCGCAATGGGGGGGAGAACTCCCCCCCGGTGGAGGTCGAGCTTCGCGTGCGTCAGCGGCGATCGATCGACCTTCATCTGGGGGCGTAACTGTTGATGTCGCAATGCGTTAACAGCCCTGCCCCAGACCTTTGTTCCGAACTGAGCCGCTCGGAGGGTCCCTTCTCACGTCCGACCGCGACGTCCTCCGGGTTTTCACAATCCCGTTATACTCCTCTGAGCGTGGAGTTCCCCCGGAGTGGAGTGCCCCATCGGAATGCCACCCTTGCGGTGCCCCATTGTGGTGCGATCGCGGCGGAGTTGCGCTCTGCGACCCGCGCGGAGGAGATGTGTTCCCCATGTTGGAAGAGAACCGATCGATGCAGACCCCATCCCCCCGACCGGCGATCCCCGGTGCGGCATCCCTCGTGCTACTGCTGATTCTCGGCGCGACGATCGGCTGTCAGCCGAGGCCGAGCGGATCCGCAATGGCCACTCAGAACTCGAGAGCAGCGAGAGCGACGGAAAGTGCGGATGGGGTCGAGGGGACGGCGGATGGTTTGGCGTCCGCGGGAGTCGAGAAGATGGGCACAACCGAGCCCGTCGTTTCCGCGCCCGTCGTTCCCGCAGCGCCACCGGTGGTCTCCGAAGCGACAGTAACGCCCGCCGCAGGTCAGGAGGACTCGGGGTCTGCGGACTCCACCGTCGCTCCGCCGTTCGAGCCGACCCTTCCCGGCTTCGAGAGTACCGCGACCGAGGCGGAACTCGCGGCGCGCATTCTCGCCCTGGCCCGCACGATCCCGAAGGACGTGCGTCGGCCCCAAGGGATGACGGTCGAGCAACTGCACGCTCTCGTCGATGACATGCTGAGGCTCGGCGAGTACTACCTCGCGAAGCATCCGGAGGGCGCAAGCCGAGCGGATGTGATCCCCCCTGTCGCGCATCTCTGGGTCGTGAACAACACTCGCTTCTTCATCCAGTTCTCGCAGCAGGTCCAGAAGGAGACCGGCAAATCCGCCACGAAGGAGGCGATGGCCCAGCTCCGGCAACAGTACTTCGACAAAGTGATCCAGATCCTCGACGAGGGACTCGAGCTTCACCCAGCCGGCGAGTCGAACCGGGAAATGTGGCGGCTCCGCGGGCAGGCGACCTGGTTCTCGCAGCGATATTCCGAGTCGGTCGAAGCGTATCGCACTCTACTCGAGCGCTATCCCGACGACCCCGCCTCCTCGGAAAATCTCCTCGCACTCATCAACGCCTACATCTCATCCAAGCGGTTCGCCGAGGCGGTCGAGATGGCGGACCTCTTCTTCGACCGCTTCCCGATGGACGAGTTGATCCCTCACGTCTACCAGCTGAAGGGAAAGGCGCTGACCGAAGGAGGACGCGCGGTCGAAGCTCTGGAGTGGTGGATCTCGATCGGTGAAGCCCTCGAGCAGGGCGCCAAGGGGATCCCTGTGAGGATCGGCGACCGGATGCATACCTGGGGAGCCGAGGCGCGTCAGGCGTTCCAGCGCTACTACGACGAGCGCGGGTTCATGATCGGATTCCTGCAGTTCTATCTCGGTCGTTTCGAGGACGCCCGCGCCTCGTTCGGCGACGCCTTGACGAAGCTCCTCCAGCTCCAGGCCGAAAAGCGCATCGAGCCGCGTTCGCAGGTCTATCTCACCCGGACCGACAAAGTGCACAGTGCGACCCTCATTCTCGCAGGAAAGCCAGCGCCGGACCTGGGGATCGGGACCTGGCTCGATGACATTCCCGGCGATCCCCGTGCGGAGAAGGGCAACGTCATGGTCCTGCTCTTCACCCCCTACGAGAACGACCGCTACGAGGATATTCAGAAGATCATGCAGCGGCTCTACCGCGATCGCTGGCACGAAGGTCTGCGGGTCGCCTGGGTCGCCGATCCCAAGGGGTTCCAGGACATTCCCTCCCAGATCGCGCGCCTCGATGCGCAGCGGCAGCGCCTCGAGCTGACCTATCCGGTCGGTCTCGAGACCGAGAAGGAGTGGCCGAACTTCCAGCGATACCTCGCCTCGGTGGGAGGCGGCACCATGGTGCTGCTGAATCGGGCGGGAGACGTCGTCTGGTTCAAGATGGACCCGACCTTCCGCGATGAGAACCTGATCGAGCGGATCCTCGATCGCCTGCTCCTCGAGCCAGCGCCCGCGGAGTAGCCCGGACCGGGGGGGCCGTGACCGGGCCCCCCGATCCTCGATCTCACGGAGATCGGGGTCTCCCCCCTGCCGAATCTGGCCGAGATTCATCTGGGATGCGGGTTAGAATCACCGGTGCCTCCACCCCATCGCCCTCGGCGAGGGGTGCGTACAGGTTGAGAACCGCCCCTGTCTGAGGCGATCCAGGAGGAGGAGACATGGTCCCGAGTCCCACCCATTCGTCGCTCAGGTTCCGCCGCCCTCTGGTCCTGATCGGCGGATTGCTGATTCTCCTCATGACCGCCAACTCCACTACCCGGGGTGTGCTCTTCGCCGACCAGCCACCGAGTCCGAAGGAGCTCAAGAAGACCCTCCAACAGGCGATCCTGTCGGGGGACAGCGCCTCGGTGGTCCAGGTGCTGCGGAAGGCGGGGACGATCCCCGGACGGGACGCGACGAACGCGATCCTTTCCTCTGCACGCTCCCTCCCGGCCGCGTACGAGAGCGCGTACTGGGTACTGCTCGATGGAGTCGCCAGCTTCCGTCACGGCGAGGCATTTTCCGAGATGGGGAACTTCATCCTCAGGCACGGGAATGAGCCGATCTCTCGCGATCTGCTGAACGCTCTCCGGAAGAGCGACTCGAAGTACCTGGGACGGGTGATCCGCCGGGTGCTCGACGATGGTTCATCGGACATGAAGCTGATGACCATCGACCTCGCTCCGAACGCGAAGGTGCGACGCACCGTCGACATTCTGATGCCGTTCCTCATCGAGGAGCACGCCAAGGAGAATGACGGCAAGAATCCACCGACCGTGCTCGAGCAACGGCTGATCTACGCCCTCGAAGCGCTGACCCTCCAGCAGTTCGGGCACAGCATTCCGAACTGGACCGGCTGGTGGGCGCAGAACCGCGAACGTGGGTTGAAGATCCTCCGCACGGAGGCCGAGGAGCACGAGTCGACCACTGGGCTAGCCCAACCGATCGACCCGGTGCGTCAGCGGCAATTCCTCGGGCTCGAGAAGATGCCAGAGGGAAAAGTGCTCGTGGTCAAGGGGCCGACCTCGAAGAAGGGCAACGATCTCAACTTCGACCACATCGAGAACGTCCTCAAGAAGTTGAACATCCCCCACGACGTCGTGCTGAAGGAACGCCTCGAGGAGAAGTCCTTCAAGATCACCCGGTACGCGGCGATCTTCATCAACTGCACTCAGATCAACGAGTTCTGCCAGAATCCGGAGCACGGGGCGGGAGAATACACCGGGAATCGCCTCTACCGGTGCACGGGCCCCGGGAATCACGAGAACGTCCAGTTCAAGATGCGGCAGGACGCCCTCGACAAGCTGAGACAATGGACCGAGGAGGGGGGCTACCTCTTCACCGAGGACTGGGTCTTGGTCGAGGTGATCGAGCCGCTCTGGGGGAAGTTCCTCAGCTCGGGCACCGCGCTCGAGAATGAAACGGTCGGGATCCGCCCATCACGCGGATACACCGCCCACTCCTTCCTCCGCGGCGTGTTCGTGCCCCCTCCCGTGATCGACTGGGGCTACGACGACGACGAGGACGATGCAAAGGACGACGACAACTACGACCCGACGAGCGAGGACGATGCCGACGACACGGAAGATGACGTGGGCCGTACCGGGGTCGCTCCTCCCCCGGAGGGGAGCGAGACAGTGGAGATCCCGGAACCCGAGATCGACTTGGTCAAGCACGAGTGGAAGATCGACAAGGAGAGCCCGAGTCTCAACGTTCGCTCGAACAAGGTCGAGGTCCTGATCGTCAGCCCGGAACTGAAGAAGCAGACGGGGGACGATGCGGTCGCGGTCACCTTCCCGATCAAGAAGGGACGGGTTCTGCACGTCCTCTCACACTTCGGGAAGCAGAATTCGTCCCACAACGAGGCGACCCTCGAAAACGTGCTCGTGAATTTCTTGATCGAGGTCCATGTCCGAATGGGCAACTGAGGGCTCGGCGTGGGGATGAGTCGTTCGGACGACCCATCCCCGCGTTGACATCCCACCCCGACCCCCTAACATCCGCCCGCTCGATTCCGTGAGCGTTCCCCGCGACCCCGACTTCCCGGGAATGCGCAGGGGTGGACGAGGGGAATATCCGTGCACCTACCCTCAGCTCGATCCGCTCGAACCGCGCATCGGCTCCTCGCGCTCCTGCTCGCTCTCTCCATCGCTCCATTCGCTGGGTCCGGTCTCGCAGCGCAGGACCCTCGGGAGCAGATCCTCGGAGAAGAGCAGGACGAGCTCTCCGACCGAGTCCTGCAGCAAGGGGGGATCTTCGGGACCGATGAAGAGATCACGCTGACCCAGGACTTTCGCACGGTCGAGTCGAACCTCGACCTATCGTCGATCGCGATCCTGCTGCTCGGGAACGTGCTCATCGAGGGGCGTGGCTTCTCCCTGCACGCCGACGGCGTCGGATTCTTCTGCGATGGATTCGACGACGAGCTGAAACCGAAGAACATGCACGTCTTCGCCGAGGGCAACATCCTTCTGAGTCGAGGAGACCAGACGTTCCGCGCGGAGACCCTGTTCATCGATGTCGACGCCAAACGGCTGATCATGACGGAGAGCCGCCTCCGGATCGATCAAGAGTTGATCGAGCGATTGCGTCAGTCTCCGACCGACGACCCCGTGCGGGCGCGAGAGATCCTCTTCGGATTCACTCCGGGTCCTGCGTTCATCCGCGAGGTGGGGGTGGAGAGCCCGATCATCTTCGCCGCGGAGCTCCTGACGATCGAGGACTTCGAGAGGATCCATGGGGAGGGAATCGAGTTCACCACCTGCGAGTTCGGTGATCCGCACTGGGCGATCAGAGCGCGCAAGGGTTCGGCGGCGGAGCGTCAGGAGGTCGAGCCGTTCCCGGGGGAGGACAAGCCGGGAGGATGGCTGTTCGAGCTCGACGACATCTCCCTCGACACGGGGCTGGTCACGATTCCGCTCCTCCCCGGGGTGGTGTTCGACAGTCGGTGGGGGCGTTACCTGCCGCTGCGCTCGGTGTCGTACTCGAAGTCGGGAAAATACGGGACCCGGGTCGATACCCTGTGGAACGGCAACTTGCTCCTCCCGTCGGCCTTGACGCGCGAGGTCGATCTCGGAGTACGCCTCGACTATCTCTCCGAGCGCGGGACGGGATACGGCGTCGATGTCGAGTGGGGGCGCGATCCTCTGCGGTGGGCAGGTGACCCGGACGGCCGCGTGGAACTCTTCGGAATAGCCAAGTGGTGGGCGATCGAGGATCGGGGAGAGGATCGCAACGGGACCATGGCTCCCGATGAAGATCGGCACCGAACCCGCATCCATCAACGCCTCCGCCTCCAGACACGAACCCTGATCGACTTCGAATACTCCGAAGAGAGCGATGCGAACTTCCTCGAGGAATTCTTCGAGGGTGAGTCACGCGGCGGGAAGACCCCCGAGAACGTCATCTTCGTCCGTCAGCCGGTCACTGCGGCGAGCCAAGTGACGGTGCTGATGCTCGAGCAGCCGGATGACTTCCGCTCGACCCTCGAGAGGCTCCCCGAGATGAAGGCCTACTGGATCGAGGAGCCGGAGCCATGGGCCGGAGTCGTTCTCGACGGCGAGGCGTCGATCGCCAAGCTCGAGGATCGCCCCGCCGCTGCGCTCGCGCTCCCCGACCGTGACAACCAGCGCGGTGATGTCCGCCTGCTCGCCGCGCGACCGCTTCAGTTGGTGCGAGGGATTCGAGTTCGCCCCTTCGCCGAAGGGCGATACACCGTCTGGGACGAAGACCTCGCCGGCGAGAACGAGGATCGATGGGCGTTCGCCGGTGGCGCGACACTCAGCTCCCGGGTCTCGCGCACTTTCGGGGTCGAGATCCCGTCGCTCGGGATCTACGGACTCCGTCACGTCGTCGACTTCGACGTGGGGTACGAAAATCTGTTCTACACCGATGTCGATCCGACCGATCTGATCGTCTTCGACGAGGTCGAGCAGGTCGAAGAGCACGAGCGAGTCCATCTCGGGCTCTTCCAACGCTTCTTCACCCAGCGGGGGGGCGTGGGTCGGCAGGCCCGCCGGGGGTTCGATACGCGCTCCCTGATGGACGCCCGACTCGAGATCGATTGGTTCCCGGACCACCAGCGCGACAACGCAGGGGTGCCGTGGGGTCCGCTCGAGGGGGAGATCCTGCTGACTCCGCTCGATCAGTTCGGCGCCTTCGTCGATGGAGCGGTCGACTTCAACCTCGGGCACCTCGATGAAGTCAACGCCGGCTTCCGCGTTTTCGACGCGCACGCCTTCATGCTCCAAGTGTCGAGCCGTCAGCGGCGCCATCTCCAGGACACCCTGGTGCTCGGCGGGCGATGGTGGGGCTCCGAGAAGTACGAATTCGGAGCCTGGACCGAGTACGATCTCCGGCGGAACGATGCGGTCAACCAACGGATCTCGGTGGTGCGGAACTTCCACCGCTGGTCGGTGGCGTGCTCGGTCGTGTTCGATGAAGGAGAGGATGACGACACGACGTTCCGCATCGACTTCGGTCCGAGAGATCTGCTGGGAGGGCGGCGGCAGCAATAGGTTCGCTCCGCTCGCTTGTTCCTGGGGGGCTGGCTCGCAGCCCCCTCTCGCTCGCGGCGGAGCCGCTCGCGATTCACCCCGACGAGGCGAGCTCCGCTCGCTTGGCTCGCGGATGTTCTCTGGGGGCTGGCTCGCAGCCCCCTCTCGCGGGCCGCGGCGCCCCTCCCGGATAACCCCCACGGCGCGCCGGACGCACGCGGGGCGCGCGGCT